>DATLNO010000114.1:0-26831 GCA_035536715.1 Solirubrobacteraceae bacterium
GAAGGTCGTGCGACTGACAGCGCGTGGCGCTGCCGCCGCCGCCGAAGGAGCCGGCATCATCAGCGAGATCGAGACGCAATGGGCTTCCCGGCTCGGTGCGCAGCACGCACAGCAGCTCCGGCGAGCGCTCGAGGAACTGCACGAGGTCGTCTGGCCAGCGACGACACCCAGCTAAGCCGCTCGCTAGTGGTGCGTCAGGCAACGTTTGCCGTGTTGACGAGGTGACGTAGCCGGCGGTCGGACGGGTGGCGGTTGCTCCACGCGATGTAGCGGCGGATGAGGCGCGCCTGAGTGGCGTGGTCGGGGTGGTCGGTGCCGGCCAAGGTGAAGTAGCGCAGCGCCCGGTACTGCGCTTCGATGCGGTTTAGCCAGGAGCCGTAGAACGGCGTGTACGCGAGCTCGACGTTGTTGTCGGCGGCCCACTCGCGCATCTTCTGGCCGAGGTGCGGACTGAAGTTGTCCAGGATGAAGTGCAGCCGGATGTCGGGCGGGTGCAGCGACCGGATGTATCGACAGAACGCGAGGAACTCGACGCGGGTCTTGCGCTTCTTGATGTGCCCGTAGAGCTTGTCGGCGCCGACGTCGCAGGCGGCGATCAGGTGCCGCACGCCGTGCGGTCGCGTGTAGGTCGCGCGGATCCGGCGGGGCTTGGCACGCGGCGCCCAGCTGCGGCCGCCGGGCTGGGGCTGCAGGTTCAGCGGGCCGAACTCGTCCAGGCAGATCACGACGGCCGCGCCACGCTCAGCGAGGTCGTAGAGCTCGACGATGCGGTCGCGCTTGGCCTCGAAGTTCGGGTCGTTTGAGTGCTTCCAGGTCCTTACCGCTTGAAAGCGGACGCCCTCCTCGCGCAGCAGCAGCCGCAGGCCTTCGTGGGAGATGTCCGTCCCCACCCCCTCGGCGACCAGGTAGTCCGCGAGCTTGCTCAGACTCCAGGTCACAAACGGCTGGTCGAGGTTCTGCGGATCCGTCAGCGCGATCCGCTTGATCTCCTGGCGCTTTGGGCAGCGTGAACGACGCCGACGGCGACATCCGCTGCGCCGACAACAGCACGATCTGCGCGCGGCGCCACGTCACGACCGAACCGCTGCTGCGGCGTACGATCCGCAGCAGCCGCTGACCTTCCTCGTTGGAGATCTCGCGCAACGACACGCTGGCCGCCAAGTCTGCCCCCTCCGCCGAGATGGTCTCGACCCGAGGATTCGACGGCCAGGGTCCACAGCCCTTGTTATGTCAACCCGGCAAACGTTGCCGGGTGCACCACTCTAGTACTCGGTCGATGCGTCCGATCTGGCGGTGGGCGTGTGGGGCGCGCGTCGTGTTCGAGTCGAAGGTTGGTCTGTGGCGGGATAACGGGCGCCTCATGAGACAGGTCGGCGGACACGCGAGGCGCTCCGCCTTCCGGCACTTCGGACGCCCCCATCCCGGTAGAGGTTCCCTTCCGACGCAGCATCCGCTTGGCGTGGTGGTCGACCGGCCGTGGTGTGGCGTGACCGATGATTCTCCGCGCCGTGCTGGTCTGTACGCCGAGATGCCGACTCATGGGAGGCTGACGTCATGCGGAAACTGACCTTCGGCATGAACGTGAGCCTGGACGGCTACATCGCCGCGCCCGGCGACGACCTCGGCTGGAGCGTGCCGAGCGACGAGCTGTTCCAGTGGTGGTCCGACCGGGTGGGGGCGACAGGCCTGGCGCTGTACGGGCGCAAGCTGTGGGAGACGATGAGCTCCCACTGGCCGACCGCCGACAAGCAGCCGGGCGCCACGCCGGCGGAGATCGAGTTCGCCAACCGCTGGCGGGACATGCCGAAGGTGGTGTTCTCCTCGACGACCAGCACGGTCGACTGGAACACCCGCCTGGTCACCGGCGACGCGGTCACCGAGATCATCAGGCTCAAGGCCGAGGATGGCGGCCCCATGGACATCGGCGGTGCCACACTCGCCGCGGCGGCCATGCGGGCCGGGCTGATCGACGAGTACGTGCTGGCCACCGCACCGGTCTTGGTGGGCGGCGGCACGCCGTTCTTCACGGCCCTGAACAACTGGGTGAACCTGACCCTGGTGCAGACCCGGACGTTTCCCGACGGCGTGGTGCTGACCAGGTACGAGACCAGGCGCTGAGTGCCCGACGTCGGATCGGCGCGGGCTTCGGGCTGCCCAAGGATCTCGTGGCGCTGTGTTCCGAGGCGATCGCGATATCCCTGCCGGATCACAGGCCATGTATGTAAGGGATCGCCTGCGGGACGCGCCGCGTCCGTCCCGCGCATTTCGGCGTCTCGCTGGGGTTCGCCAATGGAACGTGTCGGCGGCGGTCAGTGGCGTCCTGATGAGGGACCGGCTTGCGGATCATCTGGTTGGGCACCGCGAAGACGGCGGTCAGTCAGCGCGCCTGCCGGTTGCCGTTGAACGGATCCTCGACACCTAGAGGCTGCCGACGAGCGGGCCAGCCCCGCTGACGCCAAACGTGACAATTCTAATATCGCTGTGATATCACTTTGCTATCACAACCGAGAGGTGTGCCTCATGTCTGCGACAGCATCGACCGCCCCGATCTTCGAGCCGCGCGCGCCGTCCTCTCAGCGAGAGGGCAAGGCCCACCGCGGTGCCCCGGCCCTGATCGCGATCGTCCTCGGGTTGGCGGCGGCGGTCGTGCTCGCCGCTGCGGCAGGCGGCGCGGGGGTGGTCGTCGCCATGGTGCTCGCCGTGCCGGCGCTCGGCGCGTCAGCCGGGTTCATCGTTCTTCAGCCCAACGAGTCGCAGGTGCTCATCCTCTTTGGGCGCTACACGGGCACCGTGCTACGCGAGGGCTGGTTCTGGGTGAACCCGCTGACTGCACCCTGGCGCGAGAAGATCTCATTGCGCGTGCGGAACTTTCAGAGCGACCGCATCAAGGTCAATGACGCAGCTGGCAGCCCGATCGAGATCGGCGGGGTCGTCGTGTGGCGGATCGCCGACACGGCCAAGGCGGTTTTCGACGTCGAGGACTTCGAGCAGTACGTCAACGTCCAGAGCGAGTCGGCTCTGCGTCACTTGGCCACGCGGTATCCCTACGACGACTTTGAGGAGGGGACGGTGTCGCTGCGAGGAGGTACCGAAGAGGTATCTGGCGCGTTGCACAGCGAGTTGCAGGAGCGTCTTGGCGCCGCCGGCATCGAGGTGCTCGAGGCACGAATCACGCACCTGGCCTATGCCCCCGAGATCGCCGAGGCCATGCTCCGCCGCCAGCAGGCGTCAGCGATTCTCGCCGCGCGGAAAATCATCGTGGCCGGCGCCGTCGGCCTTGTGGAGATGGCGCTGCGAGAGATCGGCGAGCAGGGCATCGTCGACCTCGACGAGGAACGCAAGGCCGCGATGGTGTCCAACCTGATGATCGTTCTTGCCGGCGATCGCGGCGCCTCGCCGGTGATCAACGCCGGTTCGCTGTACTCCTGAAGCTCAGACGCCGTCGTCATGAGCGAGCGCAAGCGCTTTTTGTTGCGGCTGGATCCCGCACTGCACGCGGCACTTGAGCGCTGGGCTGCCGACGAGTTGCGCAGTGTCAATGCGCAGATCGAGGTGCTGCTGCGCGAGCAGACCCAGCGAGCGGGGCGGCTGTCGGCTGATCGCCCAAGTGATTCGCGGAAGGCCGACGGGCACCGAGGCGGTTGAGGTAGCGTTGTCTGCGGAACCTAGACCGTTGACGTGTACGACGCGTTGCCTCCGGCGGCAGCCGTTACTGACGCCGTCCGCAAACGCGCCGTAGCGCCGGCCGGCGAGCGGGCAGCGGCGTTCCGATGGGCTTCGTCAGCGGGATACGGCGGCCGTCGCGCGCCGGTTGGTGGCGTCGCGGCGCGCTATCGCAGTCCCGCTGGGGGACCCTCCACGGGCACTCGCGCTGGAGACTTTGATTGCCAACACGGGTTCTGAATACGTCGTCAGCGTCGAAGCCGTGGCGACAGCGTGTAGGCGCCGCTGCGGTTGTCGCCCGTGCCATCGACGGACAGTCGTGGTCGACCGACTGTTGCTTGCCGTGGTGCCGGACTGGGGCTCGGAAACCGCTGCCGGGCGGTGAGTGGCGCCGCGCCAGGTTCGGGAAGGTCCGGCAGCCCGCCGGCGCTCATCCGTGGTCGGGTCATAGCCCGTTCATCCCGCCCGCAAGGAGCACACCTACCATGTCCATCAGAACCGCAACGCTCGTCTCGCTCGTGTTGGCACTCATCGCAATCGCTCCGACTGGAGCAGCGGCGGCGATCGCCGATCCGCAGTCCGACGCCGCCATGCGCAAGGCCATCCGCGATTACGCCCGCTACGGCGTCAAGGACAAGCCGGCGAAGGCGACCAAGATCAAGATCGACTGCGTGCAGGCGACGAAGGTCAGCTCGACGCGTCCCTGCAGCGGCACGTTCTCGCTGACGCTGGCGGGCAGAACCGCGCACTACAAGCTCACCAGCAACGCCAACACGTTCCGCAACTCGCCGGGCACGATCGTTGCCAAGCTCAGCGCCAAGGCCACCAAGAAGGCCGCCGGCCTGCCGTCGGTGGTGCGCGGCGGATCGATCCTGCAGTAGCCAGGAGGCGTCGCAGTTGTCGCGCCACCGGCGGTGGCGCGACACTGGCGTCGTCGCCGCGATGCGCTCCCTCGTCCAGCACTCCGATCCAGATGACTCCGAGCTCGCCCGCCGCGTCAGCAGCGGCGACGGCGCTGCGTTCGCGACGCTCGACGCGCGCCACCGCAACGCACTGCAGCGCTATGCCGGCACGCTGCTTCGCCGCTCCGAGCACGACGCCGAGGACGTCGTGCAGGACGTCCTCATCCGCGCGCACGAGGCGCTGCGCGCAGGTGAGGTGCCCGACGAACTGCGGCCGTGGCTGTTTCGCCTCACGCGCAACCGGGCGATCGACGAGGTGCGCCGCAAGCGCTGGGGCGACGAGATCCTGGACAGCGACCACGCCTTCACCGGTGACGGCCGCGAGGACCCCGAGACCGTGTTGAGACGCAAAGAGGCCGTGCGCCGGCTGATCGCGGATCTGGCCGATCTGCCCGTCAAGCAGCGCATGGCGCTGCTCGCCCGTGAACTGGACGACCAAAGCCCGGAGCAGGTCGCGGCGCAGCTCGGCGTCAGCGTCATGGCCGCGCACAAGCTCACCAGCAGGGCACGCGAGAACCTGATCAAGACACGCGACGCACGCGACGCGGCCTGCCTCGAGATTCGTGGCACGCTGCTGGACGCGCACGAGCATGGCGCGCGGCCCAGCGAGCACGCCGTCCGCCACGTCAAAGGTTGTGTTGGCTGCCGCGCCTACCAGCGCGACATGCGGCGGCTCACCAAGCGACTGCAGGCGCTCAACCCGACGTTCGGGCTCCCGATCCTCGCCGGGCTCGTCAAGCTCGCCGGCGGTGGCGGAGCAAAGACAGCCGCGGGTGCCGCCGCGGCAATCGCACTGGCAGCCACCAGCGGGATCATCGTCCTTCGAGTTGCAGCTCGTCACGGATGTGACGATCATCACCGTGACCGTAGTCGAGTTTCTGATCGGAGCGCTGAGGCGCCGATGAGCTGCCCGACGAACGGAAATGACGCGTCCGCAGCGAGATCCTTCACCGAGCTCGTGCCGAGCGCAAGTGCGCGCAGATGTTCGCTGGTCCTGACGAGCTGTCGCGTTGCACGGCGACTAACGCTTAGCGTTGTCCCACGCAAACTTGTGGTCGGGACCACTAGTCGACCGCGACGTCTGTGCTGATGCGCAGAAGCGGCAAATCACGTCCCGTTGACGACGATCGCTGAACGGCGACGCGACGCCCCCCTTGGGAGAGATAGAACGGCTCGGCGTACGGGTCGCTGACGATCGCCAGCTCGGTCAGTCCGCGCGCACGTGCTGCCCCGAGCGCGTGTCGCAGCAGCGCGCGCCCCACGCCGGTTCCCTTGTGGACGGGATCGACGAATAGCAGATCGAGCTCCGGCGGATCGGCGGCGTGATCGACGCCGGCCACCCCGGCGAGCACGTCACCGACCTGCGCCACGAACACGTCGCGACCGGCGATGTCCTGCTCGCTGACGACCAGCTCCACGGCAGCGCGTCGCATGAACTGCGAGTCATAACCCCAAACGGCTTTCGACCGCAGTACCAGCTCGGTGAGCTGCTGCGCCTCACCACGCGCGGCGCGGCGCAAGACAACCGGCCCCGCGGTCAAGCGCCCGCCTCGGACGCGACCGCGTTGATCGACTCCAGATGCTCCCCACGCACAACCGACATCGCGCACATGATGGCCTACGACAGGCGGAGCGTCGATGATCCAGCGCGTCCCGGTTGAGGTTCGGCGGTGGAACGCGCTCAGGCGTCCCGATGAGGGGACTGATTCATGGGACTGCGCCGCTGCAGCGCCGGCGTCCCGCGCGCCGGCGATCGTGCACCGAAGCGCCTCCTCCCTGGCATAGCTGCGCCTGCTGTGAGCGTCAGCCGGCGAGGAGCGCCTGGAATTCCGGCTCCCCGCGGAGGGCGTCGAGGTCTGAGTCTTGCGCCAGGCACGACCGTTCGCGGTCCGACCGTTCGATCGCGAGCCGCAGATGCTCGATCGCGTCGGCCTTGCGCCCGGCGAGGCTCTCGCAGCAGGCGAGGTTGTAGAGGAGCGCCGGGTACTGCGGGTGTGCCGCGGCCAGGTCCCGAGCCAGGTCGGCCGCCTCTGCGTACCGCCCCTCCTCGTAGAGTCGGCCGGCCGGGGCCCAGAGCTCCCAGCCGGTCGGCGTGTAGACCTGCCCCGGCGTTGCCCCCGCCGCGAGAATCGTCGTCCCCGGCTCCTCGGCGAACGCCGTCCGCTTTACGCCCGGTCGGGCGAAGACGAACGTACCGGCTGGCGCATCCACGCGTTCACCGTCGAGTTCGAACCTGGCTCGGCCGCTATGGACGATGTAGAGCTCCTCATCCTCGCCCTCCTCGTCGTGCTCGTTGATGATCCTGTCTCCCGCCTCTCGACCCGTCCAGGCGTTGATCCCGAACGACGTGATGCCGAAGTGGTGGCGCACCGGACGCCACGGCTCGCGGCCGTCGGTGATCTCGTCGATCTCCTCCAGGCGGGCGACTGCGTACTCGCTCATCGATACCTCTCGTTGTCTTGTCCACGGCGTCGGCCGCGCGATCCCGATCGCATCTGACCACATGGAGCAAGAACCCGACTCGACCGTGCGGCATGCCGCGACAAAGGTGCTTCCTTCGCGTGCAGCAGATGAATCGCTTTGGACCAAGGGAGTAGCGCCGGATTCGGCGTCGAGCGCTCTCGGGCTCGCGCCAGCGCCGCCCCGGCCACGGTGGTCAGCGGGACACGCCGGCCGCGCCGGCCGACGGCGTCGCGGGCCGGATCTCGCGTCCCCCCTGGAGGACCGGCTTCCGGTGTTTTCAAGCGATAGTCAGCTTGCGGCTCGCGGCGAGGAGCTGGCTGCAATCAAGCCCAGTGATCTCGATGCGCACCGCGGCTGTCAGCACCGCTACGCGTCGTGGTCCGCCTGCGTGCCGGCAGCCGTATCTGGTGCCCAGCTGTACGGGCACTCCGGTTCCGAGCGTTCGCTGCAGCCGTCGTTTGGTTGTTTGACGGCGTGGCGCGGTCGAGACCGTCAGCGCGAAGTGCCATACATCACCGCTGCCGGGGTCAGGCGGGGTCGGCTCTCCGTAGCGAACGACGCTCAGCGGCGGCGGGTGACGGTCGACGCTATGAAAGCTCAGCTTGCCGAACTGTGGGCCGAGCCAGGCGATCTTCGCCTCGAGTTGCGTCGGCGGCTGGGTGCGCTGAGGCCTCGGAGGGTCACTGAGATCGAGCGCCAACTCGTCACCACAGGCAGACAGGCCGAAGCTGGCGATGAGCGCGACGGCCGCTGCCGACAGCGAGGCGCGCACTGGTCCACGATCGCGACCAATCACACGACCACCACGCGGGCGCGATCCATTCTGTTCCCTACTTCTTGTACGCGCTTTACGTCGCGAGACAGTCGACTGGAGAGCGCGGCGCCAGACACGCGCGGACCGTAGCTGAGCGAGGTGTGACATTCATGCAGATGCTGCGCAGATCCGATGCAACGGGCAGCCGGGTTGGACGCTGACGCCGTCGCCCGGCGGCCGCCCGGGTGGCCGATCGCCTGCGAGACGGCGCCGACGGTGGGCGTTCCGCTGAGGTTCGTCACCGGGACGCTCCGGTTTGACTGGCAGCGGAGGAACTGTCAAGACCTGGTCTGCACCTCTGAGATGGGCACTGAGATGTGGGCCATGCCGCGCAACCGCCTCTGCGTTGTCGTTCCGAGTACGACGCAGCGTGAACCAGCGGTGGCCGCGGCTCGGGGGTTCTCGAGCGGGGCCGTTTCAGACACCCGCACGGGTGAACGTCACGTGCGTGACTCCGCTGGGTGAGGAGGTGGCCTCGACCTCGTAGTCGTTCTCGAGGCCCTCCAGTCCGTCCCAGAGGCGTACGCCGCGGCCGAGCAGGATCGGGACCACCACGATGTGCATGTGGTCGACGAGCCCGGCAGCAACGAATTCGCGGATCACGGTCGGACCTCCGCCGATGCGTACGTCCTGGCCGTCTGCAGCCTCGCGGGCCGACTCGAGCGCCTCGGCAGGCGAAGCGTCGATGAAGTGGAATGTCGTGCCGCCCTCCATCTCGATCGACGGGCGCGTCTGATGGGTGAGGACGAAGACCGGTGTGTGAAACGGCGGGTTGAGACCCCACGGGCCCTCCCACTCCGGGTCCTCGTGCCACCCGGGGTGGCCGAACTTCCCGGCACCCATGATCTCGGCGCCGACCCCAGGAGCGAACAGCCGCAAGAAGGCGTCATCGACGCCGCGGGTCCCATCCGGCTCGCCGAGCATCTCGCGGCCCCACCGGGTCGCGAACATCCACTCGTGCAGCCGTTCGCCGGCATGACCGAACGGTGCGTCGGGGCTCTGACCTTCGCCCGTGGCGAAACCGTCGAGCGAGACGGAGATGAATTGGACGCGCGCGAGTGACATCGCTGGTGCTCCTTCGGTAATCGGGGGGAGTTGGTTTTCTCTTGCGGTCTCGATCGACCAGGTCGGTCGTAGCGGCGGGCGCTGAAGCCGATGCGGTGATGTCGGGGCCGTAAATGTGGATCGCCGGCGTCTCGCTGATGTTGCTCGCGGGTGGATTTCGGTCGTGGATCCGTGTGATCTGCCCGGGCCGCCAGACCAGGGCGACGATCATGAACGATCCGTCGGGCTCGGCGTGCAGCGTGTGGCTGCGGCTCGGCGCGCGTCCCACTGAGCGGGCCGGTAGCTGGGTTTCGGTAGCGGTTCGGTAGCGGGACGACTGCCGGCGTTCCGCTGATGGGTTCGCCTGCGAGACGGCGCCCGGCGCCCAGCCGCCGTCCCGCTGGACGACCGGCTTCGACGTCCGTGGCCACGTCTGCTGGCTGGCAGCGGCGGATGGTCCGCGGTTTCAGCCAAGATCCGGCGCGCGCTGTAGCACTACGCGAACAGGTTTGCCGGACTGGCAGTCGACGTAGATGCCGCGCGGCACACGCCATAACCGCCTCTGACGAGGTGCTACGGCGTCGGGTCCAAGCCCGCGGGCGAGCCCGATCCAGCCGTGGGAGTGCCCACCCCGCGGCGCGAAGATCACCGATCCGCGCGGCACTTTCATCGCCCGGCTCCCCGCGCTTCAGCCTCGAGTCTGCTTGACCGCTTCTGTTCGCCGTCCGAGGACGAGCATGTGGGGTCGATCGCGGACATGCCGGGATCTCCGCGTGAGGAGGGCGTCGAGGCAGCTGGTCCGCGGCGGCGCGTGCGGAGTAGTGTCAGGGCGTGTCGGTGCAGGCGTCGCACGTCGGTGAGGGAGTGCGCAGCGCGGAGTTGGTCGCGACGCTGTGCCTGGCCACCGACCTCGGCATGGGTTTTCCGTTCGAGCACGGCTTGCACACCACGCTGATCGCGATGCGACTGGGCGAGCAGCTGGGCGTCGACGGCTCGACCGCGTCCCAGACCTACTACGCCTGTCTGCTCGCGCATGCGGGCTGCACGACCGACGCGCACGTCGGCGCGGAGGTCTTCGGCGGTTCGCTGACCACCCATTTCAATCCCGTGATGTATGGGTCCGGTCGCGAGGTTCTGGCCGGGCTGATGCGTGCACTGCCGCCCCCTGAGATCGAGGGACCGATGCGCGCCGTCGCGGTCGTCCGCCGGCTGCCGAGGATGGCGCGCGAGCAGCGTCCGCACCTCACCGCTAGCTGCGAGGTGGCGCAGATGCTGGCGGAGCGGGTCGGCGGTCCGCCCGAAATGCAACCGCTGCTGGCTCATCTGTTCGAGCGCTGGGACGGCAGGGGGCCGCTCGGCCGTGCGAAGGGTGATGAGATTCCGCTGGCGATGCGGATCGTGGCGGTCGCGGTGGACGCCTCCTTCCAACGTCTGCTCGGTGACGTAGACCACGTCGTGCGCGTCATCGGCGAGCGCGCCGGACATGCATTCGACCCCGAGATCGCCGCCTGCTTCGTGGACGGCGCCCAAGAGATCCTCGCGCTCGACCAGGTGGGATCAACCTGGGAGGAGACGCTTGCCTGCGAGCCGAAGCCCACGCGGGGGCTGCAGGGTGACGCGCTGGAGCGAGCGCTCGCGGCGATCGGCGACTTCGCCGATCTGATCTCGCCCTACCTCAGCGGCCACTCCGCTGGAGTGGCGAAGCTGGCAGGCGCAGCGGCAGCGCAGTGCCGGTTCGACCCGGCGGGCGTGACGACGATCCGCCGCGCAGCGCTGCTCCACGACCTCGGACGGGTAGCGGTGCATCCGCGGATCTGGCAGAAACCCGGGCCGTTGACCGCCGACGAGTGGGAGCAGGTACGGCTGCACCCCTACCACACCCAGCGCGTCGTCTCGCGCGCACCGTTTCTCACGACGCTGGCCGGAGTCGCCGGCGCCCACCACGAGCGCCTCGACGGCTCGGGCTACCACCGCGGCGCGGTCGGCCCCGAGCTCGCGTTGGCTGCCCGCCTACTCGCCGCTGCCGACGCCTACCACGCAATGACCGAGCCGCGGTCCCACCGCGAAGCCCTGGCACCCGAGCGAGCGGCGGCCGAGCTGGCCCGGGAGGCGCGTGCCGGACGGCTCGATGCCGAGGCCGTCAGGGCGGTCTTGGAGAGTGGGGGGCAGCGGGCACCACGACTCGAGCGACCGGCGGGGCTGAGCGAGCGCGAGGCCGAGGTGGTCGCGATGCTCGCCCGTGGACTGCAGACCAAGCAGGTCGCGCGCGCGCTCGGCATCTCGGTCAAGACCGCCGACCGGCACGTCCAGAACGCGTACCGCAAGATCGGCGTCTCGACCCGCGCCGCGGCGACGCTGTTCGCGATGGAGCACGGGCTGATCGCATGGGGAGAACTCCCGATTGCCCGGCCCGCGGCCCGGACTTAGCGTCCCCTTCGACTCGAAGCTCGCCGCGCACCCGGCGCGAGCGACATTCACATCAAGGAGGCTCATCATGCAGCGCATCACTGCTGTCGATCCGCTGGCCCGCCGTCGCGCGCCCCTCGTGGCGGTGCTCACGGTCGCGCTCGTCGCGCTCATCGCGGCGCTTGCACCTGCCGCGCAGGCAAGCATCTATCAGTGGACGTTCGACTTCCCCTCCGCGGTCGCGCCGAGCACCAACTACTCGTTCTCGCTGTACAACGAGCACATCGGCGACGACGTCGTCTACCACGACCGCGGACCGTATTGCACGGGCATCAACCTCGGCTGGGGCGACGGCACGACGCGTCAGTGGCGCTTCCGTCGCACGACCGGAGCGACCGGACCGCTGCGCTACGGGGAACGCCTGGCGCTCAGGAACACGAAGTACATGGATTACCTGCACTACGGCTCGCGCCCGTGCGGGATCAACCTCGAGTGGACAGACGACGCCGACTACGAGTGGGTCATCAAGGGTGGCCCCACCGGCACGGCGGTGACCGTGGAGTCCGACAACGCGCTCTACAACGTGACCGAACCGGACTATCTCGTGTACGCATGGCGCGCCGGAGACGTCATCAACCTGCGGTGGTGGAAGGACGCGGAAGAGTGGTACTGCCAGTACCACTCCTACTGCTAGGCGGACGTCGACCCTGTCTGAGAGAAGGCCCGCGCGAGCGGGCCTTCTTTTGTGTACGCCGGGCATGACCAGCCGCGCGGGGTGCAAGTCCCTGTGGAGGTTGTCGCATACCCGCGATCGCCTCAAAGGAGCGCATATGAACACTTCCCCGAACCGCATCATCGGCTTTACCGGTCGCACCGCCCGCCGCGTCATCTGCGAGGCGTCCTCGCCGTCGCCCTGTCGTCGGGCGTCACGGGCGCGGCGCGAGCCGAGTCCACCCGACGGCATCCGACGAAGCGGCGACCACCATGGTCGCCGGGGGCGATGATGATGCAGCCGACACCGCTGGCAGGACCAAGGTGGCCAAGGTCAAGATGAAGATCGACATCGTGGTCCGGCCCACAGGTGGCTGACTCGCGCGCCCCAGGGCCCGACGGCAGCGCTGACAAGAGAATTCGCCGGAGGCGCATCAGCGGCGTCCCCATTTGGCGTTCGGCTGAGGTGGAGCGGAGCCGTTCCGCTGAGGGACGGGCTATTGGTTACGAGCTATTCCGCGCGACTCCGCACAGTCGTCATCGCCAAAGAGAGCCTCGCTGGCGGTGCGGAGGGCGTATTAGATTTGGCCGGTGCACGGGCAGAGCTTGTTGAGAGACGCGGGGTCGTTGGTCGAGCGCGAGCGCGAGCTTTCGGTGATCGACGCGCTGCTTGCGTCGGTGCGGTCGGGAAGCGGATCGGTGCTGCTGATCGAGGGCCCGGCTGGGATCGGCAAGACCAGCTTGCTGGCGGTGGCGCGTGGGTGGGCCAGCGATCGCGGGATGCGCGTGCTCCACGCGCGCGCGTCGGAGCTTGAGCGTGATTACCCGCTGGGTGTGATTCGTCAGTGTCTGGAGCCGGCGATACGCCGCGAGCGCGATCGCGAGCGGCTGTTGCGGGGAGCGGCGCGGCTGGCGGGGCCGCTTCTGCTGGACGCGCCGGCGACGGTTGAGGCGACCTCGATCGGGTTGTTGCATGGCCTGTACTGGCTGGTCGCAAATCTGGCCGACGAGGTCCCGCTGCTTCTCGTCGTCGACGATGCCCACTGGAGCGACGAGCCTTCGCTGCGGTTTCTTGCGTATCTGGCGCGGCGTGTGGACTCGCTTCCGATTGCGCTCGTGATCGCCGCGCGCCACGACCAGGACTCCGTCGCGGGATCGGTCCTCGGCGAGATCCGGACAGATCCCGCTGGCGGGCGCGTCGAGCCGTCGGCGTTCGCGTTGGCCGGCGTCGAGCGGCTGCTGGAGGAGCTCGAGGGCGGCCCGGTCGACAAAGCCTTTGCTCGGGCGTGTCACGACGCGACGGGCGGAAATCCGTTTCTGGTCGGAGAGCTCGTGCAGACGATGCGGGCCGATGGGGTTCCGTTCAGCGCGGCGGGCGCCGGGCGCGTGACGGACGTGAGTCCGCCGAGTGTGGCACGGGCCGTGGCCGCGGATCTCGCGCGGCTGGGCTCACCGGCGACGGCGCTGGCGCGCGCTGCGGTGACGTTGGGGGATGGCGTCGCGGTCGAGCTCGCGGCGCAGCTGGCCGAGGTATCGGTGGCGCAGGCCGCGTCGGCGATGGCCGACCTCGTGCGATCGGGGCTGCTGGATGACGCGACGGAGCTGCGCTTTCGCCATCCGCTCATCGCGAGTGCTGTGCGAGCCGGGCTGCCGGCGCATGAGCGCGCGGCCGCGCACTCCCGCGCCGCCGAGCTGCTGCGCGCGCGCGGCGCCGGCCCCGAACGGGTCGCGCTTCAGCTCCTCCACGCATCTGCGGCCGCTGATCCGGCCGTCGTCTCGGACCTGCGGTTGGCGGCCGAGCACGCACGCGAGCGTGGCGCTCCGGTAAGCGCGGTCGTCCTGCTGCAGCGGGCGCTGCTCGAGCCGCCGGACACGGCGCTGCGCGGCGAGCTGCTCTTCGAGCTCGGTCACGCCGAGCTTGCGACGGGAAACGCTGCCGATGCGGCCGACCACCTCGCCGAGGCGCAGCGCTGCGCCGTCGACCCGTTGATCCGCGGTCGCGCGTTGGCGCTGCTCGCGCAGGCGCTGCCGGGTCAGTCGCGCATGCGCGGGATCGTCGGGCTCATCGAGTCGGCGCTTCCGGATCTCGAGCGGCGCGATCGGGAACTGGCGCTGCGGCTGCGGGCGGTGCTGGTGCTCCAGGGTCGTCGGCCGGACCTGGAGACGCTGTTGCCGGGGGCAACGGTCGGCGAGGCCGTGTTCATGGGTCATCTCGTCTTCGCCCGCATGCGCCCTGAGGCGACCGCCGCCGAGATCGCCGACATCGCGACGCGGGCCGCCCGTCAGGCCGACGGGCTGGTTGAGGAGGGCGCGTCGGCGATCGCGCTTACGGGGGTGGTGATGGGGCTGCGCTGGACGGACCGTCTCGACGACGCCGAACGCCTGATGGATAGCGCTGTCGCCAGTGCCCGCCGTCGCGGCTCGACGACGGACTTCGCCGCCGCGATGACACTGCGAGCGTTGATCTACCGCCGCGCGGGCCGGCTGCGTGACGCCGAGGCCGACGCCCGCGTGGCGCTCGCTGCTGTGCTGGACGTGGAGTGGTCATTCGCACGCGGCGTCGTGCCGCTCATCCGCTGCCTGCTCGATCAGGGGCGCGCCGACGACGCGCTGCGCGAGCTCAGTGCCGTATTGGTCGGCGAGGAGGTCCCTGACTCGCCGCCGATGACCGCGGTGCTGCTGGCGCGGATGTGCGTGCGCGCGCTCCGCCGCGAGCACGCCGCTGCGCTGGCTGACTGGGACGAGGCGCTGCGCCGAGCGGCTCGGCGGGGGGGCATCAACGCGGGTTGGATCGAAGATCTCGCGGTCGTCGCGGACGTGCACCACGCCTTGGGCGACGTTGCCGCCGCGCGAGGCGCCGCTGCGCAAGCGCTCGAGCTGGCGCGGCAATGGGACACCCCAGGCGCGATCGGCCAGGCGCTTCACGCGCAGGCGCGCGTCGGCGAACCAGACGACGCCGTCGAAACGCTGCGAGCTTCCGTCGAGCTACTCGCCCAGAGTCCAGCCCGGCTGGAGGAGGCGCGCGCCGGCGTCACCCTCGGAGGCGCTCTGCGCCGGCACGGACACCGCGTCGAGAGTCGCCAGCCGCTGCGCGAGGGTTACGAGCTGGCCCGCCGTTGTGGCGCCGACGCCCTCGCTGAGACCGCTCGCCGCGAGCTGCGCGCGAGCGGCATCCAGCTTCGTCGCGAGGCACTCACCGGCGCGGACGCCCTCACCGCCAGCGAGCAGCGGATCGCGGAGATGGCCGCCGGCGGACTCTCGAACCCCGAGATCGCGCAGGAGCTGTTCGTCACCGTAAAGACGATCGAGATGCACCTGACGCACGTCTACCGCAAGCTCGACATCCGCCGCCGCGGCGAGCTCGCACAGACACTGCGCGCAAAAGACTAGGGCGCCGATCCAGGGTGCTCCCCATCGCGCGCGCCGGACGATCCCATGAGGATCGCGCCCATGTCCACACACGTGACCCGCCTCCTTCGCAGGACCCGCACCGCAGGGCGCCGCAGCGCTGAACACCACGCACGCAAGCCCGCAGACCCGTCGTCATGGAGCGCGGCGACGCTGCAGGCGCTCGCGCACGCGAGCGCCCTGGGCCTGTTCATCCCGCCATCCACGTGGGGCACACCCGGCGAGCGGCAGGACACACGTTGACCGCGGCAGCGACGGCGATCGCCACGACACCGCGGGCGACGTACGGGCGGCTTGCCGCGCTGCCGCTGCGGGTCGAGGGGTACGAACTCACCGCCCTGGAGCTCGCGGTCGACGACGACTACACCAGGCTGACGACCGTCGTGCACCTGCGCGGAGACCGTCAGGAGGGACGCGGGGAGGACACGACCTACGCGCCCCTCGCCCAACTCGCCTTCCGCGCCGCAGGACCGGTGCTGCCGCTCGCGGGGGAATGGACCCTCGACTCGTTCTCGGCGCACCTCGGCACGCTTGACCTCTTCCCGTCGGGAGCCGGCGACCCGGACTTCCTCAACTTCCGCCGCTGGGCGTTTGAGAGCGCGGCACTGGACCTCGCCCTACGCCAAGCCGGACTGCCGCTGGCCGTCGCACTCGGTCGCGTGTCACGACCCGTCTCGTTTGTCGTCTCACCGGGGCCCCACAACCCGGTTGACACCCTCGACGCGCACCTCAAGCTCTACCCCCGGCAGCGGGTCAAGCTCATGCTGACCCCGGACTGGGACGACGCAACCGCGGAAGCCCTCGCGAGCACGGGCGTGGTCGACGTCGTCGATCTCAAAGGTCAGTACGACGAGGCAGTTCCCGTCGCGGTGCGTCCCGACCCGCAGCTCTACCGCCGCGTCCTGCGTGCCTTTGACAAGGCGTGGATCGAGGACCCCGGCGTCAGCGCCGCGACCGAGCCCGTTCTGCGTGGTCACTACGACCGCATTACGTGGGACGTCCCGATCCGCTCGGCGGCCGACATCGCAAACCGCCTCGTCAAGCCGCGGATGATCAACATGAAGCCGTCGCGCTTTGGCAGTGTCCGCGCGCTGTTGGACGCCTACGACCACTGCGCACGCTTCGGGATCGCGACGTACGGTGGCGGCCAGTTCGAGCTGGGGCCAGGGCGGGCGCAGATCCAGCTGCTCGCGTCCATCTTTCACCCCGACGCTCCCAACGACGTCGCGCCCTGCGCCTTCAACGAGCGCGCGCTGCGAC
The DNA here is from genome assembly GCA_035536715.1 of Solirubrobacteraceae bacterium. Classification (GTDB taxonomy): domain Bacteria; phylum Actinomycetota; class Thermoleophilia; order Solirubrobacterales; family Solirubrobacteraceae; genus CADCVQ01. The sequence goes on from DATLNO010000114.1 coordinate 16,732, forward strand.
AGGGGCTGCCGATCAGCCCGCTGCCGGTCGCGACGCTGCACAGCGGCTTTGGGTGGCCGCATGACGATCGGACCCGGGAGCCGCGTTCAGCTTTCGACCACACAACCACAACCCGAGAGGCAGGACATGACCACCACCACCACCAACCCCACGGTCGACCTCGCGCGCCGGCTTCTAATGGCATTCGAGGCCGGTGAGGACACCGTCGTAGACGACGTGATCCACCCGGCGTACGTCGATCACGCCCCCGCGAACGGGCCCGGCGGCCCTGAGGGCGTTCGGCAGTCAATCCGCTGGCTCCGCGAGACCTTCGGCGACCGTCACGTGATGATCGAGGACCTGTTCGCGGGCGAGGACCGGATCGTCGCGCGCGTGCGCTTCAGTGCCACTCAAGCCGGCGAGCTCTTCGGCGCCCCGGCGAGCGGCCGACGTTTTGAGACCGAGCAGATCCACATCTGGCGCGTGGCCGACGGACGGCTCGCCGAGCACTGGATGGTCCGCGATGACCTCGCGACCATGCGTCAACTGGGTGCGCTCGACCGATGAGGTCGTCCGCCCGCCCCGGCGCGTTCACCCTCCAGCAGATGACCACGGCGGCCGAGGATCGGCTCACGACCGTTGTTGAGACGACGGGCCGGCCGTCATCGGCTGCCGGGCTCGACGAGTCGTGCTTCGTAGGCGAGTACCGCGGCTTGTGTGCGGTCGCGCAGGCCGAGCTTCATGAGCAGCCGGTTGACGTGGGTCTTGATGGTTGCGTCGCTGACGACGAGCTCTGCGGCGATCTCGGCATTGTTGAGTCCGCGCGCGACGAGCCGCAGGACCTCGAGCTCGCGTGGTGTGAGCTCGTCGAGGCCGGGTGGCGGCGGTCCCGATCCGGGCTGGCGCTTGAAGGCGTCGATCACTCGTTTGGTGACTGCCGGGTCGATCAGCGCGTTGCCTGAGCCGACCGCCCTGATCGCCTCGAGCAGCTGCTCGGGTGGCGAGGCCTTCAACAGAAAGCCGCTGGTGCCGATACGCAGCGCCTCGTAGATGTTCTCGTCCTCGTCGAAGGTCGTGAGCATCAGGACTCGCGGGGGGTGTGGCAGGGCGAGTATCTGCCGTGCCGCGCTGAGGCCGTCGAGCTCGGGCATACGAATGTCCATCAGGACGAGATCCGGTCGCCTCCGTCTTGCCAGGCTCACCGCCTCGCGCCCGTCGGCGGCCTCTCCGACGACGTCGAGCCCCGGCTCGGTCTCGATGAGCATGCGCAGGCCGCGGCGCACCATCGCCTCGTCGTCGGCGATCACGAGCTTCATCCTCTTCACCGCCGGCTCCGGTCGTAGGGCAACCGGGCCGTCACGGCGAAGCCGCCCGAGCCGCGGGGCCCGGTGACAAGCTCGCCGCCGTACAACGCGACGCGCTCGCGCATCCCGATCAGGCCGTGACCGGGCTCGCCCTCGCTGTTGGCATGAGAACCCGGCCCGTCGTCGATGACCTCAAGCGTGACGCCGTCGCGGGCGTACGCGACGCGCACGCTCGCGTGCGCAGCGTGAGCGTGCTTGAGCACGTTCGTCAGCGCTTCCTGCACGATCCGAAACGCGGCCACGTCGACGCCCGCCGGCACCCCAGCCGGATCGCCCTTCACGGCCACGTCGACAGCGATGCCGGCGCCGCGAACCGACCGCGCCAGCTCGTCCACCCGCGCCAGACTGGGCAGCGGCTCCAGCCCCGGACGCGGCTGCTCGCGCAGCATTCCGAGCATGCGCCGCAGCTCGGTGACCGAGTCGCGCCCGGACTGCTCGACCGCGAGCAGGCTCTCGCGCTCGACGCGCTGATCGTCACCGAGCCGGCGGCGCACGGCCGCGACCTGCAGGACGATCGCGCTGATCGTGTGACCGAGCGAGTCGTGTAGATCGCGGGCGATCCGCGCGCGCTCAGCCTCGACCGCGGAGCGGGCTCGCTCGTCACGCTCGGCCTCCAGGCGCACTGCGCGCTCGCGCAACGCGCGCTCGCGCGTGCTCGCCCCGCCGACGAGCATGCCGAAGGCGAACATGACCGAGAACTGGATCGTGCCGGCGACGACCGCGACGATCTCCTCGTCGCGCACGAGGTTCATCGCCGAGAAGGCGGCCGCCGCCAACGCCAGCCCCGCGAGCCCCTGCCACCTCGGCGCGTGGGCGCCCAATGCGTACGTCGCAATCAGCAACGAGATGAACTGAAAGCCCGGGTCGTGCGCGGCGTCGTTCGTGTGGACGGCCAGCCACAACGCCAGGATGGCGACCATCACCGCCAGCGGCGACCGGCGCCTGAACAGCAGCACGCCCGCAGTCAGCACCGCCGCGACAGCCCATTGCCACGCCGCGGGGCCAGCCCGCTCCCAAGGAGCGTCCCCGGCGAACGCGCTCATCACCAGCACGACCACGAGCACGTCCGCTACGGCCCGGGTGACTCGTGGTGACGGGAGCTCAAGCGATCGCCAGCGGCGCACCCCTCGAAACTAACGCGCTGTCTGCTCGCCGGCCATACGCCTGCTGATTGATTTCAGCAGTTCCGCGTCAACCCACGGGTCGACCCCGGAACCGACCGCTGCGCCGACGACGTGCTCTCCCACCATTCCTACGGTGCTCGCACTTGACCACGACCAGGAAGGTTGAAGCGATGTCTTCCAAGTACCGGATCGCCATCTCGGCCGCAGCGCTCGCCACAGCGGCAGCCGTGATCGTCCCCGCAACGAGCGCGCAGACGCCGACCGCGCAAACTCAGGCTGCTGACCCGCTGACGGTGCAGTTTCGCCACCGCGACGCGAAGGTGAAGCTCGTCGACCTGCCACCCAAGATGACCCGCCGCCGGCCCTCGGAATCGCCCGGTGATCTCGCCGTCGGCAGTGCCCGGCTGCGTGACGGCGCCGGTGCCGTCATCGGTGAGCTGCATCAGTCCTTCATGGTCACCGGCGGACGCGGCGAGGCCACAACCGAACAGATCACGGCAACGATCGTGCTGCGCGACGGGCAGATCACACTGCAGGGCCTGGCCGACAACCGCAAACCCGACGCACCGCTGACCGCGGCGATCACCGGCGGCACCGGACGCTATAACGGCGTGCGCGGCAGCGCCCACGTCCGCGAAAGCCCGACAGCCGTGGCATTCGAACTACGGTTCACCAGCTGACCCTGCCCGCGTGGAGCAGCCCTCACGCGCCGCGCATGGGAGCAACTCCCGATCTGACGTTGGACGTCGCCTTGGCGATGCGCGCGCCCGTCGGGATTCACAGTACCTGGCGCGTCAGGGGTCATTCGGCGACCGCGGCGTTGCGAGACTCCGTCGCGCGGCGGCACGGTCGCGGTTCCGCGAGCCGGTCGATGTGCTCCAGCGCAACCCGGAGCCGATCGCGACGCACGTCAACGCCGACTTGACGACCGCGGTCGAGATCTCGGTCTCGACCTTGATGAGCCATCCAGGTCGCGGAGCAGGTGCCGCCGCCGGCTAGCACGATCTGGGTTGCTCGCCGGAAGCAGCCAGCCCATCGAACGATGAAACGTCCAGAGACAGCCGCCTGCAGGCGGAAGCGCCATTCCTAGGCGCTGGAGAGCAGCCGCGCCGCCATCTCGCTCTCGCGTATCACGAAGGCCGCGAAGTCGGCCCGGGTCATCGTCAGCGGTTCGGCGTCATGGCGGAGGAACTCGTCCCGTAGCTCGGGTGTGGCGACCGCGGTCGCGATGTCGCGGGCGAGCGTGTCGATGATCCGTGCGGGAGTTCCAGCCGGCGCCCAGATCCCGTACCAGATCGGGAAGTCAAAGCCGGGCGCGCCGGCCTGAGCAATCGTTGGCACATCGGGCAGCAGTCGCGAGCGCCGCGAGCCGCTGACCCCCAGGGCTACGAGCTCACCGGTGAAAACGAGCGGTCCGGCCATCGAGATCGGTGACATGGCGTAGTCCGCTTCGCCCGCTGCAACGCGGGCGCCGGTGTCGGCTCCCGCCTCGGTCGGCCCGGCCGGTGTGTGCATCGCCGCGATCCCCAGGTCGGCATTGAGCTTCTCGACGCCGAGATGCGTGGCCGTCCCTATACCCGAAGAGGCGAACCTGAGCTTCCCGGCCCGTGTCCGTCCTGCGCTAGCCAGGTCGGCGAGCGTGCGCATCCCCGAGCTCGGAGAGGCAACGAGGACGTACGGTTGGCTCGACAGCGGCGCGACCGCGACGAAATCGTCGCGCGGATCGTACGTACGTCCCTCCACGAGCGCCGCGCTGTACGCGTGCGCACTGGTGTTTACGAGCAGCGTGCAGCCATCGGGTGCAGCCGCTGCAACAAACGCCGGCGCCGCGGTCGCGCCCGCACCTGCGCGATTGTCCACGCTGACCGGGACACGCCACACGTGTGATAGCCGCGCGGCCAGCGCGCGAGCGATGAGGTCGGGCCCGCCGCCGGCCCCGAACGGCTCGACGAGCGTCAATCCCCGGCTCGGAAAGGTCGGACGTTGACTCACCCGAAGCACGCTAACGGTGCGAACTCCCAACTGCTGAGCGGCGCCACCACCGGCTGCAGACTTCCTGCACCGCCCGGAGCGCAACTAAGCGCTGAGGGCACTGGACTCCGCTAGAGGTTTCGGCTGTGAGACGGGCCGCGAGCGCTTCGGTGCCCTGCGTAACCGGCGTGCTCCGTTCGGCTGTGGGAACGAGCGCTAGGCGTCCCGCTGGAGGACCGGATCTCCGGACGGAGCCGTCGACCTGACGACGGGACTCCGATCAGGTGGCGAAAGCGGTGTCCGTGACCCGTTTCAGCGCGTGGATGTATCGCTGTGGCCGCTGTATAACCCGCCGGGATGACCACTGGTCACAGCTGGCTTCATCGCTGGTTTGCGGCGGGCGATGGCGGCGACGTCGATGCATTCGACGAGCTGCTGCACACAGACGTCGTCGTTCATGCGCCCATGGGCCTATCGAGCAACGGCATCGATGCCGAGAAGCAGGTGTGGCGTGAAGCGATCGCCGCGATGCCCGACCTGCGGCACGACATTCGAGAGTGCTGGGAGACCGCGTCGGGCATCGCAGCTCGTGTGCGGGTCAGTGGCACTCACCAAGGCAGCTTCGGCGGAATCGAAGGCACCGGCCGGCGATTCGAAATCGACCAGGCCACCTTCGTGCACCTCCGCGACGGTCGCGCGACGGAGATCTGGGAGATCGCGGACACCGGATCGCTGATGCGGCAGTTGGGCAGGCTCTCGACCGACGATTGAGTTGGGACCGAGCGAGGCACGAGCAGGAGCGCCGGGGGGCAGCGACCCGCCAGTAGCCGTTCCTTTGGAGGCGGGCAGCCTGAGTGGCCGGCCGATGGAGCGCCGCCAGCCGGACCGCGTCACGCTGTCTGTGAGCTACGAGAGAGTTGTGTTCATGTCGGACGTAATCGAGGGCAACAAGTCATTGATCGTGCGATTCAACGAAGAGAGCGGTGCCTCAGGCACCGAGGACTTCAAGCGAATCGTCCGCTACATCCTGGACTTCGCACCGGATTCTCGCTCGGAAATCAACACCCTTGTGGCCGAGGGCGACCAGGTCGTCGTGTTCTTGACGTGGAGCGGAACCCACCGCGGCGAGGTCCGGATCGCCGGCCGCAGATTTCCGCCTACGGCCGCCCGGTTCTCGGTACAGCAGGTTCACCGCTACCGAGTGCTCGACCGGCGGATCGTCGAGCACGCTGCCGTCCGAGACGATCTGTCCCTGCTGCGCCAACGAGGATGCCGCCGGTGACGCGCGCAACGATGCGCCGCCGTGATCCAGCAATCGCCAATGCCGAGCTTGATCTCGCGCGTCGCTAGGTCCTCGAGGATGTCGCAGGCAGCGACCGCGCGAGCCGATCGAGCTTCGTGACGAACAGCGTGTCGCCGCGCGACACGCAGCCCGCGCCTCGCGCAGCCCCCGCCCGATCGCGATTGGTCCCGGGCAGGCCGTGATCGACACGTAGGTGCGCTTGACCCCTACGCAGAGCACTGCCAGCGCTAAGCGCATCGCGCGGCGCGGTGAGGTCCTGATCCTGGGGTTGGGACACGGGCGTAACGAACTCGCCGATCCCCCAGAAGTGACACTCGATGCGGTTCAGAAAACTTGCGTAGGTCGGTGTGAAGACGAGCTCGACGTTGCTGGCGGCGGCCCACTGGCGGATCGCGGGGGTCTTGTGGGTCGAGAGGTTGTCGGCGATCAGGTAGATCCGCTGCCGCGGGTCGTAGCGCATCCGGATCTGGCGGTAGAAGCCGAGTACCTCGCCGGCGTTCTTGTGGGTGCGCAACCGTCCGTGCAGGCGGTCGGCGTGCACGTCATAGGCGCCGAACAGGTAGCGCACCCCGTTGGGCTTGGAGTACGTCGCGCGCAACCGTTCGGGGCGCTTCTCAGCAGCCCATCCCGATCCGTGATGGGGGATCAGCTGGATCGGTCCCATCTCGTCGAAGCAGACGACGACGCCATCTGCGGGCTTGTGGCGATACAAGCCCAGCACCCGCGCGGCTTTGTCGGCGAAGTCGGGGTCCGGACTCCACTTCCACGAACGCGTGCGCTGATGCGACAGCCCCGCAGCGAGCAGAGTCTGGCGCAGCGCTTCGGCGCACAGCACGATGTCGATGCCCGCCAGGTGGTCGGCGAGCTTGACAAGCGACCAGCGTGTCAACGCAACGCCCTGCGTGTCGGGGCGGGCGCGCGCGACCGCGACGATGCGGTCGCGCTGCTCGGGCGTTGTGTTCTTCGGACGCCCGCCCCGATAGTCAGGGTCAAGCGACCCGAACCCCTGCTCGTTGAACGCATGAATGACCTTCCGGACATGCGACTCGTCGGTACGGGCCATCGCAGCGATCTGCGGCGCGCTCATGCCCGTCGCAGACGCCAACAAGATCACCGCCCGCGCGCGCTTGGACTGATGCTTGGCACGTCGCGAGATCGACTTCAACCGCGCGCCTTCCTCGGGCGACAACTCGCGCACGAACACCTCCGGGGGGCGCATCGCCACCTCCACGGTCGGGGACATGCATCCCTGTTCGCCGCCCGAGGCGAGTTTCCGGTCAAACGTTTCTGGATGACCCACTAGCGATGGTCGGACTCCGGTTTCCGCGCTCCACCAGTGCGCAACGTCCACTGGTGCTTTCGCCCGGAGGCGAGCGCGTCCGCGATTGCGCCGCACGCACTCGCTCAGGCGAGAAGCGAGTGCGTCGACGCCCTGGGCCGAGACTTCCGCTATCGCCTGGAAGCGGCTGCTGGTTCTGCCTCGAAGCGGCATCCTGAAGGAAGCATGGCTTCCCCGCCGATAATGGGCAGATGGCTCGTCGGCCGAAGACACTGGGGATCGTCGGAGGGATCGCGCCCCCGTCGACGGTCGACTACTCCCGGCAACTGACCTCGCTCTACCGGGAGCGCAGCGCGGATGACACATGGCCCTCGCTGCTCATAGACAGCGTCGACGGCGTGTCGTTCTTCTCGCTTGTCAGCGGCGGCAATCGAGCAGGACTAATCGAGTTCCTCGTGGAGGAGGTCGAGCGGCTCGCACGGGCCGGGGCCGATCTGGCCCTCTTTGCGTCGAACACTCCGCACCTGGTGTTCGATGAGGTGGCTGCTCGTGCCCCGATACGCCTGCTCAGCATCGTCGAGGCGGTCGCCGACGAAGCTCAGGCCCGCGGCTTCCAGACCCTTGGGTTGCTTGGCGCACGCATCACGGTGGAAGCCGACTTCTATCCCGTTGTGTTCGCTCGACGGGGCTTGTCGATCATCACGTCGGACGCCGAGGACCGCCAGCTCGTCGACGATCGTTACTTCGGTGAGCTGGTCCGGGGCTCCTTCCGGGACCAAACGCGAGAAGAGATCTCACTGGTCGTCGATCGACTCGCGGCACATGGGGCCGAAGCGGTGGTGCTGGGCGGACGGAGCTCCCTTTGCTCTTTCGAGACAGCGACCGCCCGCGGCTGCCGACGCTAGACACCACGGCGATCCACGTCGCGCGCGCGGTCGAACAGCTCCTCCTGGGCTAGGCCCTTGCGGACGAACGGTATGCGCTGGCTTCCGCTTTCCCTGACAGGAGCGGTCTCGTCGAGCTCAACGTCGACGTGTCGGAGGCGGTCCCTCAGCGGACGCCCGTGACGGCCTCGCCGCCACCGGCAGCGCGTCCCTCCGAGGAACTTCTCCTGGACTCCCCGGAGCGCCGCAACGGGTACACATCGATGCACGGGTGAGGGCCACACCCCAAGGGATCAGGCTCCGCCGAATCCCCCAGGCACGGTCGCTCGTCGCAGCCCGGAGGTTTCAGGCGAGGCAGTTCAAGAGTTCGCCGCGCAGGCGGGCGTGGAAGGACTACACGAACGTGTCTGCTACGGGCAGCCGGGCTCGATGAACACTGTCTGGGCCGCCGAGAAGCGGCACCAGTCCCTGAGGGCGTGCGAGGTCAGCTCGGGGATGCCGGTCGCGGGCGGGCGGCCTGTGCCCGCCCGCGACCTCACGCCGCGTTCTCAGCCCTTCTTGACGAGCCTCAGGCGGAACACGCGCTCGCAGCCGATCAGCCGATCGGTGGAGTCGGCGCGAACGACGTCCTTGCCCGGACCGCAGTTGATCGTCTCCTTGGAGCCGTTGGCCGCGTCGATCTGATCGTTGCCGGCACCACCCGAGTAGGTGTTGGGGCCATCGCCGCCGTCGATGCGGTCGTTGCCGTTGCCACCGGACAGCCGGTCGCCCTCCAGGCCGCCCGAGATGCGGTCGTTGCCGTCGCCGCCCGAGATCCGGTCGCGGTCGTCCCCGCCGGACAGGCGATCGCTGTCGTCGCCGCCCTCTAGCTCGTCGTCGCCGAGACCGCCCTCGGCGTAGTCGATACCGTCGCCGCCGCTGATCTTGTCGTCGCCACGGCCGCCGCTGAGGTCGTCGGGGCCGTCCTCGCCGAAGAGCTGGTCGTCGCCGATCCCGCCCGAAACGAAGTCGAAGTCCGCGCCGCCGAAGACGCGGTCGTTGTCCGCGCCGCCGTTGAGGTCGTCAGGACCGCCGTCGCCGAAGATGGTGTCCGTGCCGCGACCGCCGCCGATCTCGTCGAAGCCGTCACCCCCGCGGATGCAGTCTGGGCCCTGGGCGCCGTTGCTGGCGTCGTCGCCGCCCAGGAGAAGGATCCGGTCGCGGTTGGGGGTGCCGTTGACGATGTCATCACCGGCCGTGCCGTTGAGAGGGGCCTGGGCTTCGTTCGGGCAGGCCTGCGTCGTCCCCTGGCCCTGCACGCCAGCGGACGACAGAAGGAACACCGGTGCGGTTACGGTGAGGGCAGCAAGGGGTGCGAGCCTGCGTAGGCGGCGCGTGATCCTCATGGTCTCCTCCATTGTGGTTGTCTCCTCGCGACACGACCGATCAGCCAAAGTTGCGCCCAGATTGAGCGGGGGTGTCGCACCGAGGTAGATTCCCCGGGGTGCCCGGGGACATCGATTTCGTCGGCCAAGGCCTGACCGAAGGGCTCTCCGGGAAGGAGCTCGACGCGCGGCTTACGCTGCTCGAGCGCCTCCAAGAGGACGGCTGCGAGGTTGAGGAGCTGCGGCCGCCCGCTTTGACGTGCTCCCGCTGCCGCGCGCCTGGCGACAGGACCTTGGCCACGAACGCGCTTGTAGTTGTCGATGTCGAGCATGATCAGACCGACCTCCTGCTTGAAGCGCCGCGAGCGCTCTACCTTGCTGGCCAGGGTGTGCTGCGTCGTAGACGTGTCGTCCTGCCGCGGAGGTTGAACTAGATGCGTGTGGGTTTGACCGGCGGGATTTGGAGGGCAGCGGAGCCGACGCTGGGTCTGCGTCCTGCAAGAGCGGCCTGACGGCTGCTGACTGTGTCGGTGGTCGTGTGGTTGTTAGCCGGCGTGTTCCGGAAGCGTTCGGTCGGGCCCGCCGGGCTCGCTGTTCTGCGGCAGCTCTACCCCTCGCCGCCAACCCGATCAGCGCCGAAGGGCGCGGCGAGGAGTCCCGCCCATCCGTCCGAGCGGCGCTCCGCCCCCGAATCACACCGTCCGACGCCTGGGGACGTCGTGACCGCCGCCTCGCCTGCAGGGCGCGGCCTCGTCGACAGGTCGACGACGTCCGCAAGCCGGTCCTCCAGCGGGACGCCGCCCCGCTGCCTGACGGATGCTGTTGGGATGTT
>DATLNO010000115.1:0-2013 GCA_035536715.1 Solirubrobacteraceae bacterium
CAGCGATCCCTTGCCGCACACGCCGCACGACGACGTCGTGTAGAAGCGCCGCGCGCCTGCGTCGCGTAGCAGCGGCCCGCGGACGTCGACGATGTTCGCGGCGAGGTCGTCGGTCAGGCCCGCGGCGTGTGGGCGGTCGAGCAGCCCCTCGCCGTAGAGGAAGCCGAGCGCGAGCTCCTCGTCGTGGCCCGGCGTGCGCATGGTGACCGTCAGCGCGGCGCCGTCGACGCGGATCTCCAGCGGCTGCTCGACCGCCACCTCGTCGCGCTCGCCGTCGCGCCGCACGCTGGCGGTCATGCGTCCCGCGATGGGGTCGGCGGCGGCGCCGGCGCCGGGGGCGCGGGTCACGCGCGGGCGGCGATCGCGGGGGTGCGGCTCGCCTGCTCGGCGACCGGTCGCACGTCGACGGCGACGACCTTGTACTCCGGGCACGACGTGTTCACGTCAGCCGAGGAGCCGATCAGGAGGTTCGTTCGCACCTCTGGGAAGTGAAAGGCGGTGAAGACGTGGCCGGGCTCGATTCGCTCCGTCACGCGGGCCGGCAGCTCGATTCGCCCGTGGGGGCTGCGCACGGAGACGAGGTCGCCGTCGCCGACCCACAGCCGCGCGGCGTCGCGCGGGTGCAGCTCCAGCCAATCTGAGGGCATGAGCTCGAGGTTGCCGGTGCGGCGGGTCATCGTGCCGGCGTTGTAATGCTCCAGGCGCCGCCCCGTCACGAGCACCAGCGGAAACTCCTCGGAGGCCTCGCTGCCCGGCGGCTTGTAGGGCAGCGCGGCCATGCGCGCGCGGCCGTCGGGTTTCTCGAAGCGCTCGCCATAAAGAACCGGCGAGTCGGTGCCGTCCGCCGCGACCGGCCACTGCAGCCCGCGCCGGCCGACGCGCTCGTGCGACACGCCGGCCCAGTCGGGCGTCAGCGCGGCGATCTCGTCCATCGCGTCGGATGGGTTCGCGAACGGCATCTCGTGCCCGAGCGCCGCCGACACCGCCATGAGGATGTCGAAGTCCGTGCGTGCCTCGCCGGGGGGATCGACGGCGGCCGCGACGAGCTGGATGCGCCGCTCCGCGTTCGTGAACGTGCCGCTCTTCTCGAGGAACGAGGATGCGGGCAGGATCACGTCGGCGTACTTCGTCGTCTCGTTCTCGAAGATGTCCTGCACGACGAGGAACTCGAGCGCCTCCAGGGCGGCGATGACGTGCGTCGTGTTCGGATCGGTCTGCGCGACGTCCTCGCCGAAGATGTACATCGCCTTCAGATCGCCCGCGACCGCGGCGTCGAACATCTCCGGGATCTTCAGGCCGCGCTCGCGCTTCATCGTCACGCCCCAGCGGGCCTCGAAGCGCCGCGCGACGTCCTCGTCCGCGACGGACTGGTAGCCCGTGAACGTGTCCGGCAGGGCGCCCATGTCCGACGAGCCCTGGACGTTGTTCTGCCCGCGCAGCGGCAGCAGCGCCGAGCCCGCCCGGCCGACCTTGCCGCACATCAGCGCGAGGTTGCACAGCAGCCGCACGACCTCCGAGCCGTATTTGTGCTCGGTGACGCCCAGGCCCCACAGCAGGCAGGCGTTGTCGGCTTCGGCGTAGATGTGGGCAGCGCGCTCGAGGTCGGCTGCCGGAATGCCGCTGATGCGCTCGACGTCCTGCGGCGTGTAGTCGGCGAGCAGGTCCTCGACGGCGTCGTAGCCCGCCGTTCTCGCGTCGATGAACGCGCGGTCGACCAGCCCGTCGCGCGCGGCGACGTGGGCCAGGCCGAGCATGACCGCGGCGTTCGATCCCGGGCGCGGGCTGAGGTGCAGCACGCCGTAGTCCGACAGCTCGATGCGCCGCGGATCGATCGTCACGAGTTGCAGGCCGCGCAGCGTCGCCTGCTTCAGTCGTGCGCCGGCGACCGGATGGCCCTCGGTCGGGTTGGCGCCGATCAGGATCGCCGCGTCGGCGGACTCGATGTCGTCGAACGAGCCGGTCGCGCCGGAGAGGCCGAAGGACTGGCGCAGCGCCCAGGACGTGGGGGAGTGA
>DATLNO010000116.1:0-11375 GCA_035536715.1 Solirubrobacteraceae bacterium
GTCGGTCAGCAGGTCGGCGGCGTCGGTCGCGGCCTCGGCACGCACCGTGATGTGAAAGGCGACGAGGTCATGCGACGTGTAGGCGTTCAGCGATCCGCCGAGCGTCTCGGCGGTTTCGTTGACGTCGCGGTAGTGCGGGAATTTCTCGCCGCCCTTGAACACGAGGTGCTCGAGGAAGTGAGCCATGCCGTTCTCCTCCGGGCGCTCGGTGCGCGCGCCGGCGTCGAAGGCGACGAGGATCGTGACCGCGCGGGTGCCCTCGATCCCGATCCGGTGCAGGGGAAGGCCGTTGGCCAGCTTGGAGGAGGCGATCGTGGTCATGGATCAAAGGTAGCGCTCGAGAGCGGTCGCCTACGCGCGCCGCGACGGCCGGGACGGGCATGCGCTCGAGGCGCACCTCGCCGAAGCGCTCGTCCGCGCCGGCGGTGTCGAACACGCGCCGTCGGTGAACACGACGAGCAGGCTGCCGGGCTCGAGGTCGCAGGTCGTGCGCTCCCATTGGTCGATCTCGCAGGCGCCGAGCATCGGCGAGAAGGTTCCGCCCGGGCGCACCTTCCCCCCCGCACGAGCAGCGGCAGCGGGTGGCCCGCGCAGACCATCTGCGCCGACGCGCAGCCGTCCTCGTGCTTTCGAGCAGGTCGTCGAGTCGGCGGACGGCGATGCGCGCTCGTTCGGCTTGATGCCGGGGCGAGGATCGCCCTCGGCGACGCGAAGACCCAGCCGATCGTCGACGGGCGCGTCCCCGACGTGGTCGTCGACGCACAGCGCGACGAGCGCGTCATCGGCCTCGCCGCGGCCAGCGGGGTGCGGCTCGGCTCGTTCATCGGCGTGCCGGTGCGCCTCAACGACGGTCGCCTGTACGGGACAGTTTGCTGCGCCAGCCAGGCGGCAGCCCCACGATCGCGCTCGGCGCACTGTTCGCGGGCCTGCACGCCCGCGACGCCACGACTGGGATCATCCACGATCCCGGTGGATTCAGGCTCAGTCCGCCTGATCCTGCGGCGTCTCGAACACCCCGCCATCGATGAGCTCCACGCGGTAGCCATCCGGATCCGGTACGAAGGCGATCAACGGCAGGTCCTCGCGGCCGCCGGGGTGAAATGGCGGCTTCTCGGGCTGCACGCCCAACGGCTCGAGGTCGCGCAGCACCGCCTCGATGTCGTCGACCGTGAGCGCCATATGGTTGTAGCCCGTGCCGAGGTCGTATGGCTTGTCGTGCCCCTTGTTGACGGTCAGCTCGAGCACATCGCCGCCGCCCGGCAGCCCCATGTAGATGTTGTAGGCCGACTCGAAGTTCAGCCTTCCGCGCCGCTCGAAGCCGAGCGCGGCGTAGAAGGCCTGCGACGCCTCGGGATCGCGGACGCGAAGACAGGTGTGCACGTAGCTGTTGGGCATGGTCTCGGGGCTCCTCTGCTCTGTTTGTGGTCGGCCCACTAGTTCACGTCGGCCTGTGTCGCCGCCTCGGTGACCTCAGGTGCCGCGCCGCCGGGGTCGCGCTCGTTCCATACCGCGTGGCCGGTCGGGATCGATCCCGCGCGCAACTGATCGGTGATGTACTCGGCCTGCCGGATCGCGAGAGCGACGATCGTCAGGGTCGGGTTCGCCGCCGCGCCGGTCGTGAACTGGCTTGCGTCCGAGACGAACAGGTTGGGCACGTCGTGGGCCTGGCCGAACGCGTTGACGACCCCGTCCTCGGGTCGTTCGCTCATACGCGCGGTGCCGATGTTGTGCGTCGCCGGGTAGGGCGGGGTGCGGATCGTGCGCAGCGCGCCGACGGACTCGTACAGCGCCTGCCCGGCCTGCCAGGCGTGCTCACGCATCGCGAGATCGTTGGGATGGTCGTCGAAATGCACGTTGGGCACGGGCTGTCCGAACTGGTCGAGCTCGTCGTGGTTGAGCGTCACGCGGTTGGTCGCCTGCGGCATGTCCTCACCGACGAGCCAGAGGCCGGCCATGTTCTCGTAGCCCTCCATCGCGGAGGTGAACTCGCGGCCCCAGCCGCCCGGGTTCATGAACGCCGCCAGGAACGGGACGCCCAGCGAGAGCAACTGCAGGTAGTAGCCGCCGACGAACCCGCGCGAGGGGTCATTGGGCGCCTCGTCTTCGATGTGTCCCGCCATCGTCTCGCCGCGGTACATGCGCACGGGCTCGTCGAAGATTGCGTACACCGACGCAGTCAGGTGGCGCATGTAGTTGCACCCCACCTGACCCGACGAGTTCGCCAGGCCGTCGGAGAAGAGCTCGGTCGCCGAGTTGAGCAGCAGGCGCGGGGTCTCGATCGCGTTTCCGGCGACCGCCACGAGGCGCGCGCGCTGGAACTGCTCGAGGCCGTCGGCGTCGATGTACGTCACGCCGGTCGCGAGGCCACTGTCGTCGGTCTCGATGCGGATCACGTGACACCCGGGGCGCAGGTCGGGCTTGCCCGTCTGCAGGGCACGGGGGATCTCGGTGTAGAGCGTCGACCAGCGCGAGCGGTTCTTCGATCCCTGGAAGGGAAAGCCATCCTGGATCGTCGCGGGGCGATCGTCGCGCGCGATGGGATTGCACGCGTAACGCCCGGTGTGAAAGCGCTTGTAGCCGACGCCCTGGGCGCCGTTCGCGAACACCTTGTAGTTGTTGTTCGCGGGCAGCTGGGGGATGCCGTTCGTGCCCGTCAGCCCGAGCTTTGCCTCGGCGCGGTCGTAGTAGGGCTCGATGTCGGCGAGCGAGATCGGCCAGTCGAGCGCGTTGACGTTGTCCATGCCGTCGTAGTAGGTCGAGGACTTGAACTCGTGCTCCATGAAGCGCGGGCAACAGCCGGCCCAGTGCACGGTCGTCCCGCCGACGGTCTTGCAGACCCAGGCCGGCAGGTTGGGGAAGTCCGTTGCGACGCGGAAGGACCCCGACGTGGTGCGCTTGTCCAGCCAGGCCAGCTGCTTGAACGAGCGCCACTCGTCGTTGACGAACTCGTCGGGCGAGTGATGGTGGCCGGCCTCCAGCAGGACGACCTTGTGCCCCGTCTGGGTGAGCTCGTTGGCCAGCGTCCCGCCACCTGCGCCGGAGCCGACGATGGCGACGACGGTCTCGTCGTCATAGCGATAGCGAGGCATGGCGACTCCTAGCGGACGTTTTGGTGGTGCGACCCGGCGTCCGGGTCGAGCGAGATCGGTGGATCGGGCAGCCAGTCGAGGTCGTCGAATCCGCGATTGACGTAGCCGCCGAGGTGCACCGACGGACCCTCGTAGCCGAGCGCCTTCCAGACCAGCGGGTTGTCGTACAGCTCCACCACCGCGGTCGCGCGGACGAGGTTGAAGTACTCGCCGCCCTCGGTGCGCAGCAGCGCCTCGAGCTGATCGTCGGCCTCGAGATCCTTGAACGGAGTCGGCTCATCGAGCTCGGCGATGCCCTGCTCGATCGTCGCCTGAACGGCCTTGTTGCCGTGCGCGTCGGCCTCGATCTGGCGTACGACCTTCTCGTACGCCTCGTCGGGCAGCGCGTCGTGTGGGTACATCGCGCGCGCCACGCGCAGGGTCGTCTCAAGCGCGTGGTCAGACAGCTCTGGCATTGCATCCTCCTGTCTGGTGATCGACTCCCGGAAATCATCGGATACCCCGCCGCCGATGTGCAGATGCTCGCAATACGCGTCGTGTGCAGGGGCGCGGTTCCTGCCATTGCAAGACCGCGTGCGTATGGCGCTATTTCGCAAGGCTGCCGCTAGGTTCTCGACAGATGTCCGCCTCGGAGCGACATATCCGCGCACGTCATCTGCCCGCCGCCCGTGGGCGCCAGCAGGCCCGGCCGATCACGCCGGCGGCGCGTCATGCCGAGCGTCCGCCGGACGCGCGCAACGTCATCGAGTTTCGCAACGTCTGCATGCACTACCCGGCCGGTGACATCGGGCTGGACGGCGCTTCGTTCAACGTCCGCCGCGGCGAGTTTCTGTTCATCGTCGGCTCGACGGGCTCGGGCAAGTCGACGATCATGCGCCTGCTCATCAAGGAGCGCGAGCCGACCTCCGGCTCGATCCGCGTCGCGGGCCGCGACCTCGCCGCGATGGAGCACGACAAGGTCCCGTACTACCGCCGCAACATCGGCGTCGTCTTCCAGGACTTCAAGCTCCTGCCCAACCGGACCGTGTACGACAACGTCGCCTATGCGCTGTCGGCGACCGGCGCGCGCCGCAAGGAGATCCGAGGAAAGGTCCCTGATGTCCTGCGCCTGACGGGCCTGTCGACGAAGCTGCACAGCTACCCCGATCAGCTGTCGGGTGGCGAGCAGCAGCGCGTCGCCGTTGCCCGCGCGTTTGTCAACCACCCGCCGCTCCTGCTCGCCGACGAGCCGACCGGCAACCTCGATCCGCACACGTCGCTGGGGATCATGCAGCTGCTCTACCGCATCTACCGCGCCGGGACGACCGTGCTCGTCGCCACGCACGACTCCCACATGGTCGATCGGATGCGACGCCGCGTCATCGAGCTGCAGGGAGGCCGCATCATCCGCGACGAGGCCAGCGGCGGGTACGCGCAGCGCGACCAGACGACCGACGAGTTCAGCGACATGCTCGACCACGCCTACGGCGAGCTCGGGCGCGCCCAGCCGCCGGGCCTGGACCAGCTGGAGCGCCGCGAAGACCAGCCGACCTCGCACTGGGACCGCCCGCCGAGCAACGA
Organism: Solirubrobacteraceae bacterium; assembly: GCA_035536715.1. Lineage (GTDB taxonomy): Bacteria > Actinomycetota > Thermoleophilia > Solirubrobacterales > Solirubrobacteraceae > CADCVQ01. The sequence continues at coordinate 4,650 of DATLNO010000116.1, forward strand.
CGGTTGGCGCAACTACTAGTGGCCGGTCCTGCAAACCCGCACCCGGCGAACCGCTCATGAACTTCTCCTTCTTCATCCGGGAGGTGACGCGCTCGCTGCGCCGCGACGCGGGTCCGCCGTTCGCGGCGATGGCCTCCGTGCTCGTGACGATGCTCGTGCTCGGTGTCTTCATCCCGATCGTGCAGGCGACCAACGGCGCCGCCAACGAGGTGCGCGGCAAGGTCCTGATCGATGTGTTCCTGAAGACGAGCGCGAGCGACGCCGACGCCGAGGCCGTGCGCCGCCAGCTCACGCAGGACACGCCGCACGTCGGCAACGTCGTCTTCGTCTCCAAGGCCGAGGCCTACGCGAAGGAGAAGAAGCAGAACCCCGAGGCCTACGAGCTGCTCGGGTCCAACCCGCTGCCGGACACCTTCCGCGTCACGCCCGACTCGCCCGGCAACATCGACAAGCTGCGAGACGCGCTCGCGCCCGCCACCGCCAGCGGCGAGCGCTCCGTGATCCACCCGGCGATCGACGAGGTCAAGAATCGTCGCGACGAGACGAACAAGATCCTCGCCGGGACGAAGGTCGTGAAGCTCAGCATCGGCTTTTTGGCCGCCTTGCTGATCCTCGCTTCGGTGCTGCTGATCTCCAACACGATCCGCCTGTCGCTGATGGCCCGCCGGCGCGAGGTCGCCGTCATGAAGCTCGTCGGCGCGACGGACTGGTTCATCCGCTGGCCGTTCGTCATCGAGGGCATTCTCGTCGGCGCGATGGGCGGGGTGATGGCGATCCTGCTGCTGCTCGTCGCCAAGGTCGCGTTCATCGATCCGTTCAAGCAGGAGTTCTCGCTGATCACCGCGACCGACACCGTGAACTTCGGTGCGCTCGTCGCGATCCTGCTGTTCGCAAGCGTGCTCGTCTCCGCGGCCGGCTCCGGTCTGTCGCTGCGCCGGTTCCTGCGCGTCTAGCACGTAGCTGGCAGACTCTCCGCCGTCGTGAGTCGTCGACGGGGAGCCAGGGCGCTTGGGCTCGCGCTGATCGCAGCTGCGATCTGCGCGCCGTCCGCGAGCGCCGCCAACCCGGCCGCGGGGACGATCGCGCCCGACGCGACGGGCGCCGGTGCGCTGTCGTGGACCGGATCGGTGCGCCCCGGCACGGCGACGCTGGTCGCCGACGCGGGCGCACGCTGCTTCGGTGCAGACGGCCGGCCCGCGGCGGCTTCGGGCTGCGACGTGTTCGCACTCGACGTCAACGTCCCGGCGACCTTCTACAACGATCACCCCGGCGCCCTGAACATCCGCGTCGACGGCTTCGGGGCGCTCTCCGACCTCGACCTCTACGTCTACAGGCGCAACCCCGACGGCACGCGCGGGGGATATGTCACCGGCGACGGCCAGACGCTCGGCACCGCCGAGAGCGTCGGCATCGACAAGGCCGCGGGCGCCTTCTACGCCGTCGTCACGCCGTACACGGCGCTCGCCGCCCAGAACTACAACGCGAAGGCGATCCTCGTCAACCGCCAGGGCCCGCCGCTCGCCGAGCTCGAGAAGGCCGCGCCGCCCGGCGTCGCGAACTACCGCGCCTCGCGCGACGCCTACACGTCGCACTCCGAGCCGACGATCGCGATGGATCCGGTCGACCATGACCACCTCATGGCCGGCTCGAAGATGTACGAGAACAACGCCAAGTACCTCTTCAAGGTCGGGACCTACGAGTCCAAGGACGGCGGGCGTACGTGGGAGGACCAGGGCCACCTGCCCGGCTACTGCCAGGCGCCCGGCCAGTGCGACCCCAACAACGAGACGGCGTACCGCACCACGTCTGACCCGACGATCGCGTTCGACGACGAGGGCAACGCGTATGCCAACGTGCTCGACGCGCCCGGCGGCACCGCGAGCTTTGTCGGCTTCAACATGACCGTCCACACGAAGCGGCCCGGCCAGCCGTGGGGCGGACCGACGACGGTCCACGACAACCGCGTCAACGCGCTGACGACGCAGCTGTTCCTCGACGACAAGAACTGGATCGCCGTCGACAACCACACCGACGTCAGGGGCGGGCCCAACGCGCCCGGCGACGGCAAGGTCGGGACGATGTACATCTGCTGGAGCTTCGACGGCACGCGCATCGGCCCCGTCGGGGTGCCGCTGCAGCAGATCGTCGTGATGCGCTCGCTCGACGCCGGCAAGACATGGGGCGGCCTCGCACCGAAGGACAACATCCCGTACCCGGTCAGCCAGAAGACCCTGATCTCCGGGATCGGCTGCCACGTGGCGATCGGCCCCAGGGGCGAGGTCTACATCACGTGGTACGACACCCAGCTCAACGCGCTCATGCAGTCCAAGTCGACGAACCGCGGCGTGACCTGGTCGCTCGCGGTGCCGATCGCCGGGATCACGGGCGTCGACGCCCCGTTCACCGGCGAGGCGTTCCGCAACCTGTCGATCCCGACGAGCGCGGTCGACGCGCAGGGCACCGTCTACGTCGCGGTGGCGTCGCTGAACTCCGAGGGCAGGCCGCTGCTCGGCATCCTCGGCCAGATCGGCAAGCAGATTAAGTCGGGTGAGCTGTCGGTGCCATCGCTGCAGGCGATGCTGTCGACGAAGAAGGCCAACAACCTCGCCGGCAAGGACTACAAGGCCGGCGGCGACGGGATCGGTCCGATGTCGGGCTCGGACATCGTGCTCTTCAAGTCGACGACCGGCGGGCGCTCATACACCGGGCCCGTGCGCGTCAACCGCGATCCGGGCAACGGCGACGCCGACCAGTTCCAGCCCTGGATGGCGGTGACGCCGTCCGGTCAGATCAACATCTCCTACTTCGACCGTCGCAACGACCCCGCGAACTATTTCATCGACACGTACCTCTCCCGCTCGGAGGACGGCGGGCGAACGTTCACCGATCGCCGCGTGTCGCAGCGGATGTGGGATCCGGCCGTGAACGCGCCGACATCGGTCTCGGGCAAGTTCATCGGCGACTACCAGGGCCTCGTCGCCGACGACGAGGTGGCGATCCCGTTCTGGAACGACACGCAGCTCAACGCGCTGCCGGCGAGCGACAAGGAGCACTCGCCCTATCAGGAGGTCTTTGCCGCGCGCGTGCTCAACGGGGACGAGCCGGTGGTGCCGTCGCGCTGCTTCCCGCGCCGGCTGAAGGTACTCAAGAACGCGATCGGAAGCCTGCAGCTACGTGCCACGCGCGACCGCGTCGGTGCTCGCTTCGGCCCGCCCGGCCGGACCGCGCGCGGCGTGCTGCGCTTCTGCGTGACCGGCGGCGGCAAGGTGCTGATCGCGTTCTCGGCGAAGGGGACGGTCCAGCTCGCGGCGACGACCGCGAAGCAACACCGCCGGCTCGGGATCGGCAAGGGCTCGAAGGTGAAGGCCCTGCGGCGGAAGTTCGGGCGCCGCGTCCGCAGCGCCGGCGGCCTGCTGCGCATCGCCGGCGGACCGTCGCAGCAGATCGTGTTCGGCGTGCGCGAGGGCAGGGTGACGTTCGTCGCGGTCGCCAATCGCTCGCTCGTCCGCGACCGCGTGGCGCTACGGAGCCAGCTGCGCCGCGCCGGTCTGGTGCGCGCCGCCCGCTGAGCGGCCGCGACCGCCTCGAAGCTCGCACTCGACGAGTTCGCCCGACCGCGCGGACGATCTTCGGGTCGGCGAACGCGTAGTCGCACGTTGTTGACCGGCAGGCGGTCGAAGAGCAGGTTCGAGATGCGGTCGCCGCCGCGCGCCCAGGCCTCGATCCGTACCTCCAGGCGCCCCGGGCCGAGATCGTCCGCGCTGAACTGGATCCGCCCGGCCTCGAGATGGCCGTCGATCGTCGGGAGGCCGAAGCCGTTGTCGCCGATCTCGACGACGCGGACCGGGCCGTCCCATGGCCCCGGGATGCGAACGGTTGGGGACGCCGGCAAACGCCGAGCGGCGTGCCCGACCGCGCCCGACTACCGTTAGCGCTCTCGTGCCCTCACGCCTGCCAGGCCTCAAGCTCGTGCTGATCGCGCTCGTCCCGTGCATGCTCGTGCTCGGGATCTGGCTCGGCGCGCACCCGCGCTTCCTGCCCGATCCGGTCGCCGATGTGCTCGCCGGGCCGGAGGATCGTCGCGTGGCGCTCGACGCGCTGGACACGATCCACGAGAAGTACTACCGGCGCGTGCCACGCGGGAAGCTGTCGGACGCCGCGATCGCCGGCGCGGTCAACGACTTGGACGATCGTTTCTCGGCCTACTTCTCCCCGAAGGAATATGGCCAGTTCCAGGAATCGCTCGACAACGAGTTCTCCGGGGTGGGGACCGCGGTCCGCGCCGTCAAGGAGGGCCTGCGCATCCAGACCGTCTATCCGGACTCGCCTGCGAGGAAGGCCGGCCTGCGGGTCGGCGATGTCGTCATCGCCGCAGGCAACCGCGAGCTCGCCGGCCTCACCGACGAGAAGGCGATCGCGCTCATCAAGGGCCCTGAGGGCACGGCGGTGACGCTCAAGATCCGCCGCGGCGACACGACGTTCGAGAAGCGCCTCGTCCGCGCGCGCATCAGCGTGCCGGTCGTCGCCTCGAAGCTCGCCGACGCGGGAGGAACACGGGTCGCACACATCGCGCTGTCGACGTTCGGCCCGCGTACCGCCCACGTGGAGATGAACGAGGCGATCCGCCGCGCGAAGCGCCGCAAGGCGAAGGGGATCGTCTTCGACCTGCGCGGCAACGGCGGCGGCCTCGTCACCGAGGCGCAGCTCATCGCAAGCATGTTCATCGCCAGGGGGAAGATCGTCACCACGCGCGGGCGGGCGGTGGCCGAGCGCACGCTCGAGGCCGTCGGTCAGCCCGTCGCCGGCAGGCTTGCGACCGTCGTCCTCGTCGACGGCGGGACGGCCTCCGCCTCGGAGATCGTGGCCGGCGCGATGCAGGACACGAAGCGCGCCAAGCTCGTCGGGGTCAAGACGTTCGGCAAAGGCGTCTTCCAGGAGATCCTGCCGCTGGAGAACGGCGGAGCGCTGGACATCACCGTCGGGCAGTACTTCCTGCCCAGCGGGCGCAACCTCGGCGGCGTCGGAACCGCGCGCGGGTCGGGCCTGAAGCCGGACGTGCAGGCCCAGGACGACCCCGACACGAAGCGCGACGAAGCGCTCGACAAGGCGCTCGCCGTCTTGGCCGAAGAGCTGTGAGCAGGCGCCCGGCACCGGGCAGGCCGAAGAAGCGGGGGCGACCCTCGCCGGCGGCGACGAAGCCGGCCAACGGCGGCGCGCCGGCAGGACGCCGGCAGCGCAGCGAGCAGCAGACCGGCGAGGGGATCGTCGCGACGGTGCAAAGGCGCGGGCGCGTCCTCGTCGCCGAGCCGCTCTTCGAGCGCGGGACGCGGATGGTGCTCGACCGTGACTCGCGCGCACGTGTGGGCGACCTCGTGCTCGTGGGAGTGGGTGGGGACGGTTTCCGTTCCGGCGGCCGCGCGCGGGTCGTGCGCAGCCTCGGCCGGCCCGACGTGGCGGGCGACGTGCTCGAGGCGCTCATGCTCGACCGCGGCCTGCGCCGCCGCTTCGATCCCGCCGTCGAGCGCGCGGCGAAGAACGCGCGCGACAACGGTGTTGATCCGGAGGTCGCCCGTCGCGACCTGACGGCGCTGCCGGCGTTCACGATCGATCCCGGCACCGCCCGCGACTTCGACGACGCGATCTCGGCCGAGGTCCGCTCCCACGGGCGCACGCGGATCTGGGTTCACATCGCCGACGTCAGCGCGTACGTGCGGCCCGGCTCGCTCGTCGATCGCGAGGCCGCGCGGCGCGGCACGAGCGTGTACGTCCCCGGCCGCGTCGAGCCGATGCTGCCCGAGGCGCTGTCCAACGACGCCTGCTCGCTCGTGCCATTCCAGGATCGAGCCGCCGTCACGGTCGAGATCGACTTCGAGGGCGCCGACGTCAAGCGGGTGAAGTTCTACCGCTCGACGATCCGCTCCGACGCGCGGCTGGACTACGAGCAGGTCGACCGCGTCTTCGCCGGCGAGGAGGAGGCGCAGGAGCCGTGGGCGACGCCGCTGCAGGCGGCGCGGGCGGTCGCGCACACGCTGCACGAGCGGCGCCTTGCGCAGGACGCGCTCGAGCTCGAGACGAGCGAGCCGGAGTTCACCTTCGACAACGGCGGCCACGTCGCGCAGGCGCGCCCGAGCGAGCAGACCGAGTCGCACCGGCTCATCGAGCACCTGATGATCGCCGCCAACGAGCAGGTCGCGAAGTTCCTCTCCGAGCGGGGCATTCCGTCCATGTATCGCGTGCACGAGAAGCCCGACGGCGAGAAGGCGCTGCGGCTCGTGCGGCAGCTCGCCTCGCTCGACGTCGCGACGCCACCCGTGCGCGAGCACATGACGCCGGACGAGGCGACTGAGGTCATCGCCGCCTGCTCACGCGCGGTCGCGCAACACGCCGCGCGCACCGGACATGGGCGCGACGCCCTGACCTTCCTCGTGCTGCGCGCGCTCACGCAGGCCTACTACAGCCCGAAGAACCTCGGCCACGCCGGTCTGGGGCTGACGCACTACGCGCACTTCACGTCGCCGATCCGCCGCTACCCGGACCTCGTCGCGCACCGTGCGCTGCTGAGCGCCGTCAATGCGGGGGAGGAGCAGCCGCGCTCCTCGGACCTCGAGGAGACCGGCACCTGGTCCTCCGCACGCGAGCGTGACGCGATGACGATCGAGCGCACCGCCGATCGCATCGCACGCGCCTTCCTGCTCGAGCGCGAGCTGTTCGAGAGCGGCGGCTTCG
>DATLNO010000117.1:0-28552 GCA_035536715.1 Solirubrobacteraceae bacterium
CGCAGTGGTGCGGCGCGCGGCACCCGTGGCGCCGCCCCGCCGACCGCCGCGGCGCCGCGCCGCCCCCGCCCCGGCGCCACGTCGCGTGCAGCGTCGCTGACTCGCGGTACAAAGGACTAGGTTGAGGGGCAATGAACACGCACGGCCTCTCCGATGAGCAGAAGGACATCCGTGCGCTCGCCGCGCGTTTCGCCGACGAGGTCGTCGCGCCGCAGGCGATGCAGTGGGACAAGGAGCACCGCTTCCCCAAGGAGGTCGTCCAGCAGCTCGGCGAGCTGGGGCTCATGGGCGTCTGCGTCGCGCAGGACTTCGGCGGTGCGGGAGCCGACTATCTGTCATACGCGCTCGTGCTCGAGGAGCTCTCCCGCGGCGATGCCGGCCTCGGCGTCACGCTCGCGGTCCACACCGGCGCGGGCACGCTGCCGATCCTCGCGCGCGGCACGCGCCAGCAGATCGAGCGCCTCGTCCCGCCGCTGGCCCAGGGCCACGAGATCGCCGCGTTCGCGCTGACGGAGTCCAACGCCGGCTCCGATCCCGCCGCCCTCGCCACACGCTCGGACAACGGCAACCTGACGGGAATGAAGCAGTGGGTCACAAATGGGTCGGTCGCCCACGTGTACATCGTCTTCGCGAAGGATCCCGAGCGGCCGAGCGCATTCATCGTGCGCCGCGGTGCCCACGGCTTCAAGCCGGTGCGCGAGGCCGACAAGCTCGGGCTGAACTCGTCGAGCACCGCGGACCTGCAGTTCACGGACACGCCCGCCGAGCGCCTCGGCCTGCCCGGCGCCGGGCTGCGGATCGCGCTCGCGACGCTCGATGGCGGGCGGATCGGCATCGCCGCCCAGGCGACTGGCATCGCGCAGGCTGCGCTCGACCTCGCCGTCAGACACGCCAAGGAGCGGCGCACGTTCGGCAAGCCGATCGGCTCCCATCAGGCGATCCAGCAGAAGCTCGCCGACATGTCGACCGAGATCGAGGCGGCGCGTGCGCTGACGTGGCGCGCCGCGCGGTTGAAGGACGCCGACCGTCCGCACACCGTCGAGGGCGCCCAGGCGAAGCTGTTCGCCTCGGGCGTCGCGCGGCGTGTGACGGGTGAGGCGATCCAGGTCCTCGGCGGCTACGGCTACACCCGCGAGCTGCCGGCCGAGCGCTACTACCGCGACGCGAAGGTCACCGAGATCTACGAGGGCACCTCGGAGATCCAGCGCCTCGTCATCGCCCGGGCGCTGCTCGGCGAAGCCGCCCGTGAGTGACGTAGGCTGCGGGCCATCGTGACGACCAAGCCGCTCAACATCGACCCGATCGCCGAGGCGCGTCGCCACTGGACCGAGCGCTGGGGCGGGGAGCCAGCGCGGCCGATGGCGGCGATCACGTCGATCATGCGCGCTCAGCAGATCCTGCTCGCTCGCCTGAACGAGCTGCTCGGCCCGCTGGCTCTCACCTTTCCGCGCTACGAGGCGCTCATGCTGCTCTCGTTCACGCGTCAGGGGACGCTGCCGCTCGGCAAGATCGGCGAGCGCCTCCAGGTCCATCGCACGAGCGTCACGAACATCATCGACAAGCTCGAGGCCGACGGCCTCGTTCGGCGCATCGCGCACGAGTCCGACCGCCGCACGACGCTCGCGGAGCTCACGGACGCCGGTCGGGAGGTTGCCGAGCGCGCGACCGAGCTGCTGAACGCCGACGGCTTCGGGCTTGCCGCGCTGGCCGAGGACGAGCAGGAGCGCGTGACCGACCTGCTGCGCACGCTGCGCCAGGAGGCGGGCGACTTCGAGTAGTCAGGCGGCCCGCAGCTCGCCGTGCCAGCCGGCGTACACGACGAGCTCATCGCGCTCGAGCAGCGGGATCTCGTAGGCCTCGGCGACGTTCTCCAGCCGGCGACCCCGCTCGTAGGCGTCGTCCGGGTAGCGCAGCTTGAGCAGCGCCAGCGGGCGCGCGAACTGCGCACGGAAGCCGTGCTCGCACTCGACGATGTGCCCCCATCCCGCGATCACCCCCCAGACCGCCTCCGGCGCGGGCATCTCGGGCTCGGCGGGCAGTTCGTAGTAGGCGGCGAAACCGCAGTTGCAGTCGCGGTGCGGGGCGTCGTGTCCGCCGAGCGCGAAGCACTTCGCGACGCGGTCCTCGTGCGCCGGCCAGGGCACCGGCCGCACGCGCGGCGCGATCAACCGCAGCGCCGGGTTGGGCATGAACCGCCCCGCGACGAAAATGCCCGAGTACAGCGACCCGCGCCTGGCCCCCCAACGCCGAAAACCGACGAGCGGCACGGCGACCGGCTCGGCGCTCACGACTTGACGGGCTGCGGCTTCGGCGGCAGCTTGACCGGCTCGGTGTCGGGGGTCGCCGGACGCACCGGCGCCGGGCGTTCTGTCTCGCGGATCGGCTTTCCGATGTCTCCCATGCGATGGCCTGGGATGCTACGCCAGTGAGCGACGAGATCCCGCCTGACGAGATCCCGCCGGAGGAGGCGCCTCCTGCGGGGGAGCCCGAGCGCGGTGACATCCGCGAGGACATCACCAAGCAGCTCGCGCTGCTGTTTCCACACGACCGCCTGGAGCGGATCGTCGAGCGCCTACAACTGCAGGACGAAGAGGACCTGCAGTACGTCATCGATCTGATCAGCGCGACGTTCACGCGCGGGATCGAGTTCGGTGCCGTCGAGGTCACGGCGCAGCAGATCGAGCTCGGTCAGGCGACCGCGCCCGCGACGATCGACATCGTGCACGTCGATCTGCCCTGAGGGCGATGGCGCTCACCGCTGCGGTCGTGGCATTGTCGGGGCGCTCGAGGTACAGCATCGATGAGGGAGAACCCGAAGGGACCCGGAGGACACCCACGGCGCCGCCCCGGGAACGGGGACTGCGGTAACGCATGCCACGCGTGGGGCGGCCCCCACCCGGGCGCCGGGGTCCATCGACGGGCACATGGCATGGGAGAGCCGCAATACCTGGACAACCGCCGGTGACGCGGTATCATCAAGAAAGCGCGGACGTCCGACTATCTAACCCCCGACACTATGGCGACCACCCACCCACCGAGCAGCGCCGCCGAATGGCGCGCCGCGTTCGGCCTGCAGGCCGAACGCGACGTCCCGTTCACGACGCTCAGCGGCTCGCCGGTCAGCGCGTTGTACACCGCCGAGGACGCCCCCGGCGACCCCGGCCATCCCGGCATCTATCCGTACACCCGCGGCGTGTATCCGTCGATGTACCGCGGCCGCCTGTGGACGATGCGCCAGTTCGCCGGCTTCGGCACCGCCGAGGAGACCAACGAGCGCTTCCGCTACCTGCTCGCCCACGGCCAGGACGGCTTGAGCACAGCCTTCGACATGCCGAGCCTCATGGGCTACGACTCCGATCACCCGCTCAGCGAGGGCGAGGTCGGGCGCGAGGGCGTCGCGGTCGACACCGTCGACGACATGCGCGCGCTGTTCGACGGCATCGACCTCGGCCAGATCTCCGTTTCGATGACGATCAACGCCCCGGCCGTGGTCATGCTCGCGTTCTATGTTGCGGCCGCCGAGCAGCGCGGCATCCCTGGCGAGCGCCTGCGCGGGACGATCCAGGCCGACATCCTCAAGGAGTACATCGCCCAGAAGGAGTGGTGCTTCCCCGTCGACCCGGCGATGCGGCTGTGCGGCGACATGATCGAGTGGTGTACGCACAACATGCCCAGCTGGCATCCGATCAGCGTCTCGGGCTACCACATCCGCGAGGCCGGATCGACCGCCGCGCAGGAGATTGCGTTCACGATCAAGGACGGCCTGACGTACGTCGAGCAGGCGGTCGCACGTGGCCTGTCGGTCGATGACTTCGCGCCGCGGCTGAGCTTCTTCTTCAACGCACAGATCGACTTCTTCGAGGAGATCGCGAAGTACCGCGCCGCCCGCCGCATCTGGGCGCGCGAGCTGCGCGAGCGCTTCGGCGCGACCGACCCGCGCTCGTGGCGGATGCGCTTCCACACGCAGACCGCGGGCGTCAGCCTCACCGCGCAGCAGCCGCTGAACAACATCGTCCGCACGGCCATCGAGGCGCTTGCCGGCGTGCTCGGGGGGACGCAGTCGCTGCACACGAACTCCTACGACGAGGCGCTCGCACTGCCGACCGAGGAGGCCGCCCGGATCGCCCTGCGCACGCAGCAGATCATCGCGCACGAGACCGGCGTGACGAACACGATCGATCCGCTCGGCGGCGCCTACTTCGTCGAGGCGCTGACCGACCAGCTCGAGCGCGAGGCGTACGATTACTTCAGCCGCATCGATGAGCTCGGCGGCATGGTTGAGGCCGTCAAACTGAACTTCCCGCAGCGTGAGATCGCCGACGCCGCCTTCCAGCTGCAGTGCGAGTACGACGACCGCGAGCGGATTCTCGTCGGCGTCAACGACTACGTCGACTCCGGCGATCCCGATATCCCGATCCTGCGCATCGACCCCGAGCTCGAGCGCAAGCAGCACGGCCGCCTACAGGCCGTGCGCGCCCGCCGCGACGGCGCAGAAGTCGAGCGGACGCTCAGCGCGCTGCGCGCCGGCGCCGCAACGGAGCGGGCCAACCTCATGCCGGCCCTGCTGGACTGCGCGCGCGCCCACGCCAGCGAGGGCGAGATCGTGCGCGCGATGCAGGACGTCTTCGGCACGTACACCGAGACACCAGTCTTCTAGATCCCAGCCTCGATGGGGCGAACGCACGATTTGCGGGTACAGGCGCTCTTCAACGAAGCGATTGGAGGAGCGATGGCAGAACTCACGCAGCTCGAGAGCAAGCTCGCCGAGGTGATCGGCCTGGCGCAGGCCGCCCAGGACACCACCCGCAAGGTCATCAAGCTCGTCGAGGACGACGAGGTGACCGCGATCCTGAAGAAGATGCGCGACGAGGCCAAGGAGACCGCTGACCGCGGGCTCGCGCTCGCGGGCAAGCTCGACGGCAAGAAGACCGCAGTGCAGAAGAAGGCCCGTGAGACGAAGGCCGAGGCCAGCGAGATGCGGGACGCCTACCTCGGCGACGATGCTGACGGCCTCGACGGCCTCGAGTTCATGATCATGTCGGAGGCCGGCGAGCTCGGCCACGTCGAGATCGTCAACAAGATGAACGAGCAGGTCCGCGACAAGGAGATCGCCAAGCTCGGCAAGTGGGCGCTCGGCGTTCAGAGTCGCCACGTCGAGCAGACCCGGCAGGCCGCGCTGAAGCTCGCCTCCCAGGAAGACGCCACCGAGCCCGAGTAGCTGACGAGGTGTTCTGACATGGCGCTGCGCTCGATCTGGTACGGCACGATCGCCATCGCGGGGTGTTCGTGCCGATCAGGCCGACCAAGAAGGAACTCGACACGGCGGTCGCGCTGATCGAGGCGATGGCCGCCGAGTGGGAGCCCGACACGTACGAGGACCGTTACCGCAAGCGCCCGCAGAAGATCGTCAAGGGCGAGGGCAAGGGCAAAACGACCGACGTCGAGACGGACGACCGCTCAGAGCCAGATGCGGTTTCCGACCTGATGGCGGCATTGCAGAAGGCGCTCGAGGATGCAAGGCCGGCGGTTCGAAGAAGACGCCGACGCAGAAGTCGAGGTCGAAGGCCTCCTCCGCCTGATCCTCCTCGGGCGTTCAACTCTCGCGCGTTTCGGAGTCCGACACGCCCGCCAGATGGTGCGTGAGTTGCGCGTGCGTCAGCGGCGCGCTGCGCCGCAGGGCACGGGCTTCGGCGCGTGTCAGTTGAGTCCCATCGCCATCGGGGCGACCGCCATCGAGGCATGTCAACGCTGGCGGGAGTGAGTCGGAGGCATTCGGTCGCTCGCGCGCCACGAAGGGCCCCCCTTCTGTGAGGTCGGCCCGGCGATTCCGCAGTTTCCCCACCACAGCCTCGCTCAGTCCTTGTCCGGACCACGCTATAGCGGCTGTCAACTCGCGACCTGACACCTCAGAGCAGGTCGCCCCGCGCCTGGAGCACGGGCTGGCAATATCCGCACCGAGCGCTGGGACACTCAATCGGCGCGCGGGCGCCCAGCGCAATATGATCCGCGCGCCCCTCGCGGCACCTATGACCGACCCTTCACCCACCGGCAAGAAGATCCGCGTCGTCGTGGCCAAGCCCGGCCTCGACGGACACGACCGCGGGGCGAAGATCATCGCGCGCGCCCTGCGCGACGCCGGCATGGAGGTCATCTACACGGGCTTGCACCAGACCCCGGAGCAGATCGTCGAAACGGTCATCCAAGAGGACGCCAACGCGGTCGGCCTGTCGGTGCTCTCCGGCGCGCACATGACGCTCGTTCCGCGCATCGTCGCGTTGCTCGAGGAGCAGGGCATCGACGACGTCGTCGTCATCGTCGGCGGCACGATCCCCAGCGACGACATCCCCGAGCTCAAGCGCCTTGGGGTGGCCGAGGTCTTTACGCCCGGATCGAGCACCGAGGCGATCATCGATTTCATCCGCTCCGCGGTTCCTGCATAGTCTGCGCCGTTCGCGGATTCCGCGATTGACTGGTCAGTCAATCGACTAATCTGACGCCATGTCCCGTCCCGAAGGAGGCTCAAGTTGAAGATCTGCGTCCTGGTGAAGGAGGTGCCCGACGCCGCTGTCGAGAAGCGGATACATCCGTCGACAGGGCGCATGGACCGCAGCGGCGAGCGCAACCTCAACCCGTACGACACCCATGCGATCGAGGCTGCGATGCAGGTTCGCGAGGGCGGCGAGGTCGACGTCGACGAGATCATCGCGGTGACGATGGGCCCGGACACCGCGGTTCGGGCGCTGCACAAGGCTGTCTCGCTCGGTGCCGACCGGTCCATTCACCTGAGCGACGAGTCGCTCTCCGGTTCGGACGTCGTGGCGACGGGCTACGCGCTCGCCAAGGTGCTCGAGCGCGAGTGCCCCGACCTCGTCCTGCTCGGTCAGCAGTCAGACGACGGCGAGTGCTACACGATCGGTGCCGTCGTCGCGGACTACCTCCAGATGCCGTCGCTGACGCAGGTCATCAAGATGGACGTCACGCCGGGCACGCTGCGCTGCGAGCGCCAGGCCGAGTACGGCTACGACACCGTCGAGATCACGCTGCCCGCCGTCATCTCCGTAGGCGACGCGATCAACGAGCCGCGCTACCCGTCGCTCAAGGCGATCATGGGCGCCAAGAAGAAGCCGCTGGACGCCGTCGGCATCGGCGACGTCGGCATCGAGGCCGACCGCGTCGGCGAGGCCGGCTCGAAGGTCGTCTGCGGCGACTACACGGCCCCGCCGGCGAAGGCCGCCGGCGAGATCATCGAGGACGAGGACACGAACGAGACGGTCGAGAAGATCATCGCGTGGCTGGACGAAAGGAAGCTTCTCTCATGAGCGGGATCCTGGCGTACGCGCTGCACTACGAGGGCGCCTTCAACAAGAACTCCCTGGGCGGCGTCTCCGAGGCCGCCAAGCTCGCCGCCGAGGCGGGCTGTGAGGCGCACGCCGTCGTCATCGGCGACGTCAGCGACGAGCTCGCCGCCACGCTGGGCAACTACGGCGTCACGAAGGTCTTCCGCGCGAAGGACGCCCCCGAGGGGCTCGCGCAGCCGGTCGTCGACGTCATGGCGAAGGTCATGGACGACAACGGCCATGACTACGCGCTCTTCGGCGGCGGCCTGCTCGGCTTCGAGATCGGCGCCGGCCTGGCGGCACGGCTGAACGCCGGCGTGACGATGGAGGTCACGCAGGTGAACGTCGAGGACGGCAAGCTGACGGCGGAGCGCCCGATCCACGGTGACTCGTCGATCTCGACCTCGCGCTACAAGGACCGCGGCATCATCATCGGGCGCCTCAACGCCTTCGAGACGGCGGCGCCGAGCGACACAGCGGCCGAAGTCGAGGACGTCACCGTCGAGCTGTCGGAGGCCTCGACGAGGCTGACGATGGTCCAGCGCGGCGAGCAGCGCGGCGCCGACATCGACATCGAGGGCGCGAACATCCTCGTCGCCGGCGGACGCGGCCTGGGCAAGCCGGAGGGCTTCGAGCTCTGCGAGGCGCTCGCCGACGCGCTCGGCGGCGCGGTCGCCGCGACGCGCGCCGTCGTTGACGCGGGCTGGTACCCGTACTCGACGCAGATCGGGCAGACCGGCAAAACCGTCTCGCCGAAGCTCTACCTCGCGGCCGGCATCTCGGGCGCGATCCAGCACAAGGTCGGCTTTCAGTCCTCGGAGAACATCGTGGCGATCAACAAGGACTCGAACGCCCCGATCTTCGAGTACTCCGACCTCGGCATCGTCGGTGACCTCAACAAGATCCTGCCGAAGCTCACCGAGGCAGTGAAGGCGAAGAAGGGTTAGGGCATGTCCGCCAGCAACGGCGGCGCGCCGTCTCCAGCGCAATTTCCGCCCCCGGTCGATTCGCAGCGAGAGTTCATCAAGCACGGCCTCGATCCCGAGGACGAGGTGATCGAGGTCGGCGTCGCGATCGTCGGCGGCGGCACCGCCGGCCTCGCGGCCGCCAACCGCCTCCTGCAGCTGCTCGCCGACGACGAGGAGCTGCTCGGGTCGCTCGGCGAGGTGCCGGTTGCCGTGATCGAGAAGGCCAAGACGTGCGGCGGCCACAACCTCTCGGGCGCCGTCATGCGGCCGGGCCCGCTCGAGGAGCTGCTCCCCGGCCTCAGCCGTGAGGACTGGCGCAAGGAGGGCTTCGCCTTCGGCGCGGTCGAGAAGGAAGCCGTCTACATGATGCCGTCGGCGACGAAGGCCCTGAAGATCCCGACGCCGCCGCCGTTCAAGAACCACGGCAACGAGGTCATCTCGGTGGCCGCGCTCGCCCGCTACCAGCAGCGGATCGCCGAGGAGGCCGATGCCTACATCCTCACGGAGACCGCAGCGACCCAGTTGATCGTGGAGGACGGCCAGGTCGTCGGCGTGCGCTCGGGCGACAAGGGCCGCGGTAGGGACGGCGAGCCGCTGCGCAACTTCGAGCCGGGAACGGACGTCAAGGCAAGGTTCACCGTCCTCGCCGAGGGCTGCTGGGGCCACCTGACCGGCGCTGCGATCCGCGAGTTCGACCTCGCCGCGGGTCGCGAGCCGCAGGTCTGGGAGCTCGGCGTCAAGGAGGTGTGGAAGGTTCCCAAGCCGCTTGACCGCCTGATCCACACGATCGGCCCGTGGCCGCTGAAGCTCAAGTCGAAGTACGGCCAGATCGGCGGCACCTGGCTGTACCCGATGAAGGACGAGAAGACCGGCGACGATCTCGTCTCGATCGGCTTCGTCGTCGATCTCGAGTACGCCGACGCGACGACCTCCGCGCACGACCTGCTGCAGCAGTTCAAGCTGCACCCGCTCGTGAGGGAGATCCTCGAGGGCGGCGAGCGCGTCGGCTGGGGAGCCAAGGCGCTGCCGGCCGGCGGCTGGTGGTCGATGCCGAAGCTCACGATGCCCGGCGCGCTGCTCGTCGGCGACTCCGCTGGAATGGTCGATACGGTCGCGCTGAAGGGTGTCCATCATTCCGTGCTGTCGGGCAAGCTCGCCGGCGAGGCGATCTACGCGGCGCTCAAGCGCGGTGACTCCAACGTGGAGTCCTACGAGAAGGCCGTGCTGGACTCGTCGATCGGCAAGGAGCTCTACGAGGTCCGCAACACGCGCCAGCCGTTCCAGAAGGGATTTCTGCGCGGCGGCCCGATCGTGAACCTGATGATCATGACGAAGGGGCGCTTCCCCGGTGGGCGCTGGAAGTGGCATCGCAACGACGAGCGGCCGATGTTCATCGGCGACACGAGGGACGCCTATCCCAAGCCCGACGGCAAGTACACCTTCGACAAGCTCTCCTCGGTGTACATCACCGGCAACGCGACGCGCGACGACGCGCCGAACCACATCCGCGTGCAGAAGCGTGTGCCGCGGGAGGTCGCCGAGACCTGGGCGTGGATGTGCCCGGCCGGCGTCTACGAGATCCCGGACGACGCGCCCGCCAAGGGTTCTGTGGACGTCATCGTCAACTACACCAACTGCGTGCAGTGCGGGGCGATCACGGCGAAGGGCGGGCGATTGACGACGCCCGAGGGTGGCGACGGGCCGCTGTACCAGAACCTGTAGTCACCAGGACGCTCTCGTGCTCGAGGCGAGACATCCGTCCGTCCCCGCAACTCCAGCGATGGGCGGTTGTCCCTAGTTGCGCATGCGCCGCACACTGCTGCTCGTCACCCTGATCGCGCTCTTCACGCCGGCCGCCTCCACCTCCGCGGATGCGACCCCGGGCCAGACCAAGCCGCCACCGCTTGAGGCGGCCCTCGAAACCTGCCTCACAAGCCCACTGCCGGTCGAGCGCGTGGCGACGTTCGTGGGCGCGATGCCCGCAGTCGCGGGCGCCGACCACATGCGCGTGCGGTTCGATCTCGAGCGCCGGCAGCCGGGGCAACGGTACTGGCGCCACATCCAGGCGCCCGGGTTCGGGACGTGGGAGCGGTCGGCCTCGAATGTCGCGGGCTTTGTCTTTCGCAAGCGTGTCAACGGGCTCTGGGTTCCCGCGAGCTACCGCGCCCGCGTGCGCTTTCAATGGATCGCGAAGGACCGCTCGATCGTCAAGCGCGCAAACGCTCGCACGCCCGTGTGCGTGCAGCCCGATCTGCGCCCGAACCTCGTGCCCGGCCCTCTGACGGCGGTACTCGATGCACAGCCGGGCATCGCGATCTACACGCTGCTCGTGCGCAACACCGGCCGCTCGGCGGCGAGCGCATTCGGCGTTCGGGTCGGGGCGGGCGGAGCGGAGGTCGCCTCGCTCGAGCCCGGCGAGGAGCGCCTCGTGACGGTGCTCGCGCTGGCATGCAGTCCGGGCCAGACGGTCGGGGCGCGCGTGGACGCCGACCGCCGTGTCGAGGAGTCCGTCGAGCGCGGCAATGCGACGCGCAGGCGCTGCCCGCTGCCACTGGGATGAGCGTCCAGACCACGGAGGGCGCTCGGCTAGACTGGACTGCACCATGAAGACCGACATCCATCCCGAGTACGTCGCCGCACACGTGCGCTGCACGTGTGGCAACGAGTTCATGACGCGCTCGACCAAGGGCGAGATCCACGTCGAGATCTGCTCCAACTGTCACCCGTTCTACACGGGCCGTCAGAAGCTCGTCGACACCGGTGGCCGCGTCGATCGCTTCAAGCGCCGCGCCGCTCGGCGCCAGGCTCCCACGGAGTAACAACACACGTTGATGGCGGCCGCGCAGGACCCCGAGCGGCTGCCCGCGGGGTCGGATGTGTCGTCCCCGCACGACCTGGGTCTGCAGGCTTCGCGCGACGCGCCCGTCGGCGGCCAGGCCGTGATCGAGGGCGTCATGATGCGCGGCGTCTCGACGTGGGCCGTTGCGGTTCGGATGCCGTCGGCGGAGCAGGTCGCCGCTGGGCGGCGGATGGCCGGCGACGAGCCGGCCCTCGGCGACATTGCTGTGCAGAGCTTCCCGCTCGTGTCCGCGCTCAAGCGCCACAGCTGGCTGCGCTGGCCGATCGTCCGTGGCATCGTCGCGCTCGGCGAGTCGCTGAAGCTCGGCTGCACCGCGCTGAACATCTCGGTCAACGCGCAGCTGCCCGAAGGCGAGAAGGAGCTCACGCGGGGCACGTGGGCCGGCACGATCGCGCTCGCGCTCACGATGGCGATCGGGCTGTTCTTCCTGCTGCCGGTCGGAATCGCGAGCCTGCTGCGCGACGTCCTTCCGAACTCGATCGTCTTCGTGATCGTCGAGAAGCTCATCCGAGTCACGATCTTCCTCATCTACCTGTGGGCGGTCTCGCGGCTGCGTGACCTGCAACGTCTCTTCGAGTACCACGGCGCCGAGCACAAGACGATCTCGTGTTACGAGGCCGGCCTGCCGCTCACGCCCGAGAACGCGCAGCGCTTCAGCCGCTTGCATCCGCGCTGTGGCACGAGCTTCCTGCTGATCGTGATGGTCGTCGCGGTCTTCGTCTTCGCGCCGCTCGGCACGCCCGCCTGGTACTGGCTGCTGATCTCGCGCGTCGTCGGCATCCCGCTCGTCGCGGGCCTCGCGTTCGAGGTCATAAAGTGGTTCGGGCGCAACCGCTCAAAGCGCTGGGCGCGGATCCTCATGACGCCCGGGATGAAGCTTCAGCTGCTGACGACACGCGAGCCCGACCACGGCCAGCTCGCTGTCGCGATCGCCGCGCTCGAGGCGGTACTCGCGGTGGAGTCACCCGATGATGCCGACGAAGAGGATCTGGTCGGCATGGAGGTCGTGGCCTAGGTTAGGCCCGTTCTCGGGCGGTGGGTGGCGGGCGGGTTGCGGGTTGGGCTCCGGTTCTGTCGGCGACGTCGGCCGGTGTGTAGGGCGCTGCTGCTTTGTGATTCCGCCGGATGCCTCCTGAACCGGACCCACCCCGCAACCCGCTGAACACAGCGGCGGTGCCCGTGGCGCCTTCTCCGCAGGTGGGTTGAAGCGCCGAGGGCGCGGCCGCCGTGGTGGCTCCGCGCGTACGCCTCGCATGCCTGGACAGATCCGCGGGGTCCGAGCCCTCACCGCTCCCCAGCCACAACCGCGTGGAACGGTTCACGCGGTCAGCCGCACGCCCCCGCCACAGACGCCGACGAAGAAGAATCACCACCCAAGCAACCAATACACGCGATCAGCCGCGCTCCCGCCGGCGCCGCTGCGAGACGAGGTAGCCGGTCACACCGGCGGCCAGCACGCCGAGCGCCAGCAGCAGCACGGCCCAGCGGCTCGGGTTGCGCGCCATGGCGGCGACCAGCGCCAGTCCGACGACGGACGCTGCGGCGATCACGACGGCCGGCCGGCGCATCCATTCGCGCATCCGTTCCAGCGCCTCGTCGAGCTCCGGGTCGTGCTCGTGCTCGACGATCTCCTGCCTGCCCTGGCGGCCGCGCAGGATCAGCAGCGTCAGGGCGATGCATCCGAGCAGGACGACTGCGGCGACGACGTGCACGGAGCAGAAGCTAGTGGACCCATCGTTCCGAGCCGAACCAGTTGGCCGGCTAGGTCGTCAGGAGCTGCACAACGAGTCATCTTCGCCGCGATCGGAAAAACGGCGCTCAGGCGCTCATGCGAAGGTCGGCGCGCCCGGGCACGGCGGGGTCGTAGCTGACGACCTGGTTTCGGCCCTCGTCCTTGGCGCCGTAGAGCGCCTGGTCGGCGTAGCGCAGCAGGTCCTCGGCGGAGTTGCCGCCGAGCAGCCCCGCGACGCCGGCCGACACCGTCACACCGTGGCGCCGCGCGAGAGAGGATCGGTCGCCGATCGCCGCGATCATGCGCTGGGCGACGAGCGCGGCCTGATCGGGCGGGCAGTCGGGCAGGATCATCGCCATCTCGTCGCCGCCGATGCGCGCCAGCAGATCGCCGTTGCGCATTACCGCGCGCAGGCTGTCAGCGAGGTTGACGAGCACGTGATCGCCGGCGGCGTGGCCGAAGCGATCGTTGATCGTCTTGAAATGGTCGACGTCGACGAGCATCACCGACAGGTCACGCTTGTGGCGGTGGGCGCGCTCGGTCTCCTCGGCCAGGCGATCGTCGAAGGCACGGCGGTTGGCAAGCCCCGTCAGCGGATCGGTGCGCGCCTGCGTGGCGAGTGCCTCGTGGGCGCGGGCATTGGCGACGGCGACGCCGGCAAGCTGCGCGAAGCGCACGAGCCGCTTCTCGTCCTCGCGGCGAAACTCACGGCCGTCACGCAGGGCGACGATCAGGCCCCACGCACCGCCCTCGACGAGCACGGGTGCGGCGATCCGATGTTTGAAACCCAGGGCGTCGTGATCCGGCTCGACGGCGCATCGGCGCGCGGTGCGAGCCGTGCGCAGCATCCCGCAGATCCCGTCGGGGAGATGCGTGGCCACCGCGGACGGCGCCTGCAGACGGTCCCGGTCGCGAGCCCACGAGCCGACGTTGCGATAGCGATCCTCGTCCTCGAAGCGCAGGACGTAGCCGGCGTCGGCCTTCAGCAGGAGGCCGACCTGCTCGGCCACGAGCGCGAAGAGGATCTGTGGGTTCGCCTCGCCGGCGACCTGGGTCGCGACGCGCTGCAGCGCCGTCTGCTCGCGCGCCAGCGACCGTGCGCGGCTCGCGTTGCGGCGCAGGGCCTCCGCGCCGTCGACCTGCTCGATCGCCAGGCGGGCGAGGTGAACGGAGCGGGCGATGACGAGACGGTCGTGCTCGTTGGGCGGGCGCGCCGTGCCGTAGTAGATCGTGAACGTGCCGAGCACCGCGCCGCCGCGCGCGAGGATCGGTGTGGACCACCCGGCCTGGAGCCCGTTCTCCGCGGCAAGGTCGATGTACGCAGGGCTCAGATCGCTGCTGGCGATGTCGGCGACGACGACCGGTTGGCGGCGGGCGGCCGCGGTGCCGCTGATGCTGGTGCCCTCGCCGACGGCGACACCGTCGAGCGCGGCCGTGAAGCCGCGCGGCACCCCGTGCCCGGCGATGATGCGCAATCGGTCCGGACCGCCGCGAACCTTTTCGACGCGGGCGATCGCCGCCAGCATCCTGGGGGCGTGCATCTCGGCGGCGTCGAGCAGCTCGGTCAGGGTGCGGGCCAGCGGGGCTCGCGCGGCGATCAGCTCGAGCACGACCTGCTGGCGGTCACTCCAGCGCTTCTCGCGCGCGGCCTCGTTCCTCGCGGCCTGCACCTGGAGCTCGGTCATCGCCGACGCGGACAGCTCGTTGACGAGTTCGATGTCCTGGATCGTCCAGCGCCGCGGTCGCATGTCCATCACGCAGAAGCTGCCGACCGCCGCGCCGCTGACATCGACCAGCGGCGCGCCAAGGAATGCGACCCCGATCCCGTCCGTGGACTCGCCTTCGGGCTCGCGGCGCAGGTCTGCGACCGCACGAGGCTCACCCGTCGCGCGGATCTGCTGCTCGAACGTGCGCAGCCGCGGGCTGGCCAGCATTGCCGCCAGGCCGGTATGGCTGGCGATGACGCTGTCCTCGCCGCCGGAGAGGGTCACGACCGCGACCGGTGCGCGCAGGGCTTTGGCCGCCCAGCGCGTCAGTCGATCGAGGGTCGCCGAGGCGTGGACGTCGAGATGCGACGGCGGGTCGTGATCGCCACCCTGCTCCTTCTGGGCACCGTTCGCGGTCTGCACCCGAGGTTCATCGGCCATTCGGCCGATGACCTTGAGTTCTTGACTGGTCTGAGCGCCTACTGGACGGATCTTCGAGCACGCGCCTCGACTACCCTCGACGAACGATGATCGAGCGGCTCGTCGAACAGATCGAGATGCGGTTTGCCGACGCTCAGCGCGAGATGTCCGACCCCGAGATCCACGGCGATCGCCAGCGTGCGGCCGCCGCCGGCCGCAACTACCGCCAGCTCGAGGTCGCCGCGAAGCTTGCCGGGGCCTGGCGCCGCGCCATCGACGACGAGGCCGGAGCCCGCGAGCTGCTCGCCGAGGACGAGGATCATGAGATCCGCGAGATGCTCTTCGCAGCGCGCGCCGAGATCGAGCGCATCGAGCAGGAGATCCGCCTCGCGCTCGTCGAGCGCGACCCCAACGACGATAAGAACGTCATCGTCGAGATCCGCGCCGGCGCGGGCGGCGACGAGGCGAGCCTCTGGGCAGCCGACCTGTTTCGGATGCTCACGAAGTACGCCGAGCGGCGCGGGCTGTCGGTCGAGCTGCTGGAGACCTCCGAAGGCGCGTTCACGTTTGCGATCAAGGGCGAGGGCGCCTACTCGATGTTCAAGTTCGAGGGCGGCACGCACCGGGTGCAGCGGGTTCCCGTGACCGAGTCACAGGGCCGCATTCACACGTCGACGGCGACCGTCGCGGTGCTGCCCGAGGCCGACGACGTCGACATCGCCGTCGACCAGAACGATCTGCAGATCGACGTCTACCGCTCGTCGGGGCCGGGCGGGCAGTCCGTCAACACGACCGACTCGGCGGTCCGGATCACGCACAAGCCGACAGGCATCGTCGTGTCGATGCAGGACGAGAAGTCGCAGCTGCAGAACCGCGAGCGCGCGATGCGCGTGCTGCGCGCGCGTCTGTATGAGCAGGCGCTCGCCGAGCAGCAGGCCGAGCTCGCCGCCGACCGCCGCTCGCAGGTCGGGACCGGCGAGCGCGCCGAGAAGATCCGCACCTACAACTACGGCGAGCGGCGCGTCAAGGACCACCGCATCAACCTGCTCGTGCACAACCTCGACGAGGTCCTCGAGGGTGCGCTCGACGAGTTCACCGCGGCGCTGCAGTCCGACGAGAAGCGCCGTGTGCTGGAGCTCCAGGCCACGGCCTGAGCCTGGTGCGGCGCGATGAGCGCGTTTGGCGGCGTGACCGTCCGTGAGGCGCTGGATTCGGCCGTGATCGCGATCGCGGCCGCGGGCTCGGGCACGGCCCGCCTCGACGCGGAGCTGCTGCTGGCGGCGGTGCTCGACATCGACCGCACCGCGCTGTTCCTCGACCCGAGCCGCGAGGTCACCGGCACGGCTGTGCGAGCGTTTCAGGACGCGGTGCGGCGGCGCTCGGCGGGGCGCGAGCCGGTCGCGTACATCACCGGCAAGCGCGGCTTTCGGCACATCGAGCTCGCGGTCGACGCGCGCGTCCTCGTGCCGCGCCCGGAGACCGAGCTGCTCGTCGAGGTGGCGGTGGAGCTCGTCGCGCAAGGCGCTCGCGTGGTCGACATCGGCACCGGCAGCGGCGCGATCGCGCTCGCGCTGGCGAGCGAGCGGCCCGACCTCGACGTCGTCGCGACCGACATCAGCGCGGATGCCCTGTCGGTGGCGCGTGCGAACGCCGACCGGCTGGGGCTCGGCGGCGTCGTCTTCTTTCACGGCGATCTGCTGGCCGGGGTCGAGCGAGCCGACGCGGTGCTGTCCAACCCGCCCTATGTCGAAGAGCGCCAGCGCGCATCGCTGCAGCCGGAGATCACGCGTCACGAGCCGCCAGGCGCGCTGTTTGCGGGGGAGGACGGGCTCGACGTGATCCGGCGGCTCGTGCCGGCCGCCGCCGCGATGGGTGCGCGGCTGCTGGCGATCGAGCTCGGCGAGGGCCAGGCCGCCCCCGTGGCCGAGCTGATGCGGGACGCCGGCTTCGACGACGTGCAGGCGCGTCGCGATCTGTCCGGGATCGAGCGTGTGGCGGTGGGACGGCGGTGAGCGCCGATGCGGCCGCGTTCGAGGCGTGCATCAGCGGCGGCGGCGTGGCCGTATTCCCGGCCGACACCGTGTACGGCCTCGCCTGTGACCCGGCTTCCGGGGTGGCCGTCAACCGCCTCTATGCGTTGAAGGGCCGGCCGGCCGACAAGCCCGCAGCGGTCCTGTTCTTCTCGCTCGCACCGGCGCTTGCGGCGCTGCCCGAGGTCACGCCGCGGCTGCGATCCGCGCTGCTCGCGCTGCTTCCCGGGCCGGTCACGCTGCTGTTGCCAAACCCGCTGGCGCGCTGGCCGCTCGCCTGCGGCCCGGACCCGTGGACGCTCGGCCTGCGCGTTCCGGCGCCCGGAGCGCTTGTCGAGGTCGCCGTGCCCGTGCTGCAGTCAAGCGCAAATCGCTCCGGCGGCGCCGACCCGCGCGCGGTCGACCAGATCGACCCCGCGCTCCGCGATGGCGCGGATCTCCTGGTCGACGGAGGCCTGCTGCCGGGGACGCCGTCGACGGTGATCGACCTGCGTGAACTCGAGCGCGGCGGCGGATGGGATGTGTTGCGAGAGGGCGCCATGACGCGGGAGGAGGTCGCCGCGGCGCTCTCACAAGGGGCCCTAGGATGATCGCATGCGCATCGCCATCGCCTCAGATCACGCAGGGTTCGAGCTCAAAGAACACGTCAAGTCCCAGCTTCAGAGCGCGGGCCACGACGTTGTCGATGTCGGCCCCGTCTCTGACGAATCGACCGACTACCCGCGCTACGCGCGTCCCGCTGCGCGGCTCGTCGCCGAGGGCGACGCCGAGCGCGGCGTGCTCGTCTGCGGATCGGGCGTCGGCGTGTCGATCGTCGCCAACAAGGTGCCGGGCGTGCGCGCGGTCAACGCGCACGACGTCGAGGAGGCCCAGCTTGCGCGCGCCCATAACGACGCGAATGTCGTGACGCTGTCCGGCCGGCGCCTGGACGGACCCGCTGCCGACGCGATCGTGCAGGCCTTCATCGAGTCCGATTTCGAGGGCGGGCGCCACGCGCGCCGCGTCGCCCTCATCGAGGAGGACTGAGCCGGGCGCGCCGCCGGCGCCCGTCCGCGACCGCCTGCTCGAGCACCGCGGCCATGCGAGCTGCCTGCGTGCGGACGTCGTGCTCGGCCGCAGCAGCGCGCGCCGCGGGGTTGGGTGCGGGCAGCGCCGCCGCCTGCTCGAGCGCAGCGATCAGCGCCGAGACATCGCCGGGCTCGACGAGCACACCGGTCTGCGCGCCGACGAACTCCGCCGGACCGCCTCGCTTCGTGGCGATCACGCTGCGCTCCATCGCCATCGCCTCGAGCGCCGCCTGCCCGAAGGGCTCCACGCGCGAGGGTTGGCAGAGCACGTCGCAGGCGGCGATCCAGGTCGGCACGTCGGCATGGTCGACGCGGCCGACGAGCGTGACGCCGTCCCGTCCCTCGAGCTGCTCGCGCAGCGGCCCGTCGCCGACGAAGGCGAGGCTGCCGCGCCCCAGGCGCTCGAACGCCGCAGCCATCTCGGTGACTCCCTTGCGTTCCACCAGCGA
Organism: Solirubrobacteraceae bacterium; assembly: GCA_035536715.1. GTDB lineage: Bacteria > Actinomycetota > Thermoleophilia > Solirubrobacterales > Solirubrobacteraceae > CADCVQ01. The sequence goes on from DATLNO010000117.1 coordinate 18,570, forward strand.
CCCGACGACGAGGAAGGCCGGACCGTCGTCGCCCCAGCCGAGCTGCGCGCGGGCGCCGGCGGCGTGCCGCGGCGCGAACACCTCGAGATCGACGCCGCAGTCGATGATGTGCACGGGTGGACGCACCGGCCCGAGCCGCTCGGCGAGCCAGCGCGAGTTCGAGATCAGCGCGGCTGACCGCGCCGTGACGGCGCGCGTCGCGGCGGCCAGCGCGCGCGAGCGGCGTGCGTTCTCGACGTCGGTCCCGTGCGCCATGACCACGAGCGGCACCCGCGCCGCTGCCGCGGCCGCGGCACCAGCGGCGCCCGCCGGGAAGAGGAAGTGCGCGAAGACGACGTCCGGTCGCAGACGGCGCGCCGCAGCCACCGCCGCAGCGCTCAGGCGCGCGTACTTCGCCGGGCTACCGCCGCGCCGGTCGATTGCGCTGACGTCGACCTCGTGCCCCAGGCGCCGCAGCTCGCGCGCGACGTCAAAGACGAAGACGCCAAGGTCGGGGTCATGAGGCCCCGGCCACATCTGCGTGACGAGCAGGATCCTCATCGGTCAGCCCGGATCCACCGAAGATCGTGGATACCTCGGCGGTGTGAGTCGAGTCAGCGTGGGTCGGCCGAACAGTCGCAGGGCGGGTCCTTCGTTGTGAGGCCGATCCGCGCTGGCGAAGGCTCACGACGCCGAGGCGCCGCGAGCTTCGGTGGATCCGGGCTCAGCCCATCATCCCAGTCGGCGCTGCGGGGTCCGGTCTCGCATGCGCGTCCGCGATGCGCCGCCGAGGATGGGATGCTGTCCGCGATGCCGCCCTCGACCTGGGACGCAGTCGCAGCCGCGGCGGTCGCGGCCGTCGTCGCCGTCTGCCTGACGCCGCTCGCGAACCGCCTCGCGCATCGCATCGGCGCCGTCGACGAACCGCGGGCGCGGGGGTTGTCAGACCGGCCGATGCCGCGGCTGGGCGGCGTCGCGATCTTCGCCGGCGTCCTGCTCAGCGCGCTCCTGTTCCTGCCGCTGGACGGCCGCTTCGGCTCGATCCTCGCGGGCGCGGCAGTGATCACGGTCGTCGGCGCGCTGGACGACATCTTCGAGCTGAGCGCGCCGGTCAAGCTGGCGGGCCAGATCGTCGCGGCGCTGATCCCGGTGCTCGACGGCGTGCAGGTCGAGAGCTTCACGCTGCCGTTCATCGGCCGCGTCGAGCTCGGCGACCTCGGTGTCCCGCTGACGGTGCTCGGGATCGTGCTGATCATGAACGTCGTCAACTTCTCCGACGGCATCGACGGGCTGGCCGCCGGCGTCTGCGCGATCGCGGCTGCCGCCTTCGTCGTGATCGCGTTCGACCTGGAACGCGCGAACGCCGCCGTGCTGGCGGCGATCATCGCCGGCGCCGCGCTCGGGTTCCTGGTGCACAACTTTCACCCGGCGACGGCCTTCATGGGCGACTGTGGCTCGAACCTGCTCGGCCTGTTGCTGGCCTGCGTTGCCGTCGAGGGGACGATCAAGACGCAGGCCGTGCTCGCGCTCGTGCTGCCGCTGATCGTCCTCGCGGTGCCGTTCCTCGACACGACATTCGTGGTGCTCAAGCGACTGAAGTACAGGCGGCCCATCTATCACGCCGACCGCGAGCACTTCCACCACCGCATGGACCGCATCGGCTTCTCGACGCGGCGCACGGTGCTCTACCTCTACGCCTGGACCCTGATGCTTGCGGGCCTGGCGCTCGCGCTGCGCTTCGTCCCGTACTCGGACAACGGCGGGCGGCTGCATGCGGGCTGGGCGAGCGTCATGGCCGCGCTGGGCATGATCGCGCTGATCGCCTCGATCTACCTCGTGTACGTGCTCGAGATCCTGAAGTTCAAGCGCCTGGACGCGATGCGGCTGCGCCGGATGAAGCCCGACACCACCGAGGAGGAGATCGACTCGGACGTCGTCGAGCGGCTGAACACGGGGGAGTTCGAAGCGGTGCGGCGCGAGACGGAGGAGTTCGAGCGGCTGAAGTCTTGAGGGCCGGCGTCGCGCTGTGGTGGTGGCGAGCGAGCCGTTCGCGAACAGCATCGATGAAGGAGCGCGGGTCCGAGGGTTCGTGGTGGCTGCAACGACTTCCCGCCCTCAGCCGGCGTATACCGACGCGACCCAGACGCCCGCGAGCGCTCGCACGAGCTCCTCGTCGGACACGCCGCCGTCCTGGACCAGCATCTGGTGCAGCGTGCGCTCGGTCATCCACACGAGCGCGAAGGCGGTCGCCTCGGGCGAGGCCGCAACCTGCGAGCGCTCGGCATCCCCGGCCTCGGAGGCGATCCGGACTGCGCTGGCGTCCACGAAGCGGCCGACGAGCGCGTGCCAGAACGGCCCGACGACCTCGTCGTACGTCGACAGCTCGACGATCGCGCGCACGAGCGGCCCGTGGGCGCGGTACAGCACGGCGATCTTGCCGAGCGCGACCTTCAGCTGCTCGGGGCCGTCGCCGGCGCCCGACCACCAGGCGTCCGCTTCGCGGTACAGCTCGTCGGAGAGCTCGGACGCCAGCCGCATCAGCAGCTCGCGCTTGTCGGCGAAGTAGAAGTAGAACGCCGTGCGGGAGATGCCGGCGCGCTTGGCGATCCGCTCGACACTGAGCGTCGCATACGTCGCCCCCTCCTCGAGCAGGTCTTCCATCGCCTGAAGAACGGTCGCCTCGACGGCTTGGCGCTTCTCGGTGGGCGACTCGGGACGTCGCGACAGGGTCTGGACATTCATGCCAGCAGCAGCGTACGCCTCATCGGGGCGGCTGACGTCCACAGCGACTACCGTTCGTCGCGATGCACGTCTCAGAACTCGATGCCGCGGAAGCGTTCGTCACGCTCGACGGATCGACGATCCGTGAGCTTGCCGGCCGCGTGTCGCTGCCGACGGCCAACCAGTCGCTCGCTGAGGCGACGGTGCCGGTGGGAGGCGCGACCGCCGAGCACTACCACGTCGTCAGCGAAGAGCTGTACTTCTTCACCGCCGGCAGCGGGAACCTGCGGGTCGGCGACGAATACCGCGATGTCCATACGGGGGAGTGTGTCGTCATCCCCCCAGGCGCGGTCCACAAGCTCACGAACACCGGCGTCGAGCCGATCAAGCTGTTGTGCTGCTGCGCGCCCGCCTACAGCAACGACGACACCGTTCTCACGGGCGGCTGACGGACATGCCGCGCCGCGCCGCGCCGCTGGCGCTGCTCATGACGATGTGCGTGTTGGCGCTGAGCACGCAGGTCAGCCCCGCCTCCGTGATCCCTGCGCAGGCGGGCGTTCCCGCGGCGATGTCGCGCGTGGAGGTCGGCATCGCCGACCAGAAGGCCGACATGTTCGCCGACCCCCGTTTCGGGACGCTTGGCATCACGCACGCGCGGCTGGCGATCGGCTGGGACGCGCTGACCAACCCGCGTGACGTCGCGGAGATCGATACCTGGCTGCTGGCCGCGCGGGACGCCGGCGTGGAGCCGCTCATCTCCTTCATGCATTCGCGCTCGCGCCAGAACCGGCGCACCGTGCCGACCCCGGAGCGCATGAAGTACGAGTTCCGCCGCTTCCGCCAGTACTGGCCGTGGGCCACGACGTTCGCGACCTGGAACGAGGCCAACTTCTGCGGCGAGCCGCTCTGCCACCGCGCCAAGCTCGCGGCTGCGTACTACCGCGCGCTGCGCCGCGAGTGCCCGAGCTGCACGATCCTCGCCCCCGAGGTGCTCGACATGCCGAACATGGGCCGCTGGGTGAAGGAGTTCAACCGGCACCTCGGCTACTCCCCGAAGATCTGGGGCCTGCACAACTACGTCGAGGCCAACCGCTTCAAGATGCAGCGCCTGCGCGAGCTGCAGCGTGTCGCACCGCGGTCGCAGGTGTGGCTGACCGAGACCGGCGGCCTCGTCCGGCGCGACAACGGCAGCAAGACGAGGATCCCCGAGGGGGCAAGCCACGCGGGCGAGGTGACCCGCTTCATCTTCGATCGCATCCTGCCGCGCAACCCGCGCGTCACGCGGGTCTACCTGTACCACTGGAACTCGGTCTCGGCGAAGGACACGTGGGATTCGGCGCTCATCAGCCCCGCCGGCCGGGAGCGCAGCGCGCTGTTCGTGCTGGCCCGCGTGCTGCGCTTCGGGCTGCGCCCGGGCGCGAACTTCCGCTCCATGAACACGCGGTAGCGCCGCCACGGCCGCCGGTAGTCTGGGCGTCACGGTGATCCTCGACTGCGCCCATTACAAAGACGGGGAACGCCAGAACGAGGAAGCGCTGTCGATCGGCGAGGCATCCGAACGCCGCAGCGACGACGGCTTCCTCTGGCTGGGCCTGCACGACCCCGACCCAGCGGAGCTGCGCGAGGTCGCCGAGCGCTTCGACCTGCCAAAACTCGCCGTCGAGGATGCGATGCAGCAGCATCAGCGCCCGAAGATCGAGGACTACGACAACGGCTTCTTCCTCGTCATTCACACTGCGCGCTACCTCGACGACGTCGAGGAGGTCGAGTTCGGGGAGGTCCATGTCTTCGCGGGCCCCGGAATCGTGATCGTCGTGCGCTACGGAGCGGCGAGTGAGCTGCACGCGGCGCGCGAGCGCCTGGAGGCCAACCCGGAGCTGCTGCGCGAGGGCCAGGCCGCGGCGGTGTGGGCGATCATGGACAGGATCGTCGACGACTACGAGCCGGTCATGGCGGGCTTGGAGAACGACGTCGAGGAGGTCGAGCTCGCGGTGTTCGGCGACAACGACGACCAGACGCGCCGGATCTACTTCCTGCGACGCGAGGTCGCCGATTTCTATCGCGCGGTACGCCCGCTGCTGCAACCGCTCGACCTGCTGGTGTCGGAGGAATATCCCGACGTCTCGCCGAAGCTGGGCGAGCACCTGCGCGACGTCGCCGACCACGTCAGGCGCGTCGAGGAGGCGATCGTGAACCTGCGCGACGTGCTCTCGAGCATCCTGCAGGCGAATCTCGCGCTTATCTCGCTGCAGCAGAACAACGTGGTCAAGAAGATCTCCGGCTGGGCGGCCGTGATCGCGGTGCCGACCCTGATCGCGTCGGTGTACGGCATGAACTTCGAGCACATGCCGGAGCTCGGATGGCAGTACGGCTATCCGGCCGCGCTGGGGCTGATGCTGCTCGTGGGCCTGGTTCTCAACCGCGCTCTGCGCCGCGCGGGCTGGCTGTAGCACGTTCCCGCGATGGGACACCTGGGAACCCTGATCCTGGTCGCCGGCCTGCTGCTCGCGCTCGGCCTTGCGGCCTCGCTGCTCGCAGGGCGCCTGCGGATCCCAGGTCTCGTGCTCTTTCTCGGCGTCGGGATGGTCGTCGGCTCAGACGGTCTCGGGCTGATCGCGTTCACCGACTACGAGCTCGCGCGCAACATCGGGATCATCGCGCTGGCTCTGATCCTGTTCGAGGGTGGTCTGGCGGCCGGCTATCAGGAGATCCGGCCGGTGCTCGGATCGGCACTCGCGCTGGCGACGATCGGGACCCTCATCACCGCCGCGGTCACCGGCCTGGCGGCGTACTGGCTGCTGGACCTCACGCTGCTACAGGGGATGCTCGTCGGCGCGATCGTGTCGGCGACGGACGGCGCGGCGATCTTCGCCCTGCTGCGCGGTTCGACGCTGAAGCGGCGCCTGGCGCGCACGCTCGAGGGCGAGGCGGGAATGAACGATCCCGTCGCGGTCCTGCTCGTCCTCGGATTCATCGAGTGGATCTCCCACCCCGGCTACGGGATCGTCGAGATGAGCCTGCTGTTCGTGCAGCAGCTCGGGATCGGCGCCGTCGTCGGGGTTGGGGTCGGCTGGCTGGCGGTGCGGGCCTTCCGCCGCGCCCACCTGGCCACCGGCGGGCTGTACCCGGTCGCGTCGATCGCCGTGGTCGCGATCGCCTTCGGGTTCGCCGACGTCCTGCACGGCTCCGGCTTTCTCGCCGTGTACCTGGCCGGCCTCGCGATGGGATCGGCGAGCCTGCCCGCGCGCCAGACCGTGCACGCCTTCCACGACGGGCTGGCCTGGGTCGCGCAGCTGACGATGTTCCTCGCGCTCGGGCTGCTCGTCTTCCCGAACAAGCTCGACGATTTCGTGTGGCAGGGCACGCTGATCGCGATCCTGCTCGTGTTCGTCGCGCGCCCGCTGGCCGTGCTGGTCGCGACCGCGTTCGCGCCGCTGAACACGACCGACCGGCTCGTGCTGGGCTGGGCGGGCCTGCGCGGGGCGGTGCCGGTCGTGCTCGCGACGTTCCCGGTCATCGAGGGCATCGACCGCAGCGTCGAGTTCTTCAACATCGCCTTCTTCGCCGTGCTGCTCTCGACGCTGCTGCAGGGCACGACGTTCGAGCCGCTCGCGCGCTGGCTCGGAGCGACCACCGAGGAGCCCGCGCTGCCGCGCCCGCTCGTCGAGGTCGGCTCGATCCGCCAGCTCGGGGCGGATGTCGTCGAGGTGCCGATCGCCGAGGGCGACGCCGCGATCGGCGTACGCGTGCGCGACCTCGGCCTGCCGCGCGACGCGCTCGTCAACGTCCTCGTCCGCGGCGACGAGGCGCTGCCGCCGCGCGGGTCGACGCGCCTGGAGGCCGGCGACCTGCTGTACATCGTCGCGCGCCAGTCAGCCGTTGCGGCGCTGCAGGACGCGCGCGAGCGCTGGCGCACCGGCCCGGTCGGCCCGGCGCCGCGGCCCCCGCGCCCGCCGTCGACGGGGGCGCCGATCTTCACCACGCGCCCATGGGCCGAGGCCGATGGCGACCCTGACGCTCCCGTGACGGTGCTCGGCCTCAATGTCGTCGAGCGGCTCAACACGCGCTGGGACGTGCCCGGAGCGCTGGTCGTGCTGGAGGACGGGCGCTATGCGGTGACCGGCCCGCACGTCCTGGTGGGTGCCCGCGAACAGGTGCAGTGGCATGCGCGCCGTCGGTTGCGGACTGCTTCGACGGATGCTGAGCGTGCCTGGTGGCAGGAGGTGATTGGTGCTTCGGCGTTGTGAGTGGGTTGTGGCGCGCCGCGCGACCGCGGGCACTGGGTCAGACGCTGCGAAGATCGGTGAAGAAGAGGGTTGGTCCGCGGGTGTGGCACCTGAGGGGCGATATCCGCACCTGAGGTGCCCGAGCGCACCTGGCGTGGCGCTGATTTCGGGGGTGTGACGCAGGCGACGATCATTCGACACACCCCTCGATGCGGGGTAATCCGACATACGCGCGGGAAATGCTTCTGACTCCGCCCGCAACGCGCTCCCTCCAGGTCCGCCGTGGTGCCCGGGCGCGTCTTCTCACTCCCTTATCGATGCTGTTCGCCAGCGCGCGCCGCGCGGACCCGCCCGAGTTGCCCTAACGCGTTGGAGACTCGATCTGCACCAACGGCTGCCAGGATTCGTGGTCGACCTGCAGCGTCGTGTGCCGGATCGCAAACTGGTCGTGGAGGACGGACTGCAGCTCGCGGCGGCGCAGGTGGCAGTCGTCGTCGGGGGCCACGACGACGTGGGCGGCGAGGGCGACGAAGCCGGAGGTGACCTCCCAGACGTGGAGGTCGTGGATCTCGACGATGCCGGGCATCGCGGCGAGCGTGCGGCCGACCTCGTCGGGATCGATCCCGCGCGGCGCCGCCTCGAGCAGCACGCGCGCCGAGGCGCGCAGCAACGACCAGCCGGACCGGAGCATGAGTGCCGCGACGGTCAGGGCTGCGAGCGCGTCGACCTGGGCCGGGCCGCCCGCGGCGATGATCGTCCCCGCGGCGATCGCGGCGACCGAGCCGTACAGGTCGGCGAGGACGTGCGCGCGCGCGCCCGCCACGTTCAGGCTCTGGCGCTCCGAGCGCGAGAGCGCCCAGAACGCGGCGACGTTCACGAGCGCGCCGGCGGCACCGACGACGATCACGACAGTTCCGTCGACCGATGGCGGCGCGCCGAGACGCCGCACGCCCTCGACGGCGATCACCCCGGCCAGCACGAACAGCGCGGCGCCGTTGATCTGCGCCGAGAGGATTTCCGCGCGCCCGAATCCGAACGTGAACGCGCCTCTGGCCGGGCGCGCCGCCAGCCGCGCCGCGAACAGCGCGAGACCGATCGAGGCGGCATCGGTGAGCATGTGCGCGGCGTCCGAGAGCAGCGCCAGCGAGCCGGCGAGCAGGCCGGCGACGACCTCGACCGCCATGAAGGCGGCGATCAGCACGAGCGCGAGCGTCAGCCAGCGACGGTCCGCATCGGCTGTCGGCGCATGTGAATGCCCGGCGTGGGAATCCGCGTGCCCGTGGTCGTGTCCGGCGTGCACCTGCCGATCGTACGCGCCGCGCGGATGTCGTGATGCCTGTCACTAAGTTGTTACAAAGTCCCGGACATGGCTATCGTGGAGGTGCATCACCCGATCCTTCCGGCCGCGCTCCGCGAGCGGTCGCGCACGTGTAGGGTCCATGCCCCTCTCCATGCCCGAGCGCGAGTACACGACGCACCTACCCTCCGAGCCGATCCTCGGTGTGGCCCCTCGCACGTTGCTTGCACCCATGCACCGGGGGGACCGTCCTTGTCGATGAGCGCCGCCTCCGCGAACAGCGAGCGCGGATCCGTGGCATTGGAGTACGTCGACATCGTCCTGGTCGTGATCGTTGCCGTCGCCCTGCTGGCGACGAACGTGCCGACGGTTGGGCTCCTGGCCGGCGCGGCAGCATGGATCGTGATGCGGGTCGCCCAGATCGAGGCGGACAAGCAGCTCGTCAACATCCATGACCTGCGCCGCCGGCTCGGCGTTGGCGTGGCCTTCTCGATGCTCCGCGTCTGGCTGCTGGCGGGCGCGATCATCGCCTGCGGGATCGCCGTCTCACGGGCCGACGGGCTCACCGCCGCCCTCGTCATCTTCGGCGCCTTCTCCGTGAACTTCGTCCGCAACGCCGTCTCACAGATCAGCAAGGCACAGGCAAGGAGCACCACCGGATGAGCACGCGCCGCAAGCTGACCTTCGGCCTTCTCGCGATCTACATCCTCGGGTTCTTCGTGATCATCGGGATCTTCGGCGCGACGCGGCTGGACAACGCGGAGTTCCTGCCCCAGAACGAGTTCAAGCTCGACCCATGGCTGGCCCTGCCGGGCCCGATGGACCTCAACAAGGGCGTCCTGTACCTGCTCATCACGACCACGCTGACGATGGGGACGATGCTCTTCGTCTCCAAGCGCATGCAGGCGCGCCCGAACCGGCTGCAGACCGCGGTCGAGTGGCTCTACACCGGGATGAAGGACAAGCTCGTCAAGGACAACATGGACGAGGACATGGCGCGCAAGTGGTTTCCGCTCGTGTGCACGCTGTTCGTCTTCATCTGGTTCTCGAACATGATCGGCTACATCCCGCTGCCGGTGAACACCGAGCACACGATCAGCGTCTTCGGCTACGACATGCCGGCGTTCCAGCTCTACGCCGCCACGGCGAACGTCTCGATCCCGCTCGTCCTGGCGCTCATCGTCTTCTTCTCCTACAACGTCGAAGGCGTGCGGGCCAAGGGTCTGTGGGGCTACGCGAAGAGCGTCGCGATCCCGCCGGGCGTCAGCGGCGGGATCCTGGTCATGATCGTCCCGCTGGAGATCATGTCGCAGTTCCTGCGGCTGATCTCCCTGACCGTCCGGTTGTTCGCCAACCTGCTGGCCGGCCACATGCTCATCCAGTTCATGTCCGGCGGGCTCGCGGTGCTGCTCGGCCTCGAGGTCCTGGCCTGGTTCACGCTGCCCGCCGGTGTCGCCATCTTCCTCTTCGAGGTCACGCTGATCGCCACCCTGCAGGCGTTCATCTTCGCCATCCTGACGTGCATCTACCTGGGTAGTGCCGTCTCCGATCACCACTAGCACAAGGAGCCCGACCAACCCCATGCCCATGCTCGACCTGGACACCATCAACCTCATCGCGCAGCAATCCGCTGCGGCGAATGAAGTCATCGGCCAGAAGGCCGGCCGCGCGATCGCCCTCGGCGTCGGCGCTGGTGGCGGTGCCGCAGGCGCCGGTGCCGGCATCGGCATGCTGTTCGGCAAGGTCATCGAGTCGGTCAC
>DATLNO010000118.1:0-3582 GCA_035536715.1 Solirubrobacteraceae bacterium
GATCCGGGCCAAGAGGCCGACGACGCCGAACCGGCGCAAACCGAGCCGCGCCCAGCCGGCAAGGGCGGCGCCGGCGTCGTCGGCGCTGACGTGGCCGCGCAGCACCTGCGCGCGCAGGGCTTGGGTGACCTCCGAGTCTGCGAGGTGCGGCACGGCCACGTGTTCGGTGGCGAGCGATCGCCGCGCGTCGCCGTCGTTCAAGAGCGCCAGGACAGCCGCGGACGCATCGAGGACGATCACCGAGCGGAGCGTCCAACCTCGAGATCGATGACGACATCCTTCGCCGACACGTCGAGGTCCGGCAACTCGCCGAGCAACGCGGGGTTGTCAGCGCGCCGCGCGGCGTAACTCAGTTCTCTGAGGGCGAACGACGACACCGACAATCCTTCGCGGGCAGCCAGCGACGCGAGCCGCTTGCTGACGTCGTCTGGCACGTTTCGCAGATAGAGCGTCTTCATGTTGCATAACGCTAGCAGACTGCGTCCGCTGCGCAACGCTGTCGACCGCTCGCTGGACGCCGTTCATCCCGCGACGGCCGTCAGCCTGGGTGATCGGCTGGGAGTTCTCTTCAGCTATGACAAGCGTCTGGCGACTGGCGCCCAGGAAGCCGGCATCGAGGTGGCCCGCCCCCGCTCGGCCGTAGCTGTCGCGACGGATTCGAGCGAGCCCTCTCGCATGACGCGGCGATATGCTCCCGGTATGACGATTCAGATCGCGGTCAAGCTGCCCGATGAACTCGTCCACGAGATCGACCGGCTCGTCGACGGCGGAGCGTTCGCCAGCCGCTCGCAGGCGGTCCGCAGCGGGCTGGAGGCCATCGTCGCGAGTCGGCGCCGGCAGGAGATCGATCGCCGATACGAGGAAGCCATAGCCCGGTTTCCCGAGACAGACGAGGAGGTCGCCGAAGCCACCAGGCTCGCGGTGAACGCGATCGACGAGGAGCCATGGGAGCGGTGGTGGTAGGACGCGGCGAGGTGTGGTGGGGTGAAGCGCCCGACGAGAAGGGCCGCCCGTTTCTCGTCGTCAGCCGCGATGCGGCCAACGCCGCGATGCAACGGATCCTCGTCGCACCCGTGACCAGACGCGTCCGCGGACTACCAAGCGAGCTTGGGCTGGGTGCCGCCGAAGGCCTGCCGTTCGACTCGGTCGCCTCATTTGACAACCTCCGACCGTTCCCGAAGGCCATGCTCGTGCGGCGGCTCGGGTCGCTGGGTTCGCGGCAGCATGAGATCTGCCGCGCCGCCGGAGCCATGCTCGACTGCTGATCGGGGCTCGTCCCGCGGCCTCGTCGTGACGCCGCGGCCCGCGAGGTCAATCTGACCGCTCGCTCACAGCGATAGTGCATCGTTCCGCCGCGAGCCTTGGGGCCGCCGCGACCGGGCTTGCGCGCCGTCGCCGGCACGTCAGGCCGGGAGCACCGCCAGCCCCAACATGCGGGCAGCCTGAGCCTGGCGGAGGTCGAACGTCACGAACGGGACGGCCGACCCGCCGACCCGCCGCGCCGCCGCGAGATGCAGCGCGTCAAGCGTCCGCGCGCCGGTGATCTCGGCGATGTCCGCTGCGGCCTCACAGGTGACGCCGTCGAGCTCGACGATCGCGAACGCGGCGATGTCCTCCAGGAAGGCCGCCTTGGCGGCGGTCGCGTCGCGCTCGGCGAGCAGTCGCGCGAGGTTGCGGCGAACCTCGACGATCGTGTGACGCGCTGTCAGAAGCGAGACGTCGCTCGCAAGCAGGGCATTGGCCTCGCCCGAGTCGGGCTCGTCGACGTATCGCTTCAGCAGAGCGCTCGAATCGACGTACAGGCTCACGGCCCACGATCCTCGGAGAGGACATCCAGGACGCTCCGGCGTGCCGTCCAGCGCGGTACGTCACGAAGCCCCTCCCCGGACCCCGCCGTGATCCATCCCTCGGCGACTCCCTCCTCGATCCGCGCTCGGCCCGGCAGCGGCCCGAGCACGGCTTTCGGCCGGCCGCGGTCGGTGACGCGCAGCACCTCGCCGCGCTCGGCACGGTCGAGGTACTCCGACAGCCGCTGCTTCAGCTCGCGAACTCCGACATCAGCCATGTGGACACATTATCACGTGCATGTACCTACAACGAGTTGCGGACCGAGCCGAACCTCGATGCGATCTTCGACCTCGCGCCTACGCGCCACGCCGGTGAGATCGTCGGGCGGCTCGGGCCAGCGGCGCGCCGTGCGTAGCGCCTTCGCAATACTGCCGTCGTGCGCATGACGCCACAGGTGCTCCTTCGCGGCCTCGCGAAGCTCTTGGCCGTCGTGCTCGCAGCCGGAGCGGCCGGCGTCGTCATCGGCGTCGGGCTTGCCGCGTTGAGCGGCGACGACGCCAGCGGCGGCGGCGGCGGGGCGATCGTTCCACCGACCACGAGCATGACCTCGACGGCGCGCACCGCGACCACCTCGATGCGCACGACCGGCACGCCTACCACTCCGGGGCAAGCGATCGGCGCCCCCACGACGTCCACCACCCCCGCGACGAACGTCGGCCGCACCACCCGCGTGCAGATCCTGTCAGCCGTCCTGTACCCCGCCGCCACCACGAGCGGGAAGGCCCGCGCCCGGGCGCGCCTGATCGTGCGCGTGCGCCTGACCAGCCGTAGCCCGCGCACGATCCCCGCCGGCGCCCCGATGCTGATCGTCGGCAACGAGGCGATCCGCAGCGACCGCCGAGCGGCCGCGAGCGCCGGCGAACTGCTGCGCCCGCTGGCCGCCGCACAGAGCGCGACCGGCGAGCTGTTCTTCGAGACCGCGGGCGACCTGACCCGGCGCCTCACGTCGCAGGCCCGGGCGCGACTCAGCATCGCCGCGCGCACGGTCGAGGTGCCGATCCGCATCAGCAGCACGCCCGTGCCGCAGGGCTGAGCGGCTCCGCTCAGTCACGCGCCCGCAGCACCGGGCCGATGTGGCGGCCGACCCCGCGCAGGACGTACGCGTCGCGACTCGCCGAGTAACGAAGACGATCCGCAAACGCCGAATCGTGGCCTCGCCGACCTCCCGCCTACGTCGTTGCGTTCGGGTCATCTGCGGGGTGTACGGATCAGCCGGTGGTCGCCTGACAGCCACGAAGACTTCCACCGTCCAGCGGCGACGTGTCGTCGCGCGCGATCGCCATGCCGAGCTGCGGCTGACGACCTGGCGCGCGATGAACGATCGCGATCTGCGCTGCGCGCCCGCCGTGCTCGAGGAGCTCGGCGCGCTGCGGCTGGCCGGCGGCAGCGTCGCGTCACCGCGCGCGGGCGAGCGGAAGCCGGTGCTCGGCGGCCACCGCGCCCACGAGCGCGTCGTAGACCGAGCCGCCCGCGACGCCGAGCGAGTCGAGGCGCTCGAGCAGCGACGCCCCGCCTTGGCCCCGAGGAAGCGCGAGGACGGAAAGCTCGTCGCGAGCAGCCGCACGACGACGGGCCCGGTGCGGCGCGCCGGTGCCGAGTGAGGACCGAGAACGTCTCGAACGCCGCATGTCCGGCGAGTCCGAGTCGCTTGCCGCGCAAGCGCTCGAACGTGTCGTCGTGGTGCTCGTGATCGGCGACGACGAGCGCGACGGCGACGCTCGTGTCGACGAGCCA
>DATLNO010000119.1:0-2823 GCA_035536715.1 Solirubrobacteraceae bacterium
GCAGGAACGGCATCGCCGGCAGCCCCGGGATCAGCCCCAGGCAGATGGTGGCCACGCCGCCGATCCGCACCGCGAGCCGCTGACGGCTGAACTGGCTGATGATGTCGGAGCCCATGTCGCCGTCGGTGGCCGACCGGGTGACGATCAGGCCGCTCGCGACGGAGACGAGCAGGGCCGGGATCTGCGACACCAGGCCGTCGCCGACGGTCAGCAGGCTGTAGGTGCTGGCGGCGTCGGCCATCGGCATGCCGCGCGACACCACGCCCATGGCGAAGCCGCCGAACAGGTTGATGATCGTGATGACGATGCCGGCCATGGCGTCGCCCTTGACGAACTTGGACGCACCGTCCATCGCGCCGTAGAAGTCGGCCTCGGCGGCGACGTCGGCGCGGCGCCTGCGGGCGGTGTCCTCGTCGATGAGCCCGGAGTTGAGGTCGGCGTCGATCGCCATCTGCTTGCCGGGCATCGCGTCGAGCGTGAAGCGAGCCCCGCAGGGTGGACAGGGTGTTCAGGCCGCCACCGGTGGAGCGCTGCTCGCGCCCGACCTGACCTGCTTCAGGATCCAGTGCAGGCCGAAGATGACGCCCAGCACCACGGCGAGGCCGACGATCGTACGGACGATGCCGCCACCGCCACCGCCGTGTTCGACCGCCTGGGCCGGGCGGTCGAGGTTCAACGGCGTGTTCTCGCCGCCGGCGGTGGTGGTGACGGCGGCTGGCGGCGATGGCCGCGGGTGGCGTCAGGGGCGCACACGCGACTACCGCCGCCAGTCCGTGGAGGAATCGGCTGCAGTTCATTCGTTCGACGCAGCCCCGCCGGGGTGGGCTGGGCATCTGCCGACATCGCGGCGTAGGTGAGACCGTTCTGTAGCAATGTGTGAGGGCGTTCTGTACCATCAATGGCGAGCCGCGAACGCCGCGAGCTATCGAGCTTTTACTATGGTTTCATACTAAAAGTTTATACTCCGACGACGCCGACGATGTAGGTTCGCCCCAGACGGGACCTACCTGGTTCGGGCGTGGACGGCAGGATTGTCGGGCTCGCCGTTTCAGACGTGCTCATCACTTGGCCCCGTCGACGGTGGCCCCCGGGGAGGGGCGTTACCCGTGTAACGCCCGCTTCATCGTCGGGCCCTTCAGAGGGTGAAAGTGAGGGGTTCATGATTTCAGCAGACGGTTACCAGGATTGGTACATCGGTCTCGGGTTGTCGTTCTTCGTCATCGTCGTCGTGGTCATCATCGTGGCCGCGATTCTGACACTCGCCGCCCGTATCGGCGACAAGGCGAACACGGCGATCGGGGGTGTGGACCTTGTCCGCGCCCAGACCACGGCCCTCGCGGGTGGCGTCGACAAGGTCAACGACTCCGCGGTGCGCATCCTTCATATGGCGAGGGTTATCAGGAAGGCGGCGGTCGGCAAATGACTATCGCAATGGCAGACACGCACGCGATCTGGCAGGTCGTCCTCGGCATGGGCGCTGTCGTGCTCGCCGTCGTGATCGTCCTCATGGTGCTGCTCCTCAGCTTCATCAAGGACATCCGCTCAAGCGTCGACACGCTCCTGCAGGTCGCACCGGTGGTCGCTTCGCAAACCGCGCATCTCCAAAAGCTCGGCGCGACGCCGGGCGTGCTGGACATGATCATCGCGGAGGCGCTCGTCCAGGACGAGTACATGAACGTCCTCGGCGCGCATTACGCAGCACCAGGGGAGGTCATCGCATGAGCACCGACGTCATGATCGCGTTGAGCGTTGCCGAAGCGCTGGCGCTCGTGGTCATCCTCACCATCGCGCTCACACGCGTGCGTCAGGGGCTGAGCGGCATCTCGGGCGGCCTCACGGCGCTCGCCGGCGCGCTCGCAACCGTCGAGTCACAGCATCTCAGGCAGCTCGGCACGGTCGTCGGACAGATCAACGAGCGGTTCGCCACGATCCTGAGCGTGCTGCCAGGTATCGCCGCCAAAGCGGCGTTCGTCGTTCGCAAGGTCACGGGGGGTTAGGTCATGGACGGATTGGTCGTTCTGTGGATCATGTGCATCGTCCTGACCGTCGCGCTCGTCGCGCTGGTGGTCTTGCTAAAAGGAGTCCTCGGCGCTGCGCGCAGTATCACGCCGACGGTCACTGCAATCGCAGGCGTCGCGACAGCCGCATCGAAGGATCTTGACGCGGTCATCGCGCTCGTCACGACGCAGAACTACATCAGCCAGACCGTCGCTGGTCTCGCCAACTACGGGGGCTCACTCGATGTCGCCCTCCCGGACGCGTGAGGTAGCTCATGCAACTTCCTGTTGCCATCATCATCCTGCTGATCGCGCTGATCATCCTCGCGCTGGCGGTGTATCTGATCTCGACGATCGTCGAGCTGCGCAAGATCGACGAGGGGCTCGGCGCGGTTCTCGACGGCGTCGCGGAGATCGCGACCAAGACCGCGCCGGTCAACGGCGTGCTCGACGCGATCAACCACACGCTCGTGGTGGGGCGCGACCTGCTCGAAGGCCTGGCCCTCAAGAAGACCGGGCCCGACGCGGCCGGCCTGGTGGAGTCGTGCTTCCCCGGCGAAGGTCAGCGCTTCCAGCAGCGCGTCGGCGTCCGCGGTCCGATCGTGGCGATCGGTGAGGAATACCCCCGCGGGACGGCGACCCTCAACGCGCTGCTCGGCGTGACGCCTGCCGCGGCCGCGGCGCCCGCCGAGCCGGCAGCCCGAATCTCCGTGGTCGGCGCTCGACCCTGGGAGTAGCCAGGAGCGGAGGCCGGGGCGCAGGGAGGACGCGCTCGGCTCCGAGCCCACCGTGGGCGCGCAGCGGCCGTCGTGGCCGCTGCGCGCCG
>DATLNO010000120.1:0-17085 GCA_035536715.1 Solirubrobacteraceae bacterium
CTTCTCGAACCCGTCGCCGGTGCCGACGCCGCCGACGCTGATGTCGACGTTCGGAGCCTCGGCCGCGAAGAGCTCGACGGCCGCCTCGGCGACCGGCTGGACCGTCGACGAGCCGTCGATGCGAATCGAGCCGCTGAGGTCTTCGCCGACTGCTGCGGCGGTGTCGGTGCCGCCGGCGCTGCCGCTGTTGTCGTCGTCCCCGCAGGCTGCGACGCCGAAGGCGAGTGCGCCGCAGGCGACGACCACCGAGCTGAAGCGATGGAGCTTCAAGGTGTGTCCTCCTCTGAGTGTTCCCATATGGATCGACCGTCGCAGCAGCACGCGCCGCATCCTGTTACCGGGCCGTAGTCGCCGTGTGAAAAGAATGTGAAGGCGGCGTTGGGCCTGGTCGCATGGGCAGGTGCTATGGACCAGGATCCAGGCGATAGCCGAAGCCCACGTGCGTGTGGATGAAGCGATGCTGCGGCAGCGCGCGCTCGAGCTTCGTGCGCAGCTTGTGCACGTAGACGTCACAGGAGCGGTCGCCACGGCGCAGCGTCCCGCCCCAAGCCTGGCGGTAGAGCTCCTCGCGCGACACGACGCGCCCGGCGTGGCTCGCGAGGGCCACGAGCAGGTCGAACTCGCGCACGGACAGAACGAGCGCGCGGCCGTGGGCGAGGACGAGGCCCTCCTGCGGGCGGATCTCGAGTTCGCCGATCGTGACAAGCTCCCCATGACTCGTCTTCATCGTGTTCGCAGCGTGCGCGTTGGGGCCCGGCGCCGCGTTATCCGGTCGTGAAAGCGCGGTGAAGATGATGTGAACGCGAGCCTCGGCACACCCTCCAGTCGAGGCTGAGAGTTTCGTGATTCTTACGCGACTCCTAGCCTTAAGGACCGGTGGATGTGCTCAGATTGCGTCATTGTCGTATCAATGCATCGCTTTCCACCCGTCTTGCGAACCGCCGCTCCTGCGCCCGCCTGGTTGTCACCGCACGTCGTCAGCGGACGGTCCAGTTCGACGTTCCAAGGTCAAGGTCACGTTGACGCCCGCCGATAGCGCGACCAATCGCCCTTACGGGGCGCGGCACTGCGAGCTAACGGCAAGGACCCAGACCTCATGAAGGCCAAGCCCGAGGGCACAGCACGTCACCACGGCCGCGGACGCGTCGCGGCGGCGTTGTGCACCGCCGGCGTAGCCGCCATCGCGCTGAGCGGAAATCTGCTCGGCGCCAGCGCCCAGGAACTCGCTCCGGTCCCCGGGGAGGCCGTCGCCGCACCGCCAACCCAGATCGCGGCGGGCGACCCGTCGCGGCAGAGCAGCGAGACCGAGACGACTCCGGGCGAGGCGACCACCACCGCGACCACGCCGACTGACACCACGACCACCGAGACGTCGCCTGCGGCGCCCGCAGAGTCTCCGGCGCCCGCACCCGCAGAGCAGCAGCCCGCCGCGGCGCCCGCCCCCGCTCCCGCCCCTGCCGCCAAGGAGGCAGCAGCGTCCCTGCCCTTCAACGGCGTCGCCGGACCCGTCACGGGCGAGAAGACCGAGCTCGTGGAGTGCGTGAAGGCCGAATCGAAGAAGACGACCCAAAAGGACTCGAAGACAACCTCCACCAAGGGTAAGGCTGTGCTTGAGGGTGGGAATAAGGGCGCCGCCGCGGGAACGACCGCCCCCGAGGAGTGCGAGGTCGGCGAGCCCGCCGCGAAGAAGTCCACCACCTCCCCAGGCCGCGGCGAGCGCCGCGACCGCGCTCCCGACACGGCGCTTCGCAACGCGCAAGGCGTTCCGACGCTGTCCAATCCGACGATGTCGCTGGCGCTCCCCGGCGCCATCCCGGTCGGCGTCCCGAACTTCTTCATCGACAAGTTCCGCATTCCGCCGTTCCTCCTGCCGATCTACCAGGCAGCCGGCATCGAGTACGGGATCCGCTGGGAAGTCCTCGCCGCGATCAACGAGATCGAGACGGACTACGGGCGCAACCTGAACATCTCGTCCGCAGGCGCCCTTGGCTGGATGCAGTTCATGCCGGCGACCTGGAAGTCCTACGGCACCGACGCCAACCGCGACGGGCGCAAAGACCCCTTCAACCCCGTCGACGCGATCTTCGCCGCCGCGCGCTACCTGCGCGCCGCCGGCGCCGACCAGGATCTGCGCCGCGCGATCTTCGCCTACAACCACGCCGACTGGTACGTGGAATCGGTGCTCATGCGCGCCCGTCTGATCGGTGGCCTGCCGAGCGACCTCGTCGGCTCGCTGAACGGACTGACGCAGGGTCACTTCCCGGTCTTCGCACGGTCGCGCTACGCGGACGACCTCAACGAGCGGGCGATCGTCAAGCGCATGCACATCGGTCAGAACGTCGCCAACCCGGTGGAGTCAGAGGGCACGCGGCGCGGCATCGACATCTTCGCCAAGGCCGGATCCCCCGCGATCGCCGTCCAGGACGGCACGATCGTCGCGATGGGCACATCCAAGCGCCTGGGCAACTTCGTCCGGCTGCGCGACGTCTACGGCAACACCTACACGTACGCGCACCTCAAGAAGGTCGCGAAGCACGTACCCGTGCCGAAGCACAAAAGCCAGAGCAAGGCGTCGATCGCCAAGGAGCTCGCCCTCCCCGAGCGCGACCCGAAGCCGACGCAGCCCGCCTCGGCCGGCCGCACGACGAAGAAGAGCGCCGTCTCGTCGGCCGCCAGGAAGGCCGTCGCCGAACTGACCAAGCCGGCCGACAAGCTTTTCAAGACGGTCCCTGATGTGCCCAAGGAGCGTCTCTTCGCCAACCCTTCTCGCCCTCACGCCTATACCAGTGGCGGCGAGCAGCAGATCCTCGAGGCCGAGTTGAACCTTGCCGCCGGGACAAGCCTCAAGTCCTACTTCACCGGTCTCTACGGCCTTGGTCGCAACGACGTCGTGCTCAAGCCGATGCTCGTCGGCCGCAAGGTGATCGCCGGCACGATCCTCGGGCGCATCGGCCAGACCGACGAGAAGATCTCGCCGCGTCTGCATTTCGAGATCCGGCCCGCCGGCCGCGGCGCCCCGCGGATCGACCCCAAGCCGATTCTCGACGGCTGGAAGCTGCTGGAGTCCACGGCGATCTACCGCGCCCAGGGCCGCAACGCGCTCGTCGGGCCCGACGCCAACCGCGCCTCGATCGGCCAGATCATGCTGATGAGCAAGGACGCGCTCGCCCAGCGCGTCCTGGACAACCCGCGGATCGAGATGTACTCCTGCGGCCGGCGCGACATCGAGGCGGGCATCATCGACCGCCGCGTCCTCGCGACGCTCGAGTTCCTCGCCGCCAGCGGCCTGAAGCCGACGGTCACCTCGTTGACCTGTGGCCACGGCTACTACACGTCCAGCGGCAACGTCTCCGCTCACTCGTCGGGCAACGCCATCGACATCGCGAAGATCAACGGCATCCCGCTCGTCGGCCACCAGGGCGAGGGATCGATCACCGACATCACGATCCGCCGCCTGCTGACGCTGCAGGGCACGGCCAAGCCCAACCAGATCATCAGCCTGATGACCTACGACGGCACGGACAACACGCTGGCGATGAGCGACCACGCCGACCACATCCACGTCGGCTTCCGCCCGCAGTACCAGGCGGGCACCCCCGGCGCCAGCCAGCTCGAAGCGGTGCTGAAGCCGTCGCAGTGGATCAAGCTCATCGACCGGCTCGGCGCGATCGACAACCCGACCGTCTCCGTGAAGCCGTCGAAGTACGCGATCCCCGTGCGGGCGGCGCGGGCGTCCGAGTCACACCGCGGCGAATAGTCCACCGTCCGACCGGATCCGGCCGTCGGTGGTTGTGCCGCGGTGATTGGTGAGACCATATGCCGATGACCCCCTCCGGCTCCGGTTCGCGTCGCGCGGGTGACCGGCGGTCCGAGCCCTTCGGCGAGCCCAAGCCGACCGCGGCTGCGGTCTGCTTTCGCCGTCGCGATGGGCAGGTGCAGGTCCGACTTGTCCGCACGCGCGACGGCGAGCGCTGGACCTTCCCCAATGGTCCGTCGCGAGCCGATGAGACGCTTCCCCAGGCGGCGGCCCGCGAAGCCGCGGAGCGGGCCGGCGTCACAGGCGTCGTCAGCGAGCGTCCGCTGACGGAGTATCGCCTCGGCCGGCGCTCCGATGATCTCGCGGCGGCGTTCCTGATCGCCGTGCAGAGCATCGCCCCGTCGGTCGAGCGCGGTCATGATCCGACGTGGTGTGACCTCGCGACGGCGCGCGCGAAGCTCGCCGAGGGCCGCGAGCCCGGCCCGCAGCACGAGCTACAGCGGGTCATCGAACTCGCCGAGCACGAACTCGAAGACCGCTGAGGCCCCCGCTTCTCGAAGCGCTCACCTCCGCCGGTACTCTCAGAGGCGACGCACCTGTTCTCAGCGCCGGGCGCGACCCGCCAGCCGCTCCAGCTGCATCGTCTCGGAGGCGAACGCCGCGCCCCAGGAATGGCGGCGCGCCAGCGCAGCAGCGGCCGCGGCGTCGGGCTGCGCCGCGCGCGCTGCCTCGATCGCCGCCAGCAACCCGTCAGTGTCTCCGGGCTCGTACGTGCGCACGATCCCGCGCATGAGCGCGGCCGACGGCGCCGTCGAGCACGTCACGACGCAGGCGCCGCTCGCGGCTGCCTCCAATGCGACGAGGCCGAACGTCTCATGTGCTCCGGGCATGACGACTGCCCGCGCACTCGCATACCAACCAGCGAGGCGGGCCCGGTCGTCGATGAACGGATGAAAATGCACGCGCTCCTCGATCCCGAGCTGCTGTGCGAGGCGGCGCAGGCGTTTCTCCATCGGGCCGCGGCCGACGAGCTTGAGCTGCCAAGGCTCCGCCGAGCGCGCCGCTGCATGCAGCAGCTCGCTGACCCCCTTCTCACGGCTCAACCTGCCGACGTACAGCACGTGGTCCTGGCGACGGACAGCGGGCTGCGGGACGAATGCCGCGTCCAGACCGAAGCGCAGTCCGATCGTCGCGCGGCGCCCGCAGTCGGCCCGCGAGTCGACGGCCGACATCACCGCGTCGGCCTCGCGGTACGCGTGACGCATCCAGGTGCGCAGGATCGGGCGCCACAGCGCGTCCGGCCCAGGCAGGCCCGCTGCGCCAACTGCGGTCGAGCCGTGGTGGACGGCGACGACGCGTGCTCCGAGATCCTGGGCGGTCTGCATCACCCGCAGCGGACGCCAGAGCGGGTCGTGCAGGATGACGACGTCGGGGCGCAGGTCGCGCAGCGCTGCCAGCAGCGCTGGAGCCCCGACCGGCAAGCGGTGGCCCTTCGTCGCCGGCAGGCGCGATGCCGGGAGCTGGTGGCGCCCGTCCTCGTGGCGCTCGGCGAGGCCGGGGACGATCACGTGGTGCTCGATCAGCCCGGTCGCCTTCGCCCACGCCGCCTTCGCGTCGATGTACGTCCGAATCGCGCCGCTGCGCTCGCCGCGCGACAGGGCGACGTCGACCACCCGCACCGGCGGGCGCGGCAGCGCTTCCAGCGCGTGAACGCTGTTGCGTGTGCGGCGACGCCGGACCTGGCGCGCCTCGAGCGGCGGGGCTTCACGCAGCACGGCTGACCTCGCGGATCGCGGCGGTGGGCTCCAGCGCGCGGCGATAGCCGTCGGCCAGGCGCTGCAGCGAGCGCTCCCAGGTGCGCAGTGCGACCGACTGCAGCGCCGTGTTCGCAAGACGCTCGCGCTGCAGGGGCTGAGCCGCAAGCTGCGTCACCGCTTCCGCGAGAGCGCCTGCGTCTGCCGGGCACAGTCGCCCGGTGGCCCCATCGGTGACGATGCTCGTCGGCCCGCCTTCGCCGACGGCCACGACCGGCAACCCGCTCGCTTGCGCTTCGAGCAGGACCTGCCCGAACGTGTCCGTCCGGCTGGCGAAGAGGAAGATGTCGGCGCTGGCGTAGGCCGCTGCGAGGGCGTCGCCCTCGAGCCAGCCGAGGAACGTCGCGTGCTCGCCGAGACGCTCGCGCAGGAGGTGCTCCTCGGGGCCGCCACCGGCGAGCGCGAGGTGCAGGCGCGGGTCCGCCGCATGTGCGCGCAGGAACGTGTCGGCGAGCAGGTCGGCGCCTTCTCCCGGGTCAATCTGCCTGCGTAGAGCACCGTGATCTCGCCGGGCAGCAGGTTCGGGTCGCGGCGCCGCGGCGAGAAGCGCGCGATGTCGACGCCGCGGTCCCAGCGGCCGATGTTCTCGTCGCGGATGCCCATCTCGCGCAGCACCGCGTCCGATGCGACGCTCGGCGACAGGACGCGCCGGCACTGGCCGTAGAAGGCCCCGATCGCCATCCGCGCGGTGAGCTCGAGCGAGGGATCCAGCGAGCGCAGGCCGGCGTAAGCGGCGAGTTCGGTGTGGTAGCTGCCCAGGACCGGCACGCCCATGACGCGGGCGATGACGGCTGCGGCGGCACCCGACGGACCCGGCGAGCAGAGGTGAACGAGGTCGTAGCGGCCCTCGGCCAGCGCCTCGACGATCGCCGGCAGGCTCGGTACCCCGACCTTCAGTCCGGCGGAGAAGGGGATGTCGATCTCGGCAACGGCGCTCAGGCGGCGATCGACGTTGTGGTCGGTCCCGACGACCTCGACCTCGAAGCCCGGCACGCCGCGGTCGCGCAGCTCGTCGAGCGTATGTGTGACGCCGTGCATCCCGCCGACCGCGTCGGCGACGAGCGCGACGCGCAGCGGCTCGCCCTCGCGGCGGGCGAGCTTCGCCGTTTCCCGGCCGAGAAAGGCGGCGGCGGGCGCGTATGGGATCGCGGCGACGCAGGCGTCGAACAGCGTTTCGGCGGCGCCGGTCAGGTCGGCGCCTCCGTCGGGCGCTGTCACGAGCCCCGCGACCTGCTCGACCGCGAGTGCGAGCTTGCGCTCGTGGATGCGCTTCGCGCGGCGATAGAGGTCGGCGTGGGAGAAGTCGTCATCCTGGAGCAGCTCGATCAGCTCGGTCTCGGAGAGGCGCAGGTCGACGGCGTTCAGCCAGGCGCGCAGCAGCGCGCGCGCGTCGTCCGAGCACAGGCCGGTGCCCGTGTGGCTGGCGCGTGCGTCGCCTTCGCGCATCAGCCGCTGGACCATCGTCAGGATCGCCGCCGGGTTGGGGGCCGCTCCGCTGCTCTCACCGCGGCCGAGCGCGCGGGTGGTGAGCGCCATCGCGGCGTGTGTCCACTTGGCGGCGCTGCCGTGCTCGCCGAGCGGCGTCGCGTCGCCGGCGACGACCTGGTCGAGGAACTCGCGCCACGTCGCGCACGTCGTCGTCTGCGTGAACGTGCGACCGATGTCGACGCCGGCGTGGTCGTCGGAGCCGGCGACGCCGGTGCCGCCATGCGTCTCGATGTAGACCTCGGCCGGCGAGTTGAGCTCGCGGGCGCGGGAGCCGTTGCGCGTCTCCCAGATCGGAAAGAGCTGCGCGAGGCGGCGGCGATGGCGCGGCAGCAGCGGCGCCGCGACGGCATAGAACGGGTGTGCGAGCGCGCACGCGATGCGGCGCTCCGAAAGCTCTTCGGCGACGGCCTCGACGTCGCCGGCGAGCGCCTGCAGGCGCTCGTGATCCCGAGGCGTGATACCCCAGACGAGGATGTGCACGGCCTGCCGCTCGCCGCGAAACCGGGCCGTGAGTTCCTCGGAGACGAACGCGTCGTCGTAGCGCGCCGCGAGGTACAGCGCGCCATCGATGGTGTCGTGATCGGTGATCGTCACGAAATCCATGCCGCGACGCTTGGCGAGGTCGTAGACCTCCTGCGGCGGTGTGGCGCACTCCGGCAGGCCGAGCGCGCGCTGCACGCCGAGCTTTGACACCGCCGAGGCGGTCGAATGGCAGTGCAGGTCGACCCGGCTGGTCGATGGAGGGGTCATCGATGCTCCCTGGCTCGGAGTTCGCTCATCTCTCGCACTGGAAATTGACCTGCAAAGCCTGCGGTTTTGTAAACGGCTTGGAAGCGCGGTGTGACCTTCGTGTGAACGGGCGACGGAGGCCCGACTCGGCAGGAGAATCTTGCGCCGATGCCGGTTCACACCGCCACGGTCGCGGACGCCCTCATCCTCACGCGCGCCGCGCTGACGATAGAGATCGCGCGACGCCCGTTCGCGATCGACATTCGCCGCGACGGGCGCCGCCTGATCCAGGGCTTCGGGATCTGGTGCGCCGACGGGACGGTCGGCGATCAGTTCATCCAGTTCACGGAGGGCGTGATCGCGTCCGAGGAGCTCGAGATTTCCGAGCGCGTGGTCTCCGCGACGCTCGCCGAGCCGCTGGCCGACGGCGTCGAGCTCGCGCTGCGCTTCGATGGCGGGCGCCGCGGCCGGTTGCGCATCACGCTGCCCTACGACGACACCGTGCAGTTTCAGCTCGACGTCGAGGGCGATCCCCTGCGCCACGCCGCGGGCTGGGACGCCCGGACGGATGAGCACTTCGCTGGGCTCGGCGCGCGCCACGCGCTGCGCGTGGATCACGCCGGCCGGCGCATCCAGCTCGGCGCCGATCGCGCCTACACCGGACCGGACTGCCCGCCGGACATGCTGGCGATCGGCGGGATCCCGCAGGGGGACTATGCGCCGGTCCCGTTCTTTCAGTCCTCGCGCGGTTACGCCGTACACGTGGATGGACACGGCAACGGGATGCGCTTTCACTTCGGCGCCGACCGCACGTCGGCGTCGGCGCGCTGCAACGCCGGGCCGTTGCAGCTCACCGTCCACACCGACCCCTCCCCCGCCGGCCGCCTGCGGCGCCATCTGCGGGCGAGCGGGCTGCCGGCGGTCCTGCCCGAGTGGGGCTACGGCTTCTGGAAGTCGCGCGACGTGTACGGCCACCAGACCGAGGTCGAGGACGACTTCCACGGCTGCGCCGAGAACGCGATCCCGCTCGACGCCCTCGTGCTCGATTCGCCGTGGGAGACGCAATACAACACATGGATCCCGAATCCCCACCAGTTCACCGATTTCACGGCGATGGTGCGGGAGTTCCGGGCGGCGGGCGTGCGGACCGTGGTCTGGGTGACGCCGTGGACCAACGTCGATTCCTCGGAGGGACAGACGCCGCCTGACGCGCAGTCGCGGGCGCTGCATCGCGCGCCGGCGTCCAACTACGCCGCGGGCAAGGCCGCCGGGCACTACGTGTGCGGCGCCGGCGGCGAGGCGTTCACCACGCGCTGGTGGATGGGCACGGGCTCGCCGATCGACTTCACCTCGCCGGCGGCCGAGGCGTGGTGGCGCGAGCAGGCCAAGGGGGCGCTCGCGCTCGGCGTCGAGGGCATCAAGGCCGATGACGGCGAGGGCTACTACTTCCCCGACGACGTCCGCTTCGCCGATGGCAGCACCGGGGCGGACGGCGCCTGGCGGCTCGGTGGCCTGTATCGCCGCAGCATGCAACGCGCGCTGGACGAGGTCCACCCCGGCCGCGGTGTGCTCTTCGGCCGCAGCGGCTGGACCGGCCAGCAGGCGACGGGGATCGTGTGGGGCGGTGACCAGGCGTCGGATCACTGGTCGCTGCGCGTGCTCGTGGCGGCGACGATCTCGGCGGCCGCGACCGGCTTCTCGAACTGGTCGCACGACGTCGGCGGCTACCTCGGTCACCGCCTCGTCGAGCGCTGCCCCGCCGAGCTGCTCGTGCGCTGGGCGCAGTTGGGCTGCTTCACACCGCTCATGCAGGCGCACGGCCGGATGGTGCAGGAGCCGTGGACCTATGACCCGGCCACCTTACGCATCTACCGCGCCTACGTCCTGCTGCACGAGCGGCTCGTGCCCTACATCCGTGCCGCGGCGGCGAGCGCGCGGCGCAGCGGCCTGCCGATCATCCGGCCGCTGCACCTCACCGACCCGGAGGACGACCGCGGGTGGACCGTCGCCGACGCCTACGGCTTCGGCCCCGCGCTGTGGGTCGCGCCGGTGCTCGACGAGGGTGCGCGCTCGCGCGAGGTCGCGCTGCCGCGGGGCGACTGGATCGAGACGTGGTCCGGGATGCACGCGCGGGGCGGCGGTGAGGTTGTCGCACCGGCGCCGCGCGAGCTGATCCCGGTGTGGGTGCGCAGCGGCTCGATCGTCGTGACCTATCCGGCTGCGCATGTCGCGAGCGGGCTGGGCGACACCCCTGAGCACGAGCGTCCGCTCGAGGCGACGCTCTGGGGCGAGCCGTGTCTCGGGCACACGGCGGTTCGGCTCGCCGACGGCACGAGGATCGCGTGGCGGCGCGGGCGCTGGTCGGTCGACCGTGACCGCGATGTGAGGTTCACCGAGGCCGGCGGCTAACTCCGCTCGACCGTCAGAAGCTGACGCTGCACAGCTGCCACGACGGCCGGTGCGTCGCGGGGGTGTGACGGATTATCGTCGCCCGCCGACGGGTGTTCGACACACCCCGTCCACGTACTCCGCGCGTGGCGGGATCTCCCGCGTTCATCATGCGTTCGCAAGCGTCGGCCGGACCCAGTCGCGCCGGCTCGAGACCACGCCTACCGCGCCCGCTACTCGGCGTAATGAGGCTCGCCCGTCAACTCCTGGGTGAATCGGCGGCATGGCGGAGGATGCCGACCCAACCGCGATCTTCGAGCGATGTACCTCGCGTCCGCAGATAGCCATGACGTGGTTCCCTGGGAACGTGGCGGCCCGCACCCGCTGCTCGGGAGTGGACATCGCAGGTGGAGGGCGCCGGAAGGCGCGCGCTCGTCGTCGGCTTCGACGCGTCGCCGACGGCGATCGAAACGGCTTGCCCGCGCTTCGCCGCCACCGCGGTGCAGTACCCATCGCAAACCTGCTCGACCTGCCCGCCGAGTGGCACGAGGCGTTTGACCTCGGCGTCTGCGGGCACGGACGGCCTCGATCCGGTATGCCTACAGCACTTGCTCGCGCGCCCGCGACGCCGCCTCGGCAGCCTCGCCCGACGCCGCCCGGCGCGGGTCGTCCGGCGGCAGCCGGCGGTTGACCTCGACGAGGTGCGCCGACGCACAGGCGGCCGCCTCGGCGAGCGCCACCGCGGTCAGCGCGTCGGACTTCAGGGACGCGGGGCAGTAGCGTGAGACCTGCGCAGCGAGCTGGGAGATCTCGCTCGCCGTCTCGGCGATCGCCAGCGACAGGTCGGCGGCGTGGATCAGGGCCTCGCCGACCAGGCGCTCGCGGTCCGCCGGCTCGCGGGCGGGGACCGTCGATGCGGGGCCTGCCACGCCTTGGCGCGCCGAACGCTGCGACCGGGCCAGCGCGGCGGAGGCTTCCTGATAGGCGTCGGCGTCGCGCTCGATCAGCGCCTGAGCCTGCATCCGCAGGGACTCGGCAAGGGCGATCGCGCCGCCTGCCTCGATCCACGTGACGCGCGAGCCGCGCGCGACCTTCGCGGTGACCGCCGCCGCCGCGGCCGCGGTGATGGCGGCGGCCGGCCCGCCGCCGCCGACAAGCTCGTGCTGGGACGCGAGCGCTCCAAGCACGTCCGAGAGGGAGCGGCTCAGCAGGCCGTGATCCGGGGCGTCAGGCATCGTCGGCGATCGTACTGCGGCGCCGAGACGTCCCGGCCCCCATCAGATCCGCGGCCGCAACTCGTCCCAGAGCGCCACGTAGGCGCGCGCGGCACGGCCGCGGGGGGCGAAGCCGGCGAGTGGCCGACGCGTGAGCGCCATCTTCTCCACGTCGCTCGCCGCCGGGATCGCCGCGCCCAGGACCGCGCCGTCGCCGGCTGCCCTGAGCGCGCCCATGATCTCGCGGTGCATCGTCTTGCGGCCATCGGCCATCGAGAAGAAGGCGACGATCCGCGGGCGTGGCTTGGGCACCTCGGAGGCCACGAAGCGCTGCAGCTGCTCGAACGTGCGCAGCGACAGCGGCGACGGGATCAGGGGAACGACTAGGACGTCGGCCGCCGCGAAGACGCTCTCCGAGACCAGCGAGATCGCCGGCGGGCAGTCCAGGAAGACGTAGTCGTAGTCGCCCGCGAGCGGCTCGATCACCCGCTGCAGGCCCTGCTGCGGGCGCTTGATTGCATCCAGGACGAGATCCATGTTGCGATAGGAGAAGTCGGCCGGCAGCAGATCCAGGCGCTCGTGATCGGAGCCCTTCAACAGCGTCGCCGGGTCGCTCTTGCCGCGCACGAGCTTGGACCCGCCGCCGCGCACCTTGGGCCTGATTCGCAGCAGGAAGCTCGCAGCGCCCTGCGGATCGAGATCCCACAGCAGCACCCGCGATCCCTGCTCGGCCGCGATCCAGGAAAGGTTGACCGCCGCGGACGTCTTGCCGACGCCACCCTTGATGTTGTAGAGGGCGACGACCTTCGTCATCCGAACGTCCGGGCGACGATCTTGCGCTGGGGCTTGGCCGCGAACTGCGCGAAGCTCGCGTCGAACTCTGCCCGCGCCTGCTCCTGCTGCTCGTTCAGCCGCTCGACGAGCACGCCCATCGCCATGAGTGCCGCCGCCCCGCCCTCCATCGCGGCGATGTCGCCGCCCAGCGCGCGCAGCAGATCGGCCTGCACCTCGCGGTCCTGAAAGCGCCCGAGCACGTCTTGCAGCCCTTTCAGCGTCGCCACCATCGGCTTGACGACCTCTGGCGGATAGAGCGAACTGAAGAACTCGAGCAGGTAGCGCAGCTCCTTGCCCTTCTTGCGCAGGTCATGCAGCGACTCGTGCGGGCTGTCGTCGTCGATCGCGTTGCCCATCTTCACCATCCGCCGGTAGACCGTGCCGATCCGCTCGGCGGCGACGTCGGCGATCGGCCGTGCCGCGTCCGGGCGGTCGCCCTCGGGCGCCTCGACGAGCCCGTCGAGGAACTGCGCCCAGTTCTCCAGCAGGACTGTGGTGCGCTCCGAGCGCAGACCCGCCACCATCGTCTTGCGCTCGGCGACGAGCCGGCGCTCGAGCAATGCCCGCAGCGGTGCGACGTCGCCCGCCGCGCCCTCCCCCAGGCCATCACAGAGGGCGCCGAACTCGAGCAGCTGGACGTCGAGGTCGCGCGTCGGGCCGGTCAGCACCTGCAGCTCGCGGAAGCCGTCGCGAAAGACGCGCAGTGGCTCTGGTGGGAACACGCCGCGCAGCTCGCGCTGCAGCGCCCTGGAGCGGCGCACCGCCACGCGCAGGTCGTGCAGGAACTCCGAGTCGACGTCGGCGAGCGTCCCGGGCAGGTTGTCCACGACGACCTCGGCGAGCCGGCGCAGGATCTGGACCGCGGCCGCGTCCGCGCGCGCGGACGCGTCGAGCTCGATGCGGAGCTTGGATGACGTCCCGCCGAGCGGGCGCTCGAGCGTGGCAAGAGCGTCGTCGAGCACCGGCCGCACAGCACCCTGCAGGCCGACATCACCGGTCAGGATCGCCAGCACGCGTTCGTAGTCGGCGTCGTAGCCGCGGACGCCGACGACGTGCAGGCGGGAGCGCAGCGGATGCTGATCATCGCCTCCGGGCAGCGCGGTCGGCTCCTCAGCGCGCAGGCGAACGACGATCTTGCCCAAGTCGTCGAGCACGTTGATCGGCAGCTGGCGGCTGCGCACGCGGGCGATCGGCGTCAGCGCGCGCATCTCGATGATCGGTTCGAGCTCGTCGCGTAGCGCTCCCGCGGGCAGGTTCTCGGTCAGCAGCCGGCGCGCGCGGCGCGGGTACTGCCCGCTGGCCCGCTCGGCATGGGTCGTGGCGTCCATCAGCACGAGCCGCCCACCGGCTTCGGCGAGGGACAGCCCGGCGCGGTGCAACCGCCCGTCGAACGTGTCCCAGAACGTGCGGTCGATCGAGTGGCTGTTCTGCGTCTGGACGGGAACGAGAGCGGCAAGCCGGTCGGCGGTGCCGGAGGCGCTGAGACCGGCCGGAAGTAGCAGGGCTGTCGCGCGCGAGTGCATCCCGCGCAGTCTGCCAGCGCGCCGCGTCTGCGGCGCGCCGGTCACGTCAGCGCGACATCAGACGTTGCCGCGTGTGGTCCCTTCCGAACCAGCCTCGCGTTCGGCCTGCTGACGGCCGGGATGGTCCGGCGGCAGGTCATGAGGCGAGATCTCGTCATGCGCCTCCGGCGTGTCGCCGACCGGGGTCTCGTCGTCCGGCGTCAGCGGCCCGAACGGCTCGTCGGACTCCGTGTCGTGCGGCGGGGCCTCGCGCTCGTGGTCGTCGTAGGTCATGCCCGCGCCAGTCCCTCGTCCTTCGTGCCGGTAACGTCACCGGTCTCGGTCTGGGTGCTCATTTCGAAGCTCCTCGGTCGGTTGCAGGGCTTGGGTCCCGGGTACCCGCGTCGCGCGGTCCCATTCCGCCGGATGGTGTCCCGTTGATGACAGTGAATCGTGTTGCCGGCTCGCGCTTTCGGGTAACCGGCCTCCGTGCCGCAGCTCTCACCGAGCAGCTCTGACGCCACGCAGCGGGTCCAGCCTGAGCGCCTGTTGCCATCCCGCAGCGGGCAACTCTGATGCGCGTCGCAATCACGGGCGCGACCGGCAACGTCGGCACGAGCGTGCTTGCTGCGCTCAGCGGCGACGACAACGTCGAGGAGATCGTCGGGATCGCCCGGCGGCGGCCGGGCATGTCCTTCGAGCGCACGCGCTGGGTCTGCGCCGACGTCGCCCGCGATGACCTCACCGCGGCGTTTCACGGTGTTGCCGCCGTCGTCCACCTGGCCTGGCTGATCCAGCCCTCTCATGACCGCGACGAGACGCGCCTCGTCAACGTCGAAGGCTCGCGGCGCGTGTTCGAGGCGGCCGCCGCCGCGGGCGTTTCGTCGCTCGTCCATGCCTCTTCAGTGGGTGCGTATTCGCCGGGGCCAAAGGACCGCCGCGTCGACGAGAGCTGGCCGACCGGCGGCATCCCGACATCGTTCTACTCGCGCGACAAGGCCGACGTCGAGGCGATCCTCGACACGTTCGAGCGCGCGCACGAGGACATCCGCGTGGTGCGGCTGCGACCGGGCCTGATCTTCAAGGGCGACGCTGCCTCAGGCATCCGGCGGCTGTTCGCCGGCCCGTTGCTGCCGACGCCGCTGCTGCGCCGCCGCCTGATCCCGATCGTGCCCGCCATGGAGCGCCTGCGCTTCCAGGGCGTCCACTCACTTGACGTCGGCGAGGCCTACCGGCTCGCGCTGATGAGCGATGCGCGCGGCGCCTTCAACGTCGCCGCGGAGCCCGTGCTCGATCCGCCCGAGCTGGGACGGCTGCTTGGCGCGCGGCCCGTCGCGGTCCGTCCGAAGGCCATGCGGGCCGTGGTCGACGTGTCCTGGAGGCTGCGCCTGCAGCCGACGCCGGCCGGCTGGCTGGACCTGGCGCTCGGCGTACCGCTGATGGACACGACCCGTGCTCGCGAAGAGCTCGGCTGGACGCCGACGCGGACGTCCGGCGAGGCGCTGCTCGAGCTGATCGACGCGATGCGCCGCGGCGACGGGCTGCAGACCGCGCCGCTGCAGCCGGGCAACGCCGGCCCCGCGCGGGTGCGCGAGCTGCTGACGGGCGTCGGCGGCCGCTCGCGCGGCTGAGGCGAGCGGCGCCGCGCTTCAGGCCGCCGGCATCGGACAGGCTGTGTGGCGGCGCGTGCTCGGCAGCGATCGCGACAGCAATCCCGTCGCGAGCACGAAGATCGCCGAGCACCACAGACAGGCCTCGAGCCCTTGCCACTGGTAGAGCACTCCCGAAAGGATCGTGCCCGTGAGGCGGCCGGCGGCGTTGGCCATGTAGTAGAAGCCGACGTTCATCGCGACTTTGTCGCCTTCGGCATAGGTGAGGATGAGGTAGCTGTGCACGGCTGAGTTGAGCGCGAACACGAGGCCGAAGGCGATCAGCCCTGCCACGACCGCGACCGAGCCGTCCACGCCGGCGGCAAGCGCGATCGCGACGCCGGCGGGAAACGCGGCGAGCGCAAAGGCAAGCCACGTCGCCGTGTGGCCATCGGGGTCGCGG
Source organism: Solirubrobacteraceae bacterium (assembly GCA_035536715.1). Classification (GTDB taxonomy): domain Bacteria; phylum Actinomycetota; class Thermoleophilia; order Solirubrobacterales; family Solirubrobacteraceae; genus CADCVQ01. Next base: position 15,779 of record DATLNO010000120.1, read on the forward strand.
ATGTAGCGCGGTGCCGTCGCCTGCACGAAGCCGTAGCCGATCACCCAGACCGCAAGGAACGCGCCGACCTGCCAGAACGACCAGCCCTCCTCGGACCGCAAGAACACCGGCACCCCGACGACGAACCACACGTCGCGCGAGGCGAAGAGGAAGATCCGCGCTGACGCCAGGACGTTGACCGACCGGTTGTTGGAGAACATGCCGCGGAACTTCGCCTTGCGATCGGGACGGCCGAGCTCGCCGCGCATGAGGACGAGCACCAGCACGAGCGCCGACGCGACGATCGCCATCAGCACGACGAGCGCCGCATGGAAACCGATCGTCGTCAGCAGCAGCCCGCCGAGAAAGAAGCCGACGCCCTTGATCGCGTTCTTCGATCCGGTCAGCAGCGCGACCCAGCGATACAGCTGCCCTGACGCATCCTCTGGGACGACGAGCTTGATCGCGCTCTTGGAGCTCATCTTCGTGAGGTCCTTTGCGATTCCCGACAGCGCCTGGGCGGCCATCACGTACGCCACGACGAGCAGCGACTCGGGGGCAACAAGCAACATCGCGAGCGCGACGAGCTGGGTCGCCAGGCCGCCGACCAGGGTGAATCGCAGACCCATGCGGGCGGCCAGCCAGCCGCCGACGAGGTTCGTGACGATCCCGAAGAACTCGTAGAACAAGAACAGCGACGCGACCGCAATCGGGCTGAAGCCGCGCTCGAAGAAGTAGAAGAGGACGAGCAGCCGGATTGCCCCGTCGGTGAGCGTGTCGGCCCAGTAGGCGCCGGTGACGACAACGTAGTTGCGCAGGTCCGCGGTCCGTGGTGCAGCGCCGACGCTCATCGCGCTATCGCTCCAGCTGCGCGCCGACCGCCGCGGCGAGCTCGACGAGCCGGTTGGCGTAGCCCCACTCGTTGTCGTACCAGGCAAGCACCTTCACCTGAGTCTCGTCGGTCACCATCGTCGACAGCGCGTCGAGGATCCCCGAGCGCGGGTCGTCCTTGAAGTCGACGGACACCAGCGGCCGCTCCTCATAGCCGAGGATGCCTGCCAGCGGTCCCTGGTTCGCGGCCGCCTTCATCAGCGCGTTGACCTCCGCGATGGTGGTCGGGCGCGCGACCTCGAAGACGGCATCGGTGAGCGACGCGTTGAGCAGCGGGACGCGGACGGCGAGCCCATCGAGCTTGCCTTGCAGCTCGGGCACGATCAGCCCGATCGCGGTCGCCGATCCCGTCGTCGTCGGGATCAGCGACAGCGACGCCGCGCGCGCGCGGCGCAGATCCGTGTGCGGGGCGTCGACGAGCGTCTGGGTGTTCGTCA
>DATLNO010000121.1:0-5032 GCA_035536715.1 Solirubrobacteraceae bacterium
TTGACGCGGTCGGCCTTGCCGGCCGTCGAGGCGTTGGCGAGGTCGTGCGAGATCAGGTCCTGGCGGACCGGCTCGGCAAGCATTCCCGAGGCAGCGATGTAGAGCCCGCGTTCCATTGGGCTTGGTGATCGACCCGCAGCCGTCATCCTTGAGCGCATGGCCATGCTGTGCGTGGAAGCGGCGCTGCTGCGCGCAGGCTGCCGGACCTGGTCCTGCGCGAGGGGATGAAGGTCGTCGCGAGCGGTGCCGAGCGTGCCGGCCAGAAGGGGATCATCGTGCTCGCCGGCACCCCGCTGGCGGCGCACCTGCCCGACGAGGTGCAGGGTCGGCGACGTGCTGCGTCTGATCGTCGCGGAGACGGGGGGCGAGCGCGTCGTGCTGCTGCGGATCATCGACGGCCCGCAGGCAGCGCAGGCTCGGCGCGCTGGATCAGCATCCGGCGCTGACGGCCGGCGCGAGCTGCTGCGCGTCAACGTCCGCGCCCGTGCCGGCGCGCCGACCGAGCTCGCCGACGCCACGGCGCCGAGCTGCAGCAGGCGCTGACGGCCGTCACCGGCAAGCCCGCGCACGTGGTCGTCAGCCCGCCACGACCGCTCGACGTCTATGCCTGAGCCGCCAATCCCTCCAATCCGTCCAACCGGTCACCCCCGAGCCGCCGCCCTGCTCTCGCCGAGGCGCTCGCGTGGGCCTATCGCCTGGAGGGACGCTGATCGTTCAGGCGACTGGCGGCAGATCCAGCGGCGGCCCGAGAAATGCCTCGAGCGCCATCCACGCGGCCTGGTGGGCGAGCGGGCCCAGTCGCAGGATCGTCGCGCCGTCCTTCCCCGGTCGCACCGTCGCGTGCAGGCCGTTCTCGCCGAGGCGGACACGCTGGTGCTCGGCGCGCTGCGCTCCGGTCGCTCCGTGGTACTGCGCGTCGATGCCGTAGCGGCCGCCCTCGACCGGCCAGATCGACAGCCGGTCGGGGGCCCAGGTCGGACCCGTCTCGGCGGGCAGCGGCAGGTAGCGGACGACGTCCTTACCGGAATCGCGGGCATGGATGTTCGTGCGCGTCGACCAGGCGCGGTCGTCTACGGGACCGCGCGGCGGCGCTTGCCCCGGTCGGTGCCGCCCGCGTTTCATCGCCGCCGGAGCTGGGAGGTGCGGGCGTGACGAGTCAGATCAGGCAAACCAATCATTCGTATCGGCACGTTGTGAAACATCTTGAGGATCGAGACGCTGCGGCCGGGAGTACGCTGGCTCGATGGAGCTGACAAGCACAGGCGCACTCGTGACCGTCACCGGCGACGGCCCGAAGCTCGACGGGATCGTCTTCGACGCCCCGAGCCGCACGAAGGTCGTCGTCGCGGTCGTCGTCCCCGGCCGTGGGCCGGCGTTCCGCACGGTCCATCCGGACACGCTCACCGAGCGGGAGGAGGAGGGGCCGGCCGACCGCGCGCTGCGGCTGCTCGTCAAGCGCACCCCGCCGCCGGTGCGCGGCGGCGCACGCGACGGCGCGGGCGCCGGCCGCGGACGCGCCGGCCATGCGCGCGGCACGATGCACCGCACGACCGGTAAGTAGCGCGCCTCGCCTCGCGCCATGGACGACGACGAACCCACGACCGAGACGCTGCGCATCGAGCAGCTCCAGCGCGAGCTGTCAGAGCGCAAGCGCGCCAAGGAGGCGCCGACCGAGCAGGAGGAATACGCGGCCGACCGCCGCGCCGACAAGGCCGCCTACCTGCGCGGGAAGCTCGACGAGCAGGCGGCGAACCCCGACGAGCCTGGCTGAGCGCGAGGTCGCTTTTCGCCTTGAGGGAGTGCGAGATGCTTGTGAACAGCATCGATGAAGGGAGCGAGGGACCGGCGGTGATGGCGGCCCGAGGGGTCTTGGAACTTATGCGACAAATAGGCGCATAACCTCCAAGACCCCCCGAGAAACCGCCCTGGGAACCCAGCCTCCAGAGCGAACGCCACGAGCGCCGGTCCACCCTTCCTTCAAGGATCAGTTCACGAGCGTCCGCGGTACTCACACGCCAGACCCAACACCGGGCGGGCCCGGGGACCGGGGCCCGAGCCTCAGGCGACTTCGCGCAGCAGCTCGGCGTCGTTGGCCAGGGCGCGCTTGAGCGTCTTCTTCAGCTCGCCGTGGATCTGGCAGACCCGGCTCTCGGAGACGCCGAGCACCTCGCCGACCTCACGCAGCGTGAGGTTATTGACGTACAGCAGGACGGCGACCTCGCGCTCGCGGCGGCCAAGCGCCGCGAAGGCGCGGCGAAAGTGCTCCTTGGCCTGCGTCTTGGCGGCCTCGTGCAGCGGGTCGGTCGAATCGTCGTCGCTGGGCAGCACGTCGATGCGCTCGACGCTCGCGCCGTCGTGCGCCAGCACGAGCGTGTTCAGCGAGGTCACGTCGGAGGAGATCAGGTCGCGCTTGCGGGCGACGAGCTCGTGCGCGGTCATGTTCAGCGCGTCGGCGAGCTCGGCGTCGGACGGGCTGCGGCCGTGAATCGAGCGACACTCGCTCTGCACCCGGCGCATGTCGCGCTCCCAGCGGCGCAGCGAGCGCGGCGCCCAATCGCCGCGCCGCAGCTCGTCGATGACGGCGCCGTGAATCCGCGTCCACGCGAACTGCTCGAGCGTCGCGCCCTTCCCGGGGTCGTAACGGTCAAGCGACTTGATGAGCGCCTCGAGGCCGGCGGAGACGAGATCGTCGACCTCGCAGCTGGCGGGCAGTTCACCGATCTTGCGGTAGACGATGAACTTCACCAGCGGCGCGTAGGTTAGGACGAGGCGGTCGCGCAGCTGCTGGTCGCCGCTGCGCTGGTACTCGTACCAGAGGTCCATCGCATCCTCGGACTCCATCCAGCGGCGGGGCGAGTCCGCATTGGACTTGGCCTGCGCGGCGGGGCGTCCGGCGCGAATGCGGCGAGGGATGGACATGGCTCTCTTATCGCGCTCAGCGGACGCCAACCACAGGGGGAGGCAGGATTTTCGCGCGTGGGAGGGGGCGATGGACAGATTTGGGATCGAACTGGATAGGTTCGGAGCCCCCTGAATGCCGCCATGTTCTAGAACAAAACCTGCTTTCCAGGTCGGCCATCCGGCCGCGGAGGATGTTCAGGCCGCCGGATCGAGCGTGATCTTGCCGGTCGTGCGTCGCGCCGTGAGATCTGTCTGGGCCTGCGCTGCCTCCGAAAGCGGATAGGCGGGTCCGGTCACGACGCGCAGCTCGCCGCGCCGCACGCGCTCGAACAGATCGGCCAGCGCTTCGTCGATCATCGCCGGGCGCCCGAGACAGTGCGTGAACCAGAATCCCACGACCGCGTGCGAGTGGCCCATGAGGCTCCCGCTGCGGACCGTGTTGCCCTCGCCCGACGCGATCCCGTAGATCACGAGGCGGCCGAACGGGGCGAGCGCAGCGAGCGACTCGTCGAACACCGCGCCGCCCGCCATCTCGAAGACGGCGTCGACCGGCGCGCCGTGGTTGGCCTCGATCAGCCGATCGCGCAATCCCTCGGCGGCACCGTCGACGGCAACGTCGGCGCCGAGCTCGCGCGCCAGCGTACGCTTGGCCTCGGTGGAGGCCGTCGCGATGACCCGCCCCGCGCCCATCCGCTTGCCGAGCTGCACAGCGAGCGAGCCGACGCCGCCGGCCGCGGCGTGCACGACGACGCTCTCGCCCGCGCGCACGCGCGCGCACGTGCGGTAGAGGTGCCAGGCTGTCAGGCCCTGGAGTACGAGCGCGAGCGCGGTCTCGTCGTCGATCCCGTCGGGGATCGGGAACGTCAGCGCGCCCGGTGCGGTGGCGTACTCCGCGTAACCGCCCGATCCGCAGAGCGCGACGACGCGCTCGCCGCTGTCCGCGCGCACGCCCGCGACCTCAGAGCCGGGCACGAGCGGTAGGTCATCCTTGGCGATGTAGGTGTTCGTGCGTCGGTGCGTGTCGGCGAAGTTCAGGCCCGCGCGGCTGACCTTCACCAGTACCTCGCCGTCGGCGGGCTCCGGCACCGGCAGCTCGACGAGTGCGAGCACCTCGGGACCGCCGTACTCGGACATCTGGATCGCGCGCATCGTGCCAGGGCACCATACTTCCCGCGCTGAGCACCAGGCTCACCGCCGGCCACGCGAACGAACGGATAGAGACCAGTCCATGAGTGTCACAGTCGTAGGATCGATCGCGTTCGACGCGGTCAAGACCCCGCACGGCGCACGCGAGCGCATGCTCGGCGGTGCAGCCACGCATTTTTCGCTCGCCGCATCCTTCTTCGACGAGATCCGCGTGGTCGGACCAGTCGGCGACGACTTTGGCGATGACGAGTACGCGGTCCTGCATGGTCGCAACGTCAACACCGACGACATCGAGCACGTCGAGGGCGGCAAGACGTTCTTCTGGAGCGGCGTCTACCGCGAGAACATGAACGCGCGCGACACACTCGAGACCGACCTCAACGTGTTCGAGACGTTCGACCCCAAGCTTTCCCAGCAGTCAAAGGACGCCGACGTCCTGTTCCTGGCGAACATCCTGCCCGAGCTGCAGCTCAACGTCCGCAAGCAGTGCGAGCGCGCGCAGTTCGTCGCGCTGGACTCGATGGATCTGTGGATCAACATCGCCAGGGACGCGCTCGTCGACGCGATCTCCGAGGTCGACTGCGTGATCCTCAACGACTCCGAGGTGGAGCTCTTCACTGGCGAGCGCGAGGTCGTCGCCGGCGCGCGCAAGATCATGGAGCACGGGCCGAAGGCGATGGTCGTCAAGCTCGGCAAGTACGGCGCCGCCCTCGTCACCCCAGACGACTCGTTCTGGGTGCCCGCCTTTCCGGTCGACTTCGTCGCCGATCCGACCGGCGCGGGCGACTCGTTCGCCGGCGGCTTCGTCGGCTGCGTCGCCGCCCACGGCGGTGCCGCGAGCCTAGACGTGCTGAAGCTCGCGATGGCCTACGGCACCGCGATCGCGTCCTTCAACGTCGAGGAGTTCGGCACGGAGCGCGTCGCGCGCCTGACCGGCCCGGAGATCGTCGAGCGCGTCAAGGAGCTGCGGCGGATCACGGCGTTC
>DATLNO010000122.1:0-10163 GCA_035536715.1 Solirubrobacteraceae bacterium
CGTCTAGCTCATGGACACCGAGAAGAAGAAGACTCCCGACGGCCTCGCGAAGCTGATGAAGCACACGGACCTGCTCGGCGCGGCCGCGGTCGTGCTGATCGTCTGCATGCTGATCATCCCGATCCCGCCGTTCATCCTCGACCTGTTCATCACGCTGAACATCGCGCTGGCGCTGGCGATCCTCGTGTCGACGCTCTACATGAAGAAGGCGCTCGACCTGTCGTCGTTCCCCTCGCTGCTGCTGCTGACGACGATGTTCCGGCTCGCGATCAACGTGTCGGTCACGCGCCTGATCCTGCTCGAGGGCGACGCGGGCCATGTCATCACGGCGTTCGGCGACTTCGTCGTCGGCGGCAACGTCGTCGTCGGCCTCATCATCTTCCTCGTCCTCATCGTCATCCAGTTCGTCGTCGTGACCAACGGCGCGGGGCGCGTGGCGGAGGTCGGCGCGCGCTTCACGCTCGACGCGATGCCCGGCAAGCAGATGGCGATCGACGCCGACCTGAACTCGGGTCAGATCACCGAGGAGGAGGCGCGCCTGCGGGCGCGACGAGATCTCCCGCGAGGCGCAGTTCTACGGCGCGATGGACAGCGCCTCGAAGTTCTCAAGGGCGACGCGATCGCCGCCCTGCTGACTGCTCGCGCTGAAGGCCGGCATGCCGCTGTTCGACGCGATGATGCGCGGCCTCGCCGGCGGGATCGTCGGCTACCTCGCACTGTGGGCGGGTGGCCGTCGCCGTCGCGCCCCAGTCGCCATCGCCGAGGTCCGCACGCGGTACGCCGAAGTCAATGCTCGTGCTAGTCGCAGTTTCCTGCAACCTTGACTCCCGCGATGGGCGGCCCTTCGTCGCCGCCCATTTCGCGTCAGGCGGCCGCCGCGATCAGCTTCCGTCCGGCTGTTGACCGCGCTCCCGGTCATAGGCGTCGAGCGCCTCCGCCACCGCACGGCGCTCGTCGTCGGCGAGCACCCGCGGGGTTCCGCAAGCCCGCGCGTGGACGTAGACCGTGCATGCCCACTCCAGCAACTCGGTCGCGTCGAGCGCGGCCTGCAGGTCCACTCCGTACGTGACGGCACCGTGGCTGGCCATCAGCGCAGCGGTCCGTCCCTGGAGGGCCTCGATCACGCTCGCCGCGAGGTCGTCGGTGCCGAACGTCTCGTAGCGCGCGACGCGCACGTTGCCGCCGAGCGACAGCAGCGAATAGTGCATGCAGGGCAGCTCGTCCGCGACGCATGCGACCGCGGTTCCCATCGGCGGGTGCGTGTGGACGACGGCGCCGGCCTCGAAGTGATCGTAGATGGCGAGGTGGAAGGGCAGCTCGGAGGTCGGGGCAAACGGGGCTTCGACGAGCCCGCCCGCCGTATCCACGACGACGATGTCCTCGGCGCCGAGCGTCGCCAGGCGCCCGCCCGTCGGCGTCACCGCGATCAGCTCTCCCGAGCGCGCGCTGATGTTGCCCGCCAGGCCGCTGACAAGGCCGGTCGCCGCGAGCCGGTGCCCCGCGTGCGCCACCTCGGCACGCAGCCGGTCGATCCGCTGGAGGGAGCGTCCTTGCGCCACGTCTCGTAGTTCACCAGACCGTGCGGCGCATGACGACCCCCGTTTGGCGGGGATCGCTCCGTATCATCGAGAATCGTGGAGGGTCTTGACGAGCTGTTCGCCGCGCTGCGGGCGCTGCTGGAGCGCCACGCCGCGTCGCTCGCCGTCATCCGCGACGAGCCCGACCACTACCAGGTACAGGCAAATCGCGCCGGCCCGAGCGGCACGCACATGTGGTTCGGCGCCGTGCACAAACGCGAGGGCCACGTCAGCGTTCACCTCATGCCGGTTCAGAGCCATCCCGACCTGCTCGATAGCTTGAGCGACGAACTGCGCGAGCGGATGGAGGGCAGGAGCTGCTTCAACTTCACGCCGCAGGACGCCACGCCAAAGCTGCTCGGCGAGCTGTCCGAGCTCGTCGACCTCGGCGTCGAGCGTTACCGCGCCGACGGCCTCGCCTGAGTTGCGAACGATCATCCTCAGCCTCGCAGCGGTGCTCGCGTGCGCCGCGAGCGCGCATGCCCAGGGCGGCGAGTACACGCACTGTGACAAGGCAGGCGACGCGATCCTGCTCGACGTCAGCGTCGCGACCTGCGACGAGGCGCGCGCGCTCGCGACGTCGCTGGTGCCGGTGGCGCCCACGGGCGTGGAGGCGGCCCTGGTCGCCGCCGGCTGGACGCCCCTGCGCGCGGCGGCGACGGGATTTCAGAACTCCTATGACCTCATCGCGACGCGCGGCCTGGCGACCGTCCTGATCCGCCGTCCCGGCGATGCGCCCGATCTCGACGGCTGGATGGCGGGCCGCGAGCTCGTGTTCGCCCGCGCGGAGCTCATCCCCGGCGCACCCGCACCCAACGGGGCGGCGGTCTGCACGTCGGGCTTTCTCATCCGCCTCGGCACGCACCCCGGCGGGCTGAGCGCTGGGCACTGCGCCGGCGTGACCAGGAAGGGGGTGACGCGGCGGCGCAACGCCGCGCTGCGGCGACCGCCGCAGCCCGGGATCGTGCTGGGCAGCGTGCAGCGCAACATCTTCCGGCGGCCGCGCAGGCTCGACGCGCTCGTGCTGCCGGTGCCCTCCGGAGCGGGGAGGCCGTCGGCGGCAGTCGTCGAGCGCGGCCTCTTCAGCCCGCCCTGGTTCGTGCGCGGAACCGCGCGGCCGCTGCTCGGCCGGCGCGTCTGCTTCACCGGCCGCACGAGCGGCGCCGACCAGTGCGGCAAGATCGTGCGCTCCTTCCCCGGCACGCGCCTGCCCTGCACGACGATCTCCGCGCGGGAGGGCGACAGCGGCGGGCCGGTCTACACCGCGCCCGCGCCCGACGGCACCGTGCGGGCGGTCGGCATCACGACGCTCGTCTTCGGGCCGCTGCAGAGCATGTGCTTCACGGCGATCGGCCCGGTACTCGACGCGCTCGACGCCGAGCTCGTCACGGTCGCCCCGTCAGCCTGAGTCGACGCGGTACCGACGTGCGTCACCCTCGGCGGGCGGCGAACTTATCGCGAGAGCGAGCCGGTCGATCGCTCGACGAGCGCTTCGATCGCGTCGGCGAGATGGACCTGCGTGATGTTGTAGTCGTCGCGCTTGACCCGGATGTGGTGCGCCTCGAGCAGCACGTCGGCGTGCGTGTGCCCGGCCGGTGGCTCGAAGCGATAGGACGCGAGCTCGATCAGCAGCCCGAGCGGGTCCTCGAAGTAGATCGAGTCCATGAAGCCGCGGTCCTTGACGCCGCTGTGCTCGGTCTCGCGCTCGTCGAGGCGCTCGACGGTCTGCGCGAACGTCGCCGCCGAGACTGCGAACGCGATGTGATGTACGCAGCCCTGGTCCGTCGGCGTGCGGGTGGGATCGGCCGCCCGTTCCTCGTTGGTGAAGATCGTGATCAGTCGACCGTCGCCGGGATCGAAGTACAGGTGGCTCTCGGAGGGGCGGTCGAGGTTGGGCTGCTCGAACACGAACGGCATCCCGAGCACGCCCTCCCAGAAGTCGATCGACGTCTGGCGGTCGGCGCCGACGATCGTTATGTGGTGAACACCCTGGCTCTGGAGCTTGCGCATTCCCGAAAGGGTGCCACGACTGCACCGGGTTCAGTGCTGGTCGCTCGCGGATGGCGGCGCTCAGGCGAGCGCCGTGCGCTGCCGATACTCGCCGCGATGCGTCGTTTGCTCCCCCTGTGCCTTTGTGCCGTCCTCGCGCTCGTGCCGCCCGCGGCCGCGAAGGTCATCGAGGGGGGACGCGGCAACGACGTGCTGCGCGGAACCACCGGCGCAGACACGCTGATCGGCAACTCCGCGCAGGACCAGCTGTTCGGGCTCAACGGGCGCGACCTGCTGCGCGGCGGCTCGGGCAACGACCGGCTGAAGGGCGGTGGCGGCGCGGACCGCCTCAACGGCGGCACGGGCAACGACGAGCTCGATGGCGGCACCGGCGACGACCTACTCGACGGCGGCGATGGCGACGATCGGCTCGTCGGAGGCGACGGGGCGGACGCGCTCGTCGAGGCCGGCTTCGGCAACGACGTGCTGCTCGACGGCGGTGCCGGCGACGACTACTTGGATTCCGATCGCGGGGACGACAGGATGCTGCTCGGCGGCGCGGGGAACGACATCCTGCGTGGCGGCCCCGGCACCGACCGCCTCGACGGCGGCCCCGGCGACGACCGCATCCACGCGGGCGACGGTCAGGACGCGATTGCCGCGGGACCGGGCAACGACATCGTCGTCAGCGGCGACGTGCCCGACATGGTGTCGCTGGGCGACGGCGACGACGTCCTCTGGGAGGGCGAGGGGTTCACCGAACAGGTCGACTGCGGCCCCGGTCACGACGTCGTGCACATCTACTTCCGCGGGCTCGGGCACGCGCCCTACGCGCTCGCGCCCGACAGGATGGGCGACGTGGCGCGCCGCCTGCGCGATTGCGAGGTCGTGATGGGCGACGACGTCAGCCATCCCGACAACCCCAACCACGCCGATATCACGACCGATTGGCGCAACGCCGCCTTTGACCTCGTGCAGGGCGACGGCGCGACTGCGGGACCCGAGCGCACGAAGGTCCGGCTCAACGATCGCGATAACGCGTTCGCCGGCTTCGGCCTGTTCGCGCCGCGTGACCGCGGCGTGTTCGTGCTCGGCCGCGGCGGCAACGACGTCATCAGAGGCACACCGCTGAGCGACCATCTCGAGGGCGAGGCAGACAACGACAGGCTTGACGGCCTGGCCGGCAATGATCTCCTGCACGGGCGCACCGGGGACGACACGATCCACGGACGGGGCGGTCACGACGTGCTCGAAGGCGGCCGCGGCACGGACCTGCTCAAGGGCGGTGCCGGCAACGACCGGATCACGGGCGGCTTCGACGCGGACCGCCTCTACGGCGGCGACGGCCGGGACCGCATCAACGCGCTGGACGGCAAGCCGGACATCGTGGACTGCGGGCCCGGGAAGGACACCGCGATCGTCGACCGCCACGACACCCCGCGCAACTGCGAGGACGCCCACCGCTGAGCTCGCGTTGCCGGTGGCTCGGTTGGCCGTGGCGCCGCGACACCGTGGCTCAGAGGGGGGTCTTGGCGAAAACCGGACGATGAGTCGCATAAGTTGCAAGACCCCCCGCGCTCGCCACGGAAGGTCATCGAGCTGACGGACGAGTCGGTCCGGATCCTTGCCGAGGACGGTGCAACGGAGGTCGAGCGCTGGCCGCGCGGCGCGGTGACCGCCTACGTGGCGAGCATGGACGACAGGGAGATCGAGCGCGCGTTGCGCTGGCCCGACACGAACCGGGCCGGCCGGATCCTCGACGACATATCGCGCGCGGCGCGCGCGGTGGTCGTCCAGCTCGCCGCCGACACCCGCGTCGCCGAGGGCGTCGACCAGCGCGGCGACGCCGAGCTGCGCGCCCTGTGTCGCGGACGCTCTCCGAGCCGCACCTGATCGAGCGGCAGGCGGCCGTCGGGTCGCTCTCGCGGCTATTGCGCGACGGCGAGCGCCCGCTCATCGTCGCGTCCGCCGAGAGCGGCATGGGTTCAGGCCTCGTCCTGCTCACCGACACGCGCGTCCTGTGGGCGTCGATCGGCCGTCGCGACGCCATCGTTGTCGCGCGCGGGGAGATCGACGCAGCGAAGAGCGAGACGATCTCCGGCTGGACCGAGCTGACGATCAAGTACGGCGGCGAGCACGACGTCCGCTCGAGCTGCCGCCGGCGGCCTGGTGTCGTGCGTCAGAAGTTCGCCTCACGACACGAGCCCGTCGCTATCTCAGGCGCACCGTCCCCGAGCGGCGCACGGCGGGCCGCACGCCCGTCCAGGTCGCCCGCACCGACACCTGCAGCGAACGGGTACGCAGCAGGCGCCGCTTCGCCGCGGCGCTGAGTGGGATGCGCAGGGTCCGGCGCCCGGCTCGCGGCAAGACGTACGTCCGGCGCCCGATCCGGCGCGACGGCAGTCGCAGTCGCAGCTGGGTGGCGCGGCTGACGACGAGGTCCACGCGCACGACGCAGCGGCGGTTGCAGCCCAGCGTCGCCAGCACGCCACGCCGCCGCACCTCACGCAGGCTCTGGCGGCGGTTGAGCAGCAGGTTGAGCCGGTTCAGCAGCTGGCTGGGCGTCGTGGTGCCCGGAGGCGTGGTGCCCGGAGGCGGTCCGGGCCCTGGATCGGAGCCGCCGCCCGGTGGGGTGCCCGAGGTCTCGGTCTGCGCCGCGGGCGCGTCGAAGGCCGGCTTGCGCGGAGCGCCGAGATGCGTCAGCGCCGCCTGCATGAACGCGGCGCGGTTGGCGGCGCCGGTGATCGCCTCGAAGCCGAAGCCGGTGTAGACCGTGTCGGTGGTCGTGACGACGGGCGTCTCGACGAACGGCGCGTTCTGCGCGCGCACCCAGCCGGTCTCGCGCGACTGACCGGCGGCGCCCGCCGGACCGGGAGGCCCGGGCAGCGTCCAGCCGTCCATGCCCGTCTCGAACGAGGGATCGGCCGAGTTGATGGGGTTGGCGGCGGAGTCGACGACCTTCAGCTCGTCGACCCAGGCACCGAGCCCGAGCGACGCGGGGTCGGTCGCGACCGACACGGAGATCTCCACGTTCTGGCCGTGGTACTGCGCCGGGATCGGGAGCGACCACTCCTGCCAGCCGCCCGAGTTGCCGGTGGCGGCGTTCCAGGCGCCGCTCGAGCCCGTCGGCAAGCAGTCGGCGCCGGCGTTGGTGACCGTCTGGTAGTGCGCGAGGAACGGGTGGTTTGTGTGCCACGCCGATCCGCCGCCGGTCGTCGGGCAGGACAGACCGACGTCGGGGTGCGTGTGGTTGTTGGCGTCCGCGAGGGTCGTCCAGTCGTCATGGCCGACTCGGTGGATCTCGACGAACATGTAGTCGTAGTCCGGCTCGAGGTCGAACGACGTCCAGAGCTTTACGGCGCCCCCGCCGGCCGGGATCGCGAAGGGCTTCAGCAGCCGCTTGTAGGCGACGTCGTCCGCGCCGGCAGACAAGAACCAGCTGCCGGCGTGGGGCGCGAACGGCGACGCGCCCGGACGCAGCCATCTGGCCGCCGCGCGCGAGTCCGCGAACAGCGGGTAGCGCACCGGATCGAGCACCGACGAGGTTGTCAGCAGCGTCGCGGTGCTGTCGTTGTTCTGCGCCGAGTCGGCGCCGTTGAACGTCAGGCTGAGCGCGTCGAACGGGTTCACGGTGCCCTGGACTCCGAACGGCTGCCCGGTCGCGTCCTCGCCCGCCCCGACGACGTAGCGGTAGGCGCCGAGCCAGTACTGCAGGAAGTCGTCCTGGACGACGATGCAGGACGGGTTGGCGTTCTGGCAGTAGGTGTTCTCCTCGACCTGGAACGGGTTGTATTTGTAGCCCTCGGAGAACACGCGGCCGGCGTTCTTACCCGTGAAGAACAGCTTGCCGCCGTCGTTGATGAAGTCGCGCACGGCGTTCTGCGTGTCGACCGCCAAGCGGGTGATCCCGGAGCCGCCGGGGGCGTCGGGCTCGCGCGGGACGTAGTCGTCGCCGGTGTACCAGACGACGTGCGAGTAGTGGGCGAGGATGCCGAGCGGATCCGGCGCACGCCGGCCGTGCGCGTCGACATCGTAGATGTCGTACTGCACGCCGGCGGCGTCGAGCGCCGCGCGGTAGGGGTCGAGGTACCGCGGCCCGGGTATCGGGTTGGCGTTCGGCTGCCTTCCGGAGTAGTCCTCGTTGGAGAGGATCAGCACCGGCTTGTCGGACTCGACCGTCGCCTGGTAGGTGAAGTGGGCCGAGGCGCGGTCGCCGGCGGTGAACCAGACCTCGACAGCGTCACCCGGGGTCGTGCCGACGACGAAGGCGCGCACGCGCTGGTAGTAGACGCCCTTGTCCTTGTAGTAGCGCTCGCCGCCGTTGTACGGCACCGTCGGGACGACCTTCGTCGCTCCGCCGTTGACCTTGAACTTCATCTGGACGGCGCCGAGCTTGCGCTTGACCGTCGCGCCGACCGGCTGCGGGTCGCCATAGGACTCGGCGAACGTCCCGACCGTGAAGTCGTCGGCGCCGTTGTCGAGATGCGAATCGGGCTCGTCGGGCTGGTCGGCGGACTTCGCGAGATCGAGCGCGAACGACAGGTGGCGATCGAACTCCTGCTCGATCTGCAGCTCGGAGTCCGGGTACTCGAAGCCCGTCAGGTTGGGGTCCTCGGCCGCGGTGCCCTCGGGTGTGAACGACAATGCGTTCTTGACGTTGTAGGCCCAGTCGGTGAAGTCGCCGTTGGTGATGTACAGACCCGCCGACAGCTCCGGCGGGAAGCCGGGGATCGCGGGCTTGAACGGGTCGCCCGCGAGCGCCGTGAAGATCTCGTGGTCGGCGCTGGGCGTGTCCTGCTGGAAGCCCTGCGGGTACAGCAGCAGCTGCGCCGCGGTGTGGTCGTTCTTGTGGAAGACGGGATGGATCTCGTCGAACAGGGCATGCATCGCCGTCGTCTCGGGCTCGGAGGCCGGCGACGGTCCGCGGTAGGTCTCCGACGCGGGATCCGGCGAGGAGCCGTCGTCGTCACGGCCCCAGTTGGAGGAGAAGTTGCGGTTCGGGTCGACGCCGTCGCCGGTCTTGATGACGCCGTCGCCGTCGTTGTCGCGCAGGTTCTTGCGCCACAGGCGGTTTCCGGGGGTGAACGTGAACTCGTAGCCGTCGGGGTTGTTGACGCACACGAACCACAGCTCGCGCGTGTCGACGAGCTGGGTGACCTCGAGGCCGGCGCTGTGGGTCTTGCCGTAGTTGTCGGCGAAGTAGTCCAGCGTGCGCCGGCAGGTTTCGCCGGCGAGCCACTCACGCGCGTGCTGCATCGCGTTGTAGAGCACCGCCGGCCGGCCGGGGATGTCCTCGCCGGTCGCGTCCTTGGTGACCTGCAGCGCGACGATGTCGCGGCCGCGCACGCTCTGCCCGGGGACGTACTTGGCGACGAGGCCCGGGTTGTCGGTGACGAGCCGCTCGTACTGCTCGGTGTACTGCTCCTTGTCGTCGCCGTCGACGGCGTCGTACTTCGTCCAGACGTCGAACGCCGCGTCGCTCGCGCCGGCGGTCGGGTCGGCGAGCAGCTGCACGGCCCCGTTGTCGGTCACCTTGCGCGCGTCGACCTTCGCCGCGCCGATCTGCTCGGCGCTGCCGACGACGTCGATCGTGCCGCGGTCGAGGTTGCGGCCCTCGGTCAGGTCGAAGCCCTGCGCGGCCAGCGCGCGGAGGTTCTCCCCCGTCGCCTTGACGCGGTAGGCGTTGAGGCCGGTCGCGGCGTTCGCCGTGCCGGCGAGAACCGCCAGCCCGAGCATGGCTGCGAGCGCAGTGCGGACGACGAACCCCTCCATGTGCATCTCCCCGTGACGACGGCCAAACGTGCGCGTTTCTCTTCAAGCATGGTGCGCCCACGAGGGGCCCGCTGTCAACTCCGTGGCGTGTAGGCCCCGAAGACGTCGCCCATCGCGGCGCAGACCTCGCCCATCGAGCAGCGGTCTGAGAGCGCCACGCGGATCGTGTCGACGAGGTTGCCGTCGCCGCGCGCGGTCTCGCGCACCTGCTCCAGGCGCCGCGCGACGAGGTCGTGGTCGCGGTCGGCCTTGAACTGCGCCAGGCGCGTCAGCTGGTCGCGCTCGGACTCCGGGTCGACGCGCAGGATGTCCTCGACCTCGATCGCGTCCTCCTCGTAGGAGTTGACGCCGACGACGATGTCCTGCTTGAGGCGGTAGCGCTCCTGATAGCCCCAGGCGGACTCGTCGATCTCGTTCGTGATGAACTCGATCGCGTTGACCGAGCCGCCCAGCTCGTCGACCTTGGCGATCAGCTCGTAGGCGCGCGACTCGATCTCGTTGGTCAGCGCCTCGACGTAGTAGGAGCCCGCGAACGGGTCGACGGTGTCGGTCGCGCCGGACTCGTGCGCGATCACCTGCTGCGTGCGCAGCGCGATCTTCGCGGCGCGCTCCGAGGGCAGCGCGAGCGCCTCGTCGTAGCCGTTGGTGTGCAGCGACTGCGTGCCGCCGCAGACGGCGGCGAAGCCCTGCAGCGCGACGCGCACGACGTTGTTCTGCGGCTGCTGGGCGGTCAGCGTGACGCCGCCGGTCTGCGTGTGGAAGCGCAGCTTCATCGACTTCTCGTCCTTGGCGCCGAAGCGGTCGCGCATGATGTGCGCCCACATC
>DATLNO010000123.1:0-4958 GCA_035536715.1 Solirubrobacteraceae bacterium
CCGCCCGTGGGAGTTCTTCCCCGACTACGAGGTCGTGCTCGCCGACGACGATGCCGCGGGGCTGGGCATCGCCGGGGAGGGCCCGGCGGACGTCTGGGTCACCGTGCGGGCCGCCGGGAGCGTCGTGGACTTCACCGTGAACCTGCGTGCGCCGATCGTGGTCACCAACACGCCGGCCGGCGCCGCTGCGTTTCAGGTGATCAACGACGCGCCTGGGCTGGAAGTGCGCACGCCGCTGTTCGCGGCGAGCGCCGGCGCAGACACCGGCACCACAGCCGCGTAGTCTCCAGCGATGCTCAGCATCACCCGCCGCGTCGGCGAGCGCATCGTCATCGGCGACGACATCGTCCTGCACGTGCAGGAGGTCAGCGGCAGCACGGTGCGGATCGGCATCGAGGCGCCGAAGGCGCTGCCCGTCTACCGCGAGGAGATCTGGGCCGCGGTGAAGGAAGAGAACGCGCGGGCGGCGGCAGCCGACGTCGAGCTGCCGCGCGGGCCGGTCGTTCCCCCGGCTGCTTAGGACTTGGTGCTGGCGTTCCGCGCGCTCGTTCGCGGGCGATCGTGTCGAACCGAGTGGCGCATAGCGCGCCCGGACGCGACACCAGCCGCGAGATCGCCGACTCTGGCGAACAATCCGGGGATATGGCGGATCTCCCGCCAGAGATGCCGGTGCCGGACCCCCGCCCCCGCGAGCGGCCCGATCAACCCCTCCTTCATCGATGCCGTCAACGAGCGCCGCGACAACCGCCGGCGCGTGGCCTGACCAGGCAGCGCAGGAAAATCAACCACCCATGCCCAGAAGCCTCCCACCGGCTCACGCAGAACGCCCGAAAGTGCCGATGCAGACATGTGAGCTGGCGACTTGATCTCGTGCTCTACGCCGTCATCGCGATCGCCTGCGCGGGCGTGATCGAGGCGCTGGTCAACCGGCCGCGCGGCGAGCGCCGCGGCGGTGGCGCACGGCGCGAGGGCGACCGCGCCCTGCGCACTGCCGAGCAGCTCTTTCGCACCTCCTTCGAGAACGCGCCGATCGGGATGGCGCTCGTCGGCCCCGACGGGCGCTTCCTGCGCGTCAACCGCTCGCTGTGCGAGATCGTCGGGTACGACGAGCCCGGCCTGCTCGCCGTCGACTTCCAGCAGATCACCTACCCCGCCGACCTGCAAGCCGACCTCGACCTCTATGCACAGCTCGTCGCCGACGAGATCCAGTCCTACGCGCTCGAGAAGCGCTATATCCATGCCTCGGGGCGCCCGGTCTGGGTCGAGCTGCACGTCTCGCTCGTGCGCGACGACGAAGGCGCCCCGCTGCACGCCGTCGCGCAGATCCGCGACATCAACGCCCAGAAGGCCGCCGAGGCGCACCTCGGGCGCTACCTCGCGGTCGTCGAGTTCGCAGAGGACGCGGTCATCGCCACCGACCTCGATGGCGCGATCCTGACCTGGAACCGCGGCGCCGAGCGGCTGTTCGGCTACAGCTCCGCCGAGGCGATCGAGCGCCCGATCGAGCTCCTGCAGCCCGCCGACCGCCCCAGCGAGGTCGAGGAGATCAGGGACGAGATCCGCGCCGGCCGGACGGTCGAGCGCCTGGAGACCCGCCGCCGGCGACGCGACGGCGGCGTGGTCGACGTGCAGATCACCGTCTCCCCCGTCCGCGACTCGAGCGGCGCCGTCGTCGGCGCCTCGACGATCGCCCGCGACGTCACGCAGGTCGTCTTGGCCGAGCGCGCGCGCACGTCGCTGGAGCGCGACCTCGCCAAGGCTCACGACCGCTACGCCCAGGTACTCGCGGCGGCGACGGAGTGCGCGATCATCGGCATGAGCGCCAACGGCACGATCACGGTCTTCAACACCGGCGCCGAGAAGATGCTCGGCTACTCGTCCTCCGAGCTCGTCGGCCAGGCGACGCCCGCCATCCTGCACGACGCCTCCGAGCTCGCGGCCCGCGCCACGGCGTTGGACGTGGAGCCGGGCTTCGAGGTGCTCGTCGCCAACGCGCGCGCCGGCAACGCCGAGACACGCGAGTGGACCTACGTGCGCAACGACGGCGACCGCGTCCAGGTCTCGATCACGGTCACCGCCCAGCGCGAGCGCGGCGTCGTGACCGGCTTTCTCGCGATCGCCACCGACATCACCGACCGAAAGCGTGCCGAGCGAGCACGGCGCGAGGCCGAGGGTCTGTTTCGCGGCGCCTTCGAGCATGCGCCGATCGGCGTGGCCCTCGTCGCGGCGGACGGACCCGAGGCCGGCCGCATCGTGCGCGCCAATCGCGCCCTCGCCGAGCTCGTCGGCGGCGACCCGACGCAGCTTGCGGGCCGCGATCTCGTCTCGCTGGCCCCCTCCGACCACCAGGTCGAGCTGACCGACGCACTCGCCCGCCTGATCGACGGAGCCGAATCCGTGCAGGGCGAGCAGCGACTGATCGACGCCGAGGGCCACGACATCTGGACGCTGCTGTCCGGCTCGCTCGTGCAGGCCGAGGCGCCCGGGACAGACGCGCGCCAGGCGGTCATCCAGGTGCTCGACATCTCCGAGCGCAAGACCTTCGAGGGGCGCCTGCAGCACCTCGCCGACCACGACGCGCTGACAGGCCTCTTCAACCGCCGCCGTTTCGAGCACGAGCTCAACCGCTCGCTCGCGCACTCCGTGCGCTACGGCACCCGCGGCGCGCTGCTGCTGCTCGACCTCGACGGCTTCAAGTACATCAACGACGCCCTCGGACACTCCGTCGGCGACGAGCTGATCATGCGCGTCGGCGCCGTGCTGAAGGGGGCGCTGCGCGAGACCGACATCGTCGCGCGACTGGGCGGCGACGAGTTCGCCGCGATCTTGCCCGAGGCCGACGCCCTGACCGCGAGCGTCGTCGCGGAGAAGATCCTGTCGGCGATCCGTCGCCAGGGCAGCGTCGTGACGAGCGAACAGCGCGTCGCCCGCGTGACGACGTCGATCGGCGTGACGGTCTTCGACGGCGACCGCGGGCTGACGGCGGAGGACCTCTTCGTCGAGGCCGACATCGCGATGTACGAGGCCAAGGACGCCGGCCGCGACGGCGCGAAGATCTTCTCCAGCGAAGAGCGCTCGCGCGAGCGCATCAACGTCCGCGCGACCTGGCTGGAACGGTTGCGGAGCGCGGTCGCCGACGATCGCTTCCGCCTGTTCGCGCAGCCGATCATCAGCTTCGGCGAGGGCGGGGTTCCGTGGTTCGAGCTGCTGCTGCGCTACGCCGACGACAGCGGCGACCTCGTGCCGCCGGGCGCGTTCCTGTCGATCGCCGAGCGCTTCGACCTCATCTCGGACATCGACCGCTGGGTGCTCGGCGAGGCGGTCGGCATACTGCACGACGAGCACGCGGCGGGCCGCGACGTCGCGCTCGCGGTGAACCTCTCGGGCAAGACGATGGACGACCCCGGCCTCGGCGACTACCTCGAGTCGCTGATCGCCGCGCGGCCGATCGAGCCGGGGCGGCTCGTCATCGAGGTCACGGAGACCGCCGCGATCGTCAACATCGAACGCGCGCGGCGGCTCGCCGAGCGCCTGCACGCGTTGGGCTGCCGCTTCGCCCTGGACGACTTCGGGGCGGGCTTCGCCTCCTTCTACTACCTCAAGCACCTCGCCTTCGACTACCTGAAGATCGACGGCGAGTTCGTCCGCCAGCTCGTGCACGACCCGACCGACCAGCTCGTCATCGAGGCCGTCGTGAACATCGCGCGCGGACTCGGCACGAGAACGATCGCCGAGTTCGTCGGCGACGACGAGACCGTCGAGCTGCTGCGGCGGCTTGGGGTCGACTACGGCCAGGGCTATCACCTCGGCATGCCGGTCTCCGTCGAGGAGCATCTGCCCGCGGCGGACCGGTCCCGCCGGGGCGTGCGCGGCGATTCTGCATAGCCCGCGCTGCAAGTCCGCGTGCAGGAGACGCAATTGGCCGCCCGCACGGCTCAGTTGCGGCTCGGACTCGCTTAACTGCAGCAGGTGAATCGTTCCAGGCGTCGACGCAGCGGCGGCCGCCGCGCGCTGCTTGCGTGCGCGGCGCTCGTCGTGCTGCTCGCCTGCAGCGCCGCGCTGTACGACAACACGCGCGCCGACAGGCTGGCGCCGGGCATCCGCATCGGCGCGATCGACGTCGGCGGCCACGATCGCGAGGCCGCCAAGCGACTCGTTCACGATCGCGCGGTCACGCCTAGGCGACGCACGCTGCGCGTCCGCACCCCGGCCAAGACGTTCGTCCTGACTTCCGACCAGCTGCGCGTCAGCGCGGACATCGACGAGGCGCTCGAGCGCGCGCTGGCCGACAGCCGGCGCGGCTGGCTCGGGGCCCGAGTCGTGCGCTCGCTCAGCCGCACGAAGGTCGAGAAGTCGATCCCGCTTACCACCCGCTACGCCCGCGGCGTGCTGCCGCGGCTCGTCGCGCAGGTCGCGGCCTCCACCTACGTCGCGCCCGTGGACGCGGCGGTCGAGCCGGACGCGGGCGGCCTCAAGCGCGTGCCCGAGCAGATGGGCTCGCGCATCGACACGGCCGCGCTTCACCGCAGCCTCGAGGCCGCGGCGCAGAGCCAGTCGAGCCCGGCGGACATCGAGGTCGCGACGCTGCCGGTCGCGCCGAAGGTCACCATAGCGGCGCTCGCGGAGCGCTATCCGGCGTACATCGTCGTCGACCGCAAGAACCACGTCCTGCGCTTCTACGAGCACCTCGAGCCGCTGAAGAGCTGGCCGATCGCCGTCGGCAAGGCCGGCCTCGAGACGCCTGCCGGGTTGTACGACGTGCAGTGGAAGGAGACCAACCCGAAGTGGCGCGTGCCCAACAGCGAGTGGGCAGGCGACCTCGCCGGCAAGACGATCGAGCCCGGCCCCGACAACCCGATCAAGGCGCGCTGGATGGCATTCAACGGCGGTGCCGGGATCCACGGCATCGACCCCAGCGCCTACTCCTCGATCGGCACCGACGCATCGCACGGCTGCGT
>DATLNO010000124.1:0-6113 GCA_035536715.1 Solirubrobacteraceae bacterium
CGCGCGCGCGCGCCGCGCCGCCGCGCCCGCTAGCCGCACGCTCGGGCCGGCCTCACCGGCCAGCACCTCGACGTCGCGAAAGCTCCAACCGGTCAGCCCGAGCGCCTTGGCGACGGCCTCCTTGGCGCAGAACCGCGCGGCGAGGTGCTGACCGGGCCGCGCCCGGCGCGCGGCGTAGGCCCGCTCGCCGTCGGTGAACAGCCGGTCGGCGAGCCCCGGCCGGCGCTCGAGCGCCTGCTCCATGCGCTCGATCTCCAGCAGATCGATCCCGACGGACACGTGCCCGCCCTTACTCGACAGTGACCGTCTTGGCGAGGTTGCGCGGCTGGTCGACGTTCAGCCCGCGCTTGCGGGCGACGTGGTAGGCGAACAGCTGCAGCGGGATGACGGCGAGCAGGGCCTGCAGCATCCAGTCCGTGCGCGGGACGTAGATGACCTCCTCGGCAACGGGCTCGAGGCGGTCGTCGCCCTCGGTCGCGATCGCGATGACGTGCGCGCCGCGCGCGCGCACCTCCTGGATATTGGAGATCATCTTGTCGAGGATGGGCATGTCGGTCGCGACGCAGACGACCGGCGTGGACTCGTCGAGCAGCGCGATCGGGCCGTGCTTCATCTCTCCGCCGGCGTAGGCGTCGGTCGCGATGTAGGAGATCTCCTTGAGCTTCAGCGCGCCCTCCAGCGCGACCGCGCGGCCGACGTGGCGGCCGAGGTACAGGAAGAAGTCCGAGTCGGCGTGGCGCTCGGCGGCGGCGATCAGGCTGCCGTTCAGCCCCTCGATGAGCTCCGTGATCCGCGACGGCAGCTGCTTGAGCTCGGCGACGAGCTCGACGAGCCGGTCGCGCTCCATCGTGCCGCGCAGCTCGGCGAGGCGCAGCGCCAGCAGGTACATCGCCGCGACCTGGCAGACGAACGTCTTCGTCGCGGCGACGGAGACCTCCATGCCGGCGCGCGTGTAGAGCACTCCGTCAGCGTCGCGGGTGGCCTGCGAGCCCACAACGTTCGTGCATGCCAGCACCCGCGCGCCGCGCTCGCGCGCCAGCCGCATCGCGGCCAGCGTGTCCGCGGTCTCGCCGGACTGCGTGATGCCGATGATGAGGTCGCGCTCGGAGACGATCGGGTTGCGGTACCGCCACTCCGAGGCGATGTCCATCTCGACGGGGATCCGCGCCCACTCCTCGATCGCGTAGCGGCCGATCAGGCCGGCGTGAAACGAGGTGCCCGCCGCGAGGATGAGGATCCGGTCGATGCCCTCGAACAGCGACTCGTCGAGCTCGGCCTCACCGAGATCGACGCCGTCGGGACGGGTCGTGCGGTCGGCGACGGTCTCGGCGACGGCATCCGCCTGCTCGTTGATCTCCTTGAGCATGAACGTCTCGTAGCCGCCCTTCTCGGCGGTCGCCTCGTCCCAGTCGACGGTCGTGATCTCGCGCTCGATCGGCGTCCCGTCGGGCATGAGGAACTCGACGCCGCCGGGCGTCAGCACGACGATCTCCTCGTTCTCGATGTACTGGACGTCGCGGGTGTGGGCGAGAAAGGCGGGGATCGCCGAGCCGAGGAACTGCTCGCCGTCGCCGCGGCCGACGATGAGCGGGCATTCCTTGCGGGCCCCGACGAGCACGCCGGGCTCGTCGGCGCTCATGCACACGAACGCGTAGTGACCCTCGAGCTCGCCGTAGGCCGCACGGACGGCCTCGACCAGGCTGCCGCGCGCCATGTGGTGCGAGACGAGGTGCGCGATGACCTCGGCGTCGGTCTCAGAGGTGAAGTCGGCGCCCATGTCGCCGAGCCGCTCCTTGAGGAGGAGGTAGTTCTCGACGATCCCGTTGACGACGACATGGACGCGGTCGCTCGTGTCGAAGTGCGGGTGCGCGTTGGACTCGGTGACGCGGCCGTGCGTCGCCCAGCGCGTGTGGCCGATCCCGCTCGGTGCGGGCAGCTCGGCGACCGCCACCGCGACGGCGCCGCGCACCTCGGCGGCCGGGTGCGCACCGTTGCGTGAGTGCGCGACCGCCTCGCGCAGCTTGCTGAGGTTGCCGACCGCCCGGACAGAGGTGATCTCACCGTCGGCGAGGACCGACACGCCCGCAGAGTCATAGCCGCGGTACTCGAGCTTCTCCAGGCCCGCGAGCAGAATCTCCTGCACGGGACGCTGGCCGACGTATCCGACGATGCCACACATGCAAGAGAGGTTAGGCGAGGGCCGCTCGAACCCTGCATGGCGATGACGGTCAGACGGTGTGTGCTTCGACAATCGCGACGAGCCGACCGCAGACCGCGTCGGTCTCCTCGGCCGTCGGCGCCTCGACCATCACGCGCACGAGCTGCTCGGTGCCCGACGGGCGCACGAGCACCCGCCCGCGTCCCTCGAGCGTCGCCGATTCGGCCGCCGTGGCAGCCGTCAGCGCCTCGTTCGCGATCGCGGCATCGCGGTCGGCGACGCGCACGTTGACGAGCTTCTGGGGCAGCTTTTCCATGGCGCCGCGCTGGGCGAAATCGCTTCCGTCGAGCGCCTCGAGCGTCAGCAGCGCGGATGCGATCCCATCGCCGGTCGGGACGAAGGCCATGTCGATGATGTGCCCGGACTGCTCGCCGCCGAGGCCCCAGCCGCGTTCGCGCAGCTCCTCGAGCACGTAGCGGTCGCCGACGGCGGTCGTGGCGACGTCGATCCCGGCCTCTTGCATCGCGGTGTGGAACCCGTAGTTCGTCATGACGGTCACGACGACGCCGTTACCGGGCAGGCGGTCCTGCGCACGCAGGTGCAGCGTCGCGAGCGCAATGAGCTCGTCGCCGTCGACGACCGTGCCGTCGCGATCAACAGCGAGCAGCCGATCGCCGTCGCCGTCGAAGGCGAAGCCGACGTCGTGGCCGTCGTCGCGCATCGCGGCGATGACGCCCTCGAGGTGTGTCGAGCCGCAGCCGTCGTTGATGTTGCGCCCGTCGGGGCTCTCGGCGAGCACGGTGACGGTGGCGCCGAGCCGGCGGAAGATCTCGGGAGCCACGCGGTACGTCGAGCCGTTGGCGCAGTCCAGCACGACGTCGAGGCCCTCCAGCGACAGGTCGGCGAACCGCTCGTGCAGCGCGCGCAGGTAGTCCTCGCTCGTCCCGTGCAGGTCCGTGATCGAACCGATCCGGTCGGGTGCACCGCTCTGCGGCGGCGCCTCCAGGCGCTGTTCGATCGCCAGCTCCGTCGCGTCGGCGAGCTTGAATCCGTCGGGGCCGAAGAACTTGATCCCGTTGTCCTCGAACGGGTTGTGCGATGCCGAGATCACGGCCGCGAGATCGAAGCCGAAGCGACCGATCAGCAGGGGCGCCGCCGGCGTCGGCAGGACGCCGCCGAGCAGCACGTCGCCGCCCGCGGATGCGATCCCGGCGGCAAGCGCCGCCTCGAGCATCGGCCCAGACTCGCGCGTGTCGCGGATGACGAGCACACGCGGGTGCTCGCCGCCGATCTCGCGCGTGGCCGCGACGCCGAGCGCGAGCGCGAGCTCGGCGGTCAGCACCTCACCGGCGACGCCTCGGACACCGTCGGTGCCGAAAAGCTTGCGCATGGACCGGTCGTGCGTCAGCGGGCGCTAGCGCTTGGAGAACTGCGGCTTCTTGCGGGCCTTCTTCAGGCCGGCCTTCTTGCGTTCCTTCACGCGCGGGTCACGCGTGAGGAAGCCGCGGCGCTTGAGCTCGCCGCGCAGGTTCGGGTCCGCTTCGAGCAGTGCGCGCGAGATGCCGTGACGCAGCGCGCCGGCCTGCGAGCTGACGCCGCCACCGTGAACGCGGACGATGACGTCCATCCGGTCCTCGTAGCCGACGGCCTCCAGCGGCTGGCGGATGTTGCGACCCAGCGACGGGCGCGGGAAGAACGTGTCAAGCGGCTTGCCGTTGACGAGGTACGTGCCGGTGCCGGGCTTGAGGATCACGCGGGCGACCGCGGTCTTGCGCTTGCCGGTCGCGCGGTAGCGCGCGCCCGAGGCGAGGTCGATGACGGCGGCGACGGGCTGCTCGTCCTGGCGATCCTCCTCGGCGGCGAGGGCCTCGGCGAGCTCGTACTCGTCCATGTCCTCGCGGGCGAGTGGATCGGCGCCCTCGGCGACGATGTCGACCTCGAGGTCGGCGCCGGGGATCGCCGGCTTGACGCGCGGCGTGGGCTCCTCGTCGTCGTCCGCGTCGTCGATGTCGGGCTCAGGCTCAGACGTGGGAGCGGCGGCGGCAGGCTCTTCGGCGGGGGCGGAGGCCTCGGCCTCCGGAGTGTCGGCCGCGGGCTCCTGCGCCTCGGGCGGCTCGGCGCTCTCGTCGATCACGAGGAAAGCTCCATCGGTTGCGGTTGTTGGGCCTGGTGGGGATGCTCGGGCCCGGCGTAGATCTTGAGCTTCGTGAGCTGCTTACGAGCGAGGCGGTTGCGCGGCAGCATGCCCTTGACAGCGAGGCGCAGCACCTCCTCGGGGCGACGTTCCAGCATGTCGTTGAGCGTGCGCGTCTTCAGCCCGCCCGGGTAGCCCGAGTGGCGGTAGTACATCTTCGCGGCGCGCTTGTTGCCGGTGACCGCGATCTTCTCCGCATTGATGACGACGACGAAGTCGCCGGTATCGACGTGCGGCGTGTACGTCGGCTTGCGCTTACCGCGCAGCGTGTCGGCGATCTGGGTCGCGAGACGGCCGAGCGTCTGCCCGGTGGCGTCGACGACGAGCCAGTTGCGCTCGCGATCGTTGGCGTTGGCTACGTAGGTTTTCATGGCGTGAAAACGCCACGCGGTTTTCCGCGCGGCGGTCACAAGCATAGGACATCCCGATCGGCCGTGGAACTGGGGGGAATGTCCGCGCATGCTCGTCGCGTGTTGCTGTACGGTGGCGCGCAGCAGGTCGCTGAATTCGCCGTGCGTCGCGGCGGAGCGGGGGAACCATCGGCTCATGCGCTCGGGCGCATGAGCTGTGGGGCGAATCCGGTGGACATCACCGGTAGCGCGGAACTTGGCCGCGCGAGCCCGTCAGCTAACCCCGTAAGCAGCACACAAGGGGGGCTGGTCGAGCTGAAGCGCATTGTCGTCGCTGTGGTGTTCGGGGCATTCCTCACGGCACCCGCTGCTGCGTCCGCAGCGCGGTCCGGAGGCGCGTACGCGTCCGAGCCGGCGACGATCACCGGCGTCGCGTGCGTGGCGGGCTGCGCCGGCACCGATATCGCGCAGGCCGGCAGCGTGCTGCGGGTCCGGGGAACGGCGATGCGCGACGTCGCGAAGATCGTGTTCCTCGGCAGCAGGGGCAACGAGGACAACATCGCGGCGCGCGTGCTCAGGGTGCGCCGCGACAGTGTCGACATCGCGGTGCCCGAGCGCGCCTCGAGCGGCCGCCTCCGGGCCGTCAACAAGGACGGCGCACGATCGCCGGCCAGCCAGGCAACCGTCTCCGTCGCGCAGCGTGCCGCGGGAAGCGGGGCGCTCGACGTCCAGATCGTCGGTCGCACCGTCTTCTACGACGCCGCGCGGCCGGCGCGCGTCGACCTGCTCGCGCGCGAGGCGATGGGCGTGACCGTGGTGCTGGTGCGCGTCGCCGACGGTGCGATCGTGCAGGGCTGGCCGCTCGCGCTTGCGCCCGGGGTCGTGTCGAGCGTGCAGTGGGACGGACGGGTCGCCGGTGCTGCGCAGCCACCCGGCCGTTACGAGTTTCGCGTCACGCCCGCAGCGCCGGAGGCCGGCGCCGTCGCCGCCGCCGTCCCGGCAACGCTCGCGACCGCGGTGGTCGACCTGGTCGACCACAAGTTCCCCGTCCGCGGGGCCCACACCTATGGTGAGGGCGAGGCCGCGTTCGGCGCGGCACGCGACGGTCACTCACACGAGGGTCACGACATCTTCGCTCGTTGCGGGACCCCGCTCGTCGCCGCCCGCGGCGGCGTCGTGAAGCTCAACCGCTTTCAGAGCGCGGCCGGCAACTACCTCGTCATCGACGGCGACGGCACCGACGTCGACTATGCCGACATGCACCTGCGCGACCCGTCGCCGCTGGCGAAGGGTGCGCGCGTGCTGACGGGGCAGCCGATCGGCCATGTCGGCGACACCGGCCGCGCACGTGGCTGCCACCTGCATTTCGAGCTGTGGAGCGGTCCCGGCTGGTACACGGGCGGCACGCCCA
>DATLNO010000125.1:0-35817 GCA_035536715.1 Solirubrobacteraceae bacterium
GAGGACGGCGAGTTCGTGCCGTGCGTGCACTCCGTCGGATCGCCGCTGGCCGAGGGCGAGGAGGACGTGTCCTGGCCCTGCAACGCCGAGAACAAGTACATCGTCCATTTCCCCGAGACCCGCGAGATCTGGTCCTACGGCTCGGGCTACGGTGGCAACGCGCTGCTCGGCAAGAAGTGCTTCGCGCTGCGGATCGCCTCGAAGATGGCGCGTGACGAGGGCTGGATGGCCGAGCACATGCTCATCCTCAAGCTGACGTCGCCCGAGGGCGAGGTGAAGGTCGTCACCGGCGCCTTCCCGAGCGCCTGCGGCAAGACGAACCTCGCGATGCTGATCCCGACGCTCGAGGGCTGGACCGTGGAGACGATCGGCGACGACATCGCCTGGATGAAGTTCGGCGACGACGGCAAGCTCTACGCGATCAACCCCGAGACGGGCTTCTTCGGCGTCGCGCCGGGCACCGGCGCGGACACGAACCCCAACGCGATGGCGACCGTCGAGAAGAACACGCTGTTCGCCAACTGCGCGCTGACCGACGACGGCGACGTGTGGTGGGAGGGCATGACGAAGGAGCCGCCCGCGCACGCGATCGACTGGAAGGGCAACGACTGGACGCCCGACTCCGAGACGCCCGCCGCGCATCCCAACGGTCGCTTCACGACGCCCGCCTCGCAGGATCCGGCGATCGCGCCCGAGTGGGAGGACCCCAAGGGGGTGGCCGTCGACGCGATGATCTTCGGCGGCCGTCGCGCGACGGTCGTGCCGCTGGTCACCGAGGCGTTCGACTGGGAGCACGGCGTGTTCCTGGGCTCGACGATGAGCTCGGAGATGACGGCGGCCGCGGCCGGCGGCATCGGCCAGCTGCGCTTCGACCCGTTCGCGATGCTGCCGTTCTGCGGCTACAACATGGCCGAGTACTTCCAGAACTGGCTCGACATCGGCAACCGCGAGGGCGCGCAACTGCCCAAGCTGTTCTACGTCAACTGGTTCCGCAAGGACCCCGAGTCGGGCAAGTTCCTGTGGCCCGGGTTCGGTGAGAACTCGCGCGTGCTGAAGTGGGTCTTCGAGCGCTGCGCGGGCACCGCCGAGGGCGTCGAGACCGCGGTCGGGATCGTGCCGGCTCCCGGCGAGCTCGATGTCTCCGGCCTGGACATCTCCGACGAGGACCTCGCCCAGGTCGTCACCGTCGATCCCGAGGCGTTCAAGGCGCAGCTGCCGCAGGTGCGCGAGTTCCTCGCGAAGTTCGGCGACGACCTGCCCGCCGAGATCAGCGGCCAGCTCGACGCGTTCGAGAAGCGCTTGGACGAGGCCGCATGATCGCGCTGTTCAAGCGCTGGCTGCGCATGCGCCGGCGCAAGAAGGCCCGCGGAGGCCGCTGATCTGAGCCGTGCCGCCGATGGGATCGTCATCCTGTCGGCGGCCTGACCGCGTGCTGTCAGCGCTTGCGTGATCCGATGATCGGGCGTCGCTGGACGGCGTCGATGCCGGCGGTGTACTCCCATGCCTCGAGTCCCTCGTGCTGGTTCATCTCGCGAGTCACTCGGTCGGCGTACTCGCCGTGTGTCCGTGGCTCCAGCACGAACATCTCGGCTGCGGTGTTGGGCTCCATGTGGTTGGCCGGCGGAAACGCGATCACCCTGCGCCCGGTCAGCGCCTCCACGGCGGCGACGAGGTCCGCGCGCATCGTGCGCTGGAAGCGAATCCGCGACTGCAGCACGAACTCGCGCTCGCCCGCCTCCAACAGCGCGAGTTCGGCCTTCGTGAGCGTGTCCTGCATGAGCACGAGGACGCTGTCCTGCCGTATCGAGGTCCGCGCCCGGGTCGGGCCTCGCCCCGTGTATTCGGCCATGATCTGAACGACGGCGTGGGAAATAGATGCGGCGAGGCTGCCGCCGGTCGGGCGATCCAGGGTGATGCCGGTCACGACCGGCCTCCGATCATGTCCCTCGTTGGAGTGTTCGCACGGACGAGAGACGCTGAGATCCCCGTGGTCGGTGCAATCTACCGGTCGAAGATGCGGTGATCGCGGATCTGGCCCCACCACGGACCGCCTTGCGCGGCAGGCGATGATCAACCACAAACCGGTGCGCCTTCCCCCGCATGCTGCGTCGATCGGACGCGCGTCATCCGGGCTCCAATCCCGTGCACTTTGCGAGTTTTTGTCCAGCGCCGCCGACGCCTCAGGCCACCAGCCGCGCCTCGAGCGCCGGGTCGAGCTCTGTGCGAGCGCGCCCTCGACGATGTGGCGGCCGACGAATCCGGTCGCCGAGGACGAGCAGCCGCATGAATCGATTCTGTCAGCACTCCGCGCCGTACCAGCCGGGCCGCTACGTTGCCTGGATGGCAACGCAGACGCAGGACGATGTCGACGATGTACTGCCCGGCCGCGAGTGGGCGTCGGAGCTGTACCGCATCGCCAACGACCAGTTCGACCGCGCGTCGGCCTTGCTGGAGCTCGATCCCGAGTTCGTGACCCGCCTCGGCGAGCCGCGGCGCTCGCTCGTCGTCAACTTCCCGGTCCGGCTGGACTCCGGGAACGTGCTCGGGCTGACCGGCTACCGCGTGCAGCACACGCTGACGATGGGTCCCACGAAGGGCGGCTTTCGCTACGGCCCCGACGTGTCGTTGGGGGAGTGCGCGGCGCTGGCGATGTGGATGACGTGGAAGTGCGCGCTGCTCGGCCTTCCCTACGGCGGCGCCAAGGGTGGCGTCCGCTGCACCCCGACCGATCTGAGCGTGCCCGAGCTCGAGCGGCTGACGCGGCGCTACGCGGCCGAGCTGATCCCGGTGATCGGCCCCGACCGCGACATCCCGGCACCGGACATGGCGACCGGCGAGCGCGAGATGGCCTGGTTCATGGACACCTACTCGCAGATGGTCGGTCACTCGGTCTTCGAGATCGTCACCGGCAAGCCGGTCGTGCTCGGCGGCACGACGGGCAGGCGCGAGGCGACCGGTCTCGGCGTCGTCTACGTCACCGAGGCGGTGTGCGAGCGGATCGGGATGGACCTGCGCCAGGCGCGCGTCGCGATCCAGGGCTTCGGAAACGTCGGCGCCGTCGCGGCCAACGAGCTGCACGCGATCGGCGCCCGCGTGATCGCGGTGTCCGATCACAGCGCCGGCCTCGTCGACCCCGATGGCCTCGACATCCCGCAGCTCGCGCGCTGGGTGGCCCACAACGGCCTGCTCGAGGGCTACCCGGACGCCAAGCAGGTCGGTCCGATGGACGTGCTCGAGGTCCCGTGCGAGATCGTGATCCCGGCCGCCCGGGAGCGCCAGATCACCGACGATAACGCGCCGCGGCTGCAGTGCCAGCTCGTCGTCGAGGCCGCGAACGGACCGACGACGCCGGAGGCCGAGACGATCCTCCGCGACCGCGGCGTCCTGATCGTCCCGGATGTGCTCGCCAACGCCGGCGGCGTGACGGTCTCCTACTTCGAGTGGGTTCAGGATCATCAGCGCTATTCGTGGGACGAGCTCGACGTGCAGGAGCGCCTGCGTCGCCAGCTGCGCGCCGCGTTCGGGCGCGTCACCGACGCCGCCGACCGGCTCGGCTGCGATTGGCGGATGGCCGCGCTCTCGGTCGCGATCGAGCGCGTGGCCGAGGCGGCGCGGATGCGTGGCATCTATCCGTAGCGGCGCGGCGCCGTCCGTGTAACGCCCGCGCAGCTGGGCAGACAATGCGCTCATGACACGCCTGCTCACTTCGATCTTGCTCGCGCTCCTTGTACTCGCGGTCGTCCCGCCCGCCGACGGCTGGGCGGCGAAGAACATCGAGCTGCTGCACGGCGAGGTGCGCGCCGTCGGCCATGACGCCTCGGGGCGCGCCGCGGTCGTGCTGACCGGCACCCGTCGCGTGCTGACGCTGCGCGGGTTTCGCATCGATCCCGGGCCGCGGGTTCGCGTCTGGCTCGTCCCGCGCTCCGCCAGGAGCGACGGGCAGATCCCGAAGGACTACAAGGATCTCGGCAGGCTCAAGGGCAACAGGGGAAACCAGCAGTACGTGATCGGAGCCCGCGTCGACCTGCGCCGCTACAGCAGCGTGGTCTTCTGGTGCGTGCCGTTCACGCAGACGCTGGCCCGGGCGAACCTCGTGCGTTCCTGACGATGGGCGGCCTGACGCCGGGCAAGCTGCTCGCCCCGCCGCTCGTGGTGCTGACGCTCGCGGTCGGCCTGTGGTTCTGGGCCGGCGTCGTCGCGCCGGGCTACTGGAGCACGATCGTGCTCGGGACGCTGTGGTTCGTGGCCTGCAGCGTGATCTTCGGCCGCATCGCCAAGAGCCGTCCGCAGCTGCGGCCCTGGATGCGCGGAACCTTTCTCGTGTGCTGCGCGGCGGCGGTCTTCGGCTTCTACTGGACCTCGGTGCGCGACACCGTTGTCGACGAGGACGTCGTGACCGGCGTGCCGGCGAGCCGCGCGGCCGCGCCCGAGGTCAGCGGTGACCCGCTCGCGCCCCAGCCCGAGCTTCGGAAGCTGCGGGCGCGCGCAAACGTCGTGGAGCGCAGCGGCGCCGTGCGCCCGCAGTCACACAGCGCGTCGGGGACGGCGCGGGTCATCAAGCTCCCCGCCGGCGGCAGGCGCCTGACGCTCTCCGACGGCTTCGAGATCGATCCCGGGCCGCAGGTCCGGGTCTACCTGGCGACGGATGAGGCGGGGCGGACGTTCAAGGACATCGGCGCGCTGAAGGGCAACAAGGGCGACCAGCAGTACGTGATCCCGGCGAGCACCGACCTCACGCGCTACGACACCGTCGTCTTCTGGTGCGTGCCGTTCTCGCAGTCGCTCGCAAGTGCCGCACTCGAAACCTGAAGCCGATCGGGCATTCGTCGACGTACCGCGGATGTTGATCGGACGTTCGTCCGGACCACGCGCATACCTGCACCTGCCGGCCGTGGTGGTCGAGAGACCAGGAGATGGCAGGCTGCCCCCGCTTCCTCGTTGTGCTGTTCGTCCTCGCCGCGGCGGTGGCGACGACGTTCGTCCTCCCGGCCCCCGCGGACGCCGCGGTTACGCCGCGGTTGGACTCTGCCGTCGCATTCCAGTCGCAGTTTGCGCGGCGCCACACCGTCTTTCGCCGGCTTGTCGTCAAGCCTGTCCACGCCGCGTCGAGCATCCGTGTCAGCTGTACGGGCACGGGCTGTCCCTTCAAGGTCAGAAACCGCAAGATCGTGACGATGAAGCCGTCCTACTCCCTGATGTCGCTCATGCGGCGTGCCAAGCTGCGCCCGCGAACGGTGGTCGAGGTTCGCATGACGAAGCCGAACATGATCGGGCGGGTCGTTCGCTTCAAGATCCGCGCATCGGCATCGCCGACGGTCACCAGGTTGTGTCAGCTTCCGGGCGCGCGGCGCCCCTCGGCATGCACATCGACGAAACCCGATCCTACGGCTACGCCCACGACCACGGATGCCACGCATACGTCGGCGCCGGCGGCATCGACCACCCCATCGCCGTACGCCACACCGCCGTCGGTCGACCGCCTGCGCTTCGGCGTGTACCCCTGGGGCGTTGCGGGCTGTGTCGAGCAATGCGCGCCGTCTGTCGCCGAGAACGCCGACCGGTCGATGGCGGCGGTCAAGCAGCTCAAGGGAAGCCGCTCATTCGTCGTGCATGTCTACGGCGAGTACGACGGCGTCTCCAGCGCTTCCGCCGACTCCCTGCTGAGCGAGGCGTCGTGGTGGTCCTCCAACGGCCTGAAGGTCGCAGCGGTCCTGCGCTACCGCCCCGCCGACGCGAGCAAGGCCGCCGGCTACTCGGCCTGGATCCGGACGCAGACCCGTCGCCTCGCGGCGCTTTCGGGCACGATCTCGATCCAGGTCGGCAACGAGCCGAACAACTCGGCGGCGGGCGCCGGTGACGGCTCGTACCCCGGCGTCATCGGCGCGATCGCGGCGGCCGTTCCGGCGGCGCGAGCCGAGGTCGTCGCGGCCGGCCGGCCCGAGGTCCTGATCGGCTTCAACTGGGCTGCCGGGGCCAGCCCGGCGACCACCGAGCCGATGTGGGCGCAGCTCAAGCAGGCCGGCGGCAGTTCCTTCACGCAGGCAGTCGGGTTCGTGGGCGTCAACGTCTATCCCGGCACCTGGTCACCCCCGCTCACGACGAGCGCGATCACCGGCCTGCAGGTCGAGGCGACGATGCGCGGCGCGCTCGACGCTGCCCGCAACAAGCACATGGTCGCCGCCGGCGTGGCCGGGGCCGCGATCGTCATCGGAGAGACGGGCTATCCGACGACCGCCGCCCGTCCGCCGCTGGTCCAGGATCTGGTGCTGCGGGCGATCATTGGCGTCGCGGAGGCGACGAAGTCGATCTACGGCGTGACGGGCGTCTACTGGTTCTCGCTGCGCGATGGCAACACCGCCTCCGGACAGCTCGAGAACGGCTACGGGCTGCTGCGTGACGACTACACGCCCAAGCCGGCATTCGCGACGCTCCAAGGCCTCGTCGCCAGCCTCGGCGCCTGAGGCACCGCTGCGCTAGGGCTAGTGGCGCTCCTCACCGGTCGCCGCGGGCGGGCGCGACTCCTCGGCGAGTGACGTGATCGCAAGCGCGCCGCGTGCGGCTTCCTCGAGCACGCCGGTTGCCTCGTCGAGCGACCGGGCGTAGAGCTCGACGAGCAGGTGGACGACGATCTTGTCGCCGTCGTGCTTGTGGAAACGCACGTGCGTGAAGAACTCGCGGGTCCCGTAGTCACCGAACGCGGCATACGAAAGCGCGTCGCCGGCTTCCGGGCCCGAGCACGTCTCGACATCGTCGGAGTCGACCGTGACGGTGCACGAGGCAACCCACGGCGTGCCGGCGATCATCCGCTCCCAGCGGTCCTCGATCGGCTCGACGCGGCCGTTGTGAAAGCCTAGGTGCGGCTGGTCGTGCATGCACTCGAGGCATTGCACGACGGCCTCCTGCAGCTCATCCACGGGCTCGGCGCGCTCGCCGGTCTCAGGATCGATCTTGTGGATCCCCTCGTAGTGCACCTGAACCTCGAGATCGGTCGACCAGCACCGATAGCAGCGCAGCCACGAGCGGGCTTCGTGTGCCTCCATGCCGCGTCATGGTAGTAGGGCGATTTCACCGTCCGATCGCCGCAGGCGGCGCGACCTCGGGCACGCCCCTTCAGCCGAACGTGAAGGCGAAGCCGCTCACGCCGGCGTCCAGTCGCAGCGTGAGCACGTGCTCGGCGGGCGCATCGAGCGTCACGAGCCGGTACAGGCGCTGCCTGCGCACCGTGACGACGCCGTCGCGCACGTCCTCGCCCGCGTCGGCCGGCGCGATCGTGCGTCCGTCGAGTGCGACGCGCACGCGACGGGGCCGATCACCCTCCGAGGCGAGCACGAGATATACGTTGCGCCCGAGCACGCGCGCGGTGATCGTCGCGTCGCGGACGGCGCGCGCGGACTCGCGATCGACGTGCCAGCGCCCGCCGAGGCTGAAGACGCTCTGTGGCAGCTTCGACGGCGCCGCGGCCTTGTAGTCGCGTGTGCCGTCGGTCGGGCCGACGGGGGAGAAGCTCTGGGCACGCGCGCTGCCGAGGTAGGTCTCGGGCGTCGCGCGATGGCCGACCGTCTCGATCTTCCCCTCCGGCTTGGCCGCGGCACCGAGCGTGCTGTCGCCGGCCTCTGCGAGCAGCGTGCGGATCGCGGCCTCCGTCTCCTCGTACTCGCCCTCGCCGATGTGGGCGTAACGGACGCGGCCGCGGGCGTCGATGAGGTACTTCGCCGGCCAGGCCTGGTTGCCGAAGGCGTTCCAGGTGCCGTACTCGTTGTCCTGCACGACTGGATAGCGCAGGCCTTGGCGCTTGATCGCCCCGACGACGTTGGAGTCCTTGCGCTCGAAGGCGAACTCCGGCGTGTGGACGCCGACGATCGTCAGGCCCTGGCTGCGGTAGCGCGTGTCCCAGGCCTTGAGGTAGGGCAGGGTGCGGATGCAGTTGATGCACGTGTAGGTCCAGAAGTCGATCAGCACGACGCGGCCACGCAGCTTCGCCATCGTCAGCGGCGTCGTGTTGAACCAGCGCTGGGTGTTCGCGAACTCGGGCGCGTCGCCGAGCACCGCAAGCTCGGGCGTGTCGACGCCGGGCAGCGCGGCGTCGCTGTCCGCGGGTCGCGACGAAGCACGCGCAGGCGCGGCTTTGAACTTCGCCTTGCCGCGCAGCTTGGCGAGCTCGTCCTCGACGGCGGCGGTCTTCTCGAGCCCGCCGGTCGGGTTCGTCAGAAAGGACGGGAAGTGGCGTGCGAGCGCCTCCTGGAAGCGCAGGTCGACGCTCGTGAACATCAGCACGGCAGTCAGGAGCATGACGGCCCCGAAGCTCCGCTGCAGCGTGGCGCCTCGTCCGCCGCGACGCACGCGGTCGATCGCCCTGCGACCACCGACCGCCAGGCCGAGCAGGACGAGCGCCGAACCAAGGCCGTAGGCGATTCCGACGGCTACGATCCTGCCGGTCGTGCCAGACGATGCGCTGACCGAGATGACGGCGGCGAGGATCGGCCCGGCGCAGGGCGCGTAGACGAAGCCGAGCGCGCCGCCGACCGGCAGCCCCGACCAGAAGCCGTCGGCGTCGTTGCGTGGTGTCAGGCGCTGCAGGAACGACAGCCGCACGATCAGCAGCTCCGCGGCGCGGGGGACGAGCAGCGTGACGCCGAACAGCCCCAGCACGACGATCGCCGCCGTCCGCAGCGCGCTGTCGCCCACGCCGACGCCGTCGACGACCGAGGCGACGCCGACGATGGTGATCGTGTGGGTCAGCGTCAGGCCTGTCACGATCCCGATCGGCCGCCGCCGGCCGCCGGTGCCGCTGGCCGACAGCAGTGCGGGCAGGACGGGCAGCACGCAGGGCGTGATGGCGGTGGCCGCGCCGGCCAGGAACGCGAAGGCGAGCAGGAGGATCATCGGTCTACTGTCAGTTCTTGCAGAGCGGCGTTACGGATGCATGACGGCCCGATAGGCTGCCGCGCCTATATGAAGAAGGTCCGCTCCGTCGTCTCCGCACCGTTTCGGTTCATCGGCAGGCTCCTGCTGAAGCTCCTGAGCCGATTGCGCGCTCTGAAGCTGCTCGGCAAGCCGCTCAAGCACCTGAGCCGGCTGCGCGGCAGGAAGCTCGCCATCGCGCTGGTCCCGATCGCGATCGTGGTCATCGTGGTCGTGATCTCGCTCAAGCCGGAGCCCAACCGCGAGGAGCAGGTGCGCGAGACCCTCGACCGCTACGCCGCCGCGACACGCGACAAGGACTACCAGACGCTGTGTGACGACCTGCTGGCGTCTGAGCTCATCGAGCGGATTCGCAGCGCCGGCCTGCCCTGCGAGGTCGCCCTGCGAACGGGGCTGGACGATCGCCAGAACCCGCAACTTCGGGTGCTGGAGGCTGAGATCCTCGACGACAAGCGAGCGCGCGCGCGGGTGCGCACGACAGCCGGCGGGGAGCCGACGTCCGTCGATGACGTGCTGCTCACGAACGAGGACGGGGAATGGCGCATCGCCTCGCTGACGGACCCGGGGTCGGCAGCGCAGGCGCCGTAAGCGCCGCCCAGCGCCGGTCAGCGCCGCAGGATCACGACCACAGCCGCCAGCCCGAACGCGATCTGGCCGAACGACATCGCGGTGCCGAGGTTCGCGGCCCCCGCCAGCTCGGCGGCAACCGTCGCCGCGACGAAGGCGCCCACCATGATCGCCAGGTCGATCAGCCATTCGCGCTTCATGTCGCGGCCGACGCACGCTCGAGCGCCCGTGTGAGCGCTGGGACGTCCAGCGCCGCGTCCTGCGTGTCGAGCAGCTTCAGCGCGCTGCGCTGACCGCCGAGGGCGCGCAGCCCGCGCTCGCCGTGCTCCGCGACGAACTCCGCCAGCGCGCTCGCGCGACGGGCGGCCAGGCGCCGCGACGCGATGTCGAGAGACGAGCGGTGCGCGTCGAGCGCCGCCACGAGGCCGTCGAACCCGGTCGCCGGCGCCAGCGAGCTGACCGCGACGACCTTCGTGTCACGGGCGCCGAGCGAGCGCAGCGCCGCGGTGAGATCGCGCCGCGACCGTAGCGCGACCTGTCCGAGGTCGGCCTTTGTCACGACGAGCACGTCCGGGATCTCCATGATCCCCGACTTCAGGAACTGCAGGACGTCGCCGCCGGCGGGCTGCACCACGACCGCGACGGTATCGGCCACCTCGGCGATCTCGGTCTCCGACTGGCCCACGCCGACCGTCTCGACGACGACGACGTCGAATGCCGCCGCCAGCGCATGGGCGGCGGCACGCGTTGCGGGGGCGAGGCCGCCGAGCCGCCCACCGGCAGCCATCGATCGGATGAAGACGCCGCGGTCGCCGGGATCCACCACGATCCGCGCGCGGTCGCCCAGCAGCGCGCCGCCGGAGCGCTTGGACGACGGGTCGACCGCGAGCACCGCAACCGTGCGCCCGTCCGCCCGCCAGGCGCGCACGAGCTCCGACAGCAGCGAGGACTTGCCGACCCCGGGCGGCCCGGTCACGCCGACGACGTGCGCGCGCGCCTCGCCGCCGAGCGCCGCGGGTGAGACCGCGTGCAGCAGCGCGTCGATCTCGCGCTTGTCGCCCGCGGCACGGCTCTCGACGAGGTTCAGCACCGCCGGCGCCGCGGAGAGATCCCCGTCGCGCAGGCGCTGGCCCAGTTCGTCTCCGGCGGCGGGCATCGGCGGCGGACGAGCTGGGCTCAGGCGCTGGCAGCGACGCCGTTGCGCTCGGCGACGAGCGCGACGATGTCGCGCATGATCTGCGTCAGGTCGAAGTCCTTCGGCGTGTAGACGGCCGCGACGCCGGCGTCCTTCAACGGACCGACGTCGACCTCGGGGATGATCCCGCCGACGACCACCGGCGCCTCGACGCCCGCCTCGCGCAGGCCCGCGACGAGCGAGGGGATGAGCTCGCGGTGCGATCCCGAGAGGATCGAGAGGCCGATGACGTGCACGCCCTCCTGCAGCGCCGAGGTCACGATCTGCGACGGCGTCAGGCGGATGCCCTCGTAGACGACCTCCATGCCGACGTCGCGTGCCCGCACGGCGATCTGCTCGGCGCCGTTGGAATGCCCGTCGAGGCCCGGTTTGCCGACGAGGATCTTGATCCGCCGGCCGAGCGCCTCGCCGACGCGGGCGACCTCGTCGCGCAGTTGCTCGAGCTCGGCGCCCGCGGCCACAGGCCCCGCGGATGCCTCGCCGACGCCGGTGGGCGCGCGGTAGTCGCCGAAGCAGTCGCGCAGGGCCTGCGCCCATTCTCCGGTGGTCGCGCCGGCGCGGGCGGCGGCGATCGTCGCGGGCATGATGTTCACGCTGTCGTCGGCGGCAGCGGCGCGCAGGTCGTCCAGCGCGGCCTGCACCGCGGCGCCGTCGCGCGTCGCCCGCCATTCGTCGAGCGACACCTTCGCCTCGGCCTCGGTGCCGGGATCGACGGTCATGATCCCGCCGTCCTCGCCCTCGGCGAGCGGCGAGGGCTCGGTCTCGCGGTACTTGTTGTGGCCGACGACGATCAGCTCGCCGGCCTCGATGCGGCGGATCCGCTCGCGATGCGAGTCGACCAGCGAAGCCTTCATGTAGGCCACGCCCTCGACCGCGCCGCCGTGCTCGTCGACGACCGCCATCTCGGCCCGTGCGCCCTCGGCGAGCTCGGCGACGAGGCCCTCCATCACGATGGATCCCGCGAAGATGTCGGGGTACTCGAGCAGGTCGGTCTCGAAGGCGAGGATCTGCTGGATGCGCAGCGACCACTGCTGATCCCACGGCCGCGGCAGCCCGAGCGCCTCGTTCCAGGCGGGCAGCTGGATCGCCCGCGCGCGGGTGTCGCGGCCGAGCGTCACGGCGAGCGCTTCGAGCACGATTCGCTGGACGTTGTTCTCCGGCTGGGATTCGGTCAGGCCGAGCGAGTTGACCTGCACGCCGTAGCGGAAGCGCAGCTGCTTGGGATCCCGCACCCCGTAGCGCTCGCGGCCGATCTCCTCCCACAGCTGCGACATCGCGCGCAGCTTCGCGTGCTCCTCGATGAAGCGCACGCCGGCGTTGACGAAGAACGAGATCCGCGAGAAGACCTTGCCCATCATCTCCTGACGACGGAGGTCGTCCGCGATGCCCACGCGCTCGCGGACGGCGTCCAGCACGGCGATCGCGTTGGAGAGCGCGTAAGCGATCTCCTGGACCGGCGTCGCGCCCGCCTCCTGCAGGTGGTAGGAGCAGATGTTGATCGGGTTCCAGCGCGGAACCTCGGTCACCGTGTACGCGACCATGTCGGCGATCAGCCGCATCGACGGAGCGGGCGGGAAGGCGTACGTCCCGCGGGCGAGGAACTCCTTGATGATGTCGTTCTGCGTCGTGCCCTGCAGGGCGGTCTGGTCGACGTTCTGCTCCTCCGCGGCGACGATGTAGAGCGCCAGCAGCCAGGCCGCCGTCGCGTTGATCGTCATGGACGTGTTCATCGTGTCCAGTGGGATGCCGTCCATGAGCTCGGCCATCGCGCCGCGGTGGCCGATCGGCACCCCGACCTTGCCGACCTCGCCGCGCGCGAGCTCGTGGTCGGCGTCATAGCCGGTCTGGGTCGGCAGGTCGAACGCGATCGACAGGCCGGTCTGGCCTTTCGCGAGGTTCGAGCGGTACAGGGCGTTCGACTTCTTGGCCGTCGAATGCCCTGCGTATGTGCGCATCATCCACGGCCTGTCGCGCTCGGGCAGGCGATGGGCAGGTGTCTCGCTCATCGCGGCGGATCGTACTAGTGGGCCGACCACAAACGTTTATGGTCGACCCACTAGTGTGCGCGGTGTACGGAGGTCGCCGGAGTGGGTACCGGCCGAAGCACAACCAAGCGATTTTCGGGAGGAGATCCATGGCAGACGAGACACCAGGCATCGAGCCGGGCGAGGTAGTGGGCCACGTCGAGCCCGACGTTGGCCAAGGCGAAGGGGCCGAGAGCGAGATTCCCGTGGGCGTCGACGCGCTCACCGACGATCAGATCGCGGCCGCCGGCGGCGGCGACGACGAGGCCGAGGGTGGCGCGGCCGACGACGCGGGCGACGACGCGCCCGAGATGACCGATCCCGGGGCGCAGGTCGCCCCGAACACGGGCGAGGCCGACTCCGGCGCTGAGGCCGACGCCGGCGCTGAGGCCGACTCCGAGCCTGAGGCCGACGCCGACGCCGACGCCGACTCCGAGCCTGAGGCCGAGGCCGACACCGAGGCCTAGCCCCACCGGCGCAACCTTCGGAGGCGTCATATCGTTCGCCCTACATGGGCGAACGACACACGCGGCGCCAGTTCGTGCGTCGCAGCAGCGCGGCGGCGCTCGTCGTCGCGAGCACGCCCGCGCTGCTGACGGCCTCCGCGTCCGCTGCACCGACGACGGCCGAGCTGCGCCACCGCCTGCGCGGCGCGCTCTTCACCCCCCGCGACGACGGCTGGGAAGCCGCGCGGGCGCTGCACAACCCGCGCCTCGACGTCCAGCCGCGGGCGATCGCCTTCTGTGAAAGCACGGCCGACGTCGCGCAGGTCGTCCGCTTCGGCCGTGCACGCGGGTGGCCGGTCGCCGCGCGGGCCGGCAGGCATTCGTTCGCCGGATACTCGAACGCGCCCGGCGGGATCGTCGCCGACGTCTCGCGGATTGCCGCCGTGCAACTCGAGCAGCGCCGCCCGATCGTGCGGGTCGGCGGCGGGGCGGAGGTCCTCGACCTCTACCGCGACCTCGTCCTGCGACACGGCCGCGCGCTGCCGGTCGGCACCTGCCCGACGGTGGGGATCACCGGCCTGACTCTCGGCGGCGGCTTCGGCCGCCTCATGCGCCGCTACGGCGTCACGTCCGACAACCTGCGCGGTGCGACCGTCGTGCTGGCGGACGGCAGCGTCGCGCGTTGCTCGGAGGACCAGCGCGCCGACCTCTTCTGGGCGCTGCGCGGCGGCGGCGCCGGTACGGCGATCGTCACGCAGATGCGGTTCGCGGTCCGCGCGGCCCCGACAGAAGCGGTCGCGTTCACGCTCGCTTATCCCTGGACCCAGGCCGCCGCCGTGGTCGACGCCTGGCAGCGGACGCTGCCCAGCGCTCCGACCACGCTCTCCTACGGGCGCCTGCGCGCGCTGCGCCGCCCCGACGGAGCCCTGACGCTGACGGTCTCCGGGCATTGGTACGACACCGAAACGAAGCTGCGCGCGCTGCTGGCGCCGCTCATCGCCGCCGGCCCGGCACG
The DNA here is from genome assembly GCA_035536715.1 of Solirubrobacteraceae bacterium. Taxonomy (GTDB): domain Bacteria; phylum Actinomycetota; class Thermoleophilia; order Solirubrobacterales; family Solirubrobacteraceae; genus CADCVQ01. Next base: position 14,170 of record DATLNO010000125.1, read on the forward strand.
CCAGACGCTGCGCCGCCGCACGTTTGAGCAGCTTGCGTTGCCCGACAGCGTGCGGCTGCGCGACGCAGGTCCCGTGGTCGTCGACCCACCGGGGTTTCCGAACTACCAGCGTTCAGATTTCTTCTCCGCGCTGCTGCCGGCCGAAGCGATCGCCGCGCTGCTCGCGCAGATCGAGCGCTGGCCGGGCGTCGGCGGAAGTGGTCACGAAGGCGGCGTGCAACTCGACGCGCTCGGTGGCGCGGTCAACCGTCCGCGGTCGAGCGCGACGGCGTTCGTTCACCGCGACCAGCGCCTGCACTGCGCGTATCTGAGCTTCTGGGGCCGGCGCGATCCGCCGGCGATGGCCGCCGCCTGCGAGCAGTGGACGCGCGACGTCCACACAGCGATGCGTTCCCATGCCTCCGGGTTCGCGTTTCAGAACTACATCGACGCCGAGCTCACGGACTGGGAGCGCGCGTACTTCGGGGCCAACGCGGCCCGCCTGCGGGCGGTCAAGCGCCGCTACGACCCCCGCAGGCGCTATGCCTTCGCGCAGGGGTGATCGCGCGACGAGCGGGTAGCGTGAGGCGTCGATGCGCGCGATCGACGTCTGCCACCAGGGCCGCGAACACGTGATCTGTGCCTGGCACGTCGACGACGTGATCGTCGATCCCGGGCCGGAGTCGGCCGTGGACACGCTGCTGGACGCGCTCGGCGACGAGCAGCCGCGCGCGCTGCTGCTCACGCACATCCACTTCGACCACGCCGGCGCGGCCGGTGCCCTCGTGCGCGACTGGCCCGACCTCGAGGTCTGGGTCCACGAGCGCGGCGCCCGCCACCTCGCAGACCCGACGAAGCTCGTCGCATCGGCCAAGCGCCTGTATGGCGACGACTTCGATCGGCTCTGGGGCGAGGTCGTCCCGATCCCGCCGAAGAATCTGCGCGTGCTGCGCGGTGGCGAGTCGGTCGACGGCTGGGACGTCGCGTACACGCCCGGCCACGCGTCACACCACGTCAGTTACCGCCACAACGCCTCCGGCTGGGTCTTCGCCGGCGACACCGCCGGCGTGCGCCTGCCGCCCGGCGACCTTCTGCTGGCGCCGACGCCGCCGCCGGACTTCGACCTCGCGGCCTGGCGCACGTCGATCGACACGATCGAGGCCTGGGAACCGCAGGCGCTCGCGATCACCCACTTCGGCGACTACACCGACGTCGCCGAGCACCTCGACCGGCTGCGCGAGGCACTCGCGCGCTTTACCGAATTGGCCAAGGACACCGACCGTCACGGCTACGCCGCCGCGGTGCGCGCCGAGATGCGGGCGGCGCTCGACGACCGATCGGCGGCCGCCTTCGCACAGGCGATGCCGCCCGAGGATCAATGGCTTGGCATCGAACGCTACTTTGGTCGTATGCGAGAGGCTGGCGCTACGGGCTGAGCGCTCGTATGCTGCAAGGTCGATGAGCCAGACGATCGAGAAGCCGCGGACCGATGGCCCCGGCAGCGGACTGGGCGGCCACTGGCGCGTCATCGTCCGCAACGACCACCACAACACGTTCGATCACGTCGCGCTGACGCTCGCGCGGTACATCCCCGGCATCAACGTCGACCAGGGCTACCAGGTCGCCGACACGATCCACCGCAGTGGCCTTGCGATCGTGTGGACCGGCCACCGCGAAGCGGCCGAGTTGTACTGGGATCAGCTGAGCGGCGCAGGCTTGACCATGGCCCCGCTCGAGCAGGGCTGACGGCATCGCACTGCATCTGGGGAGGCATGATCCGGCGCTCGTGTGCGAGTCTTCGCGCAGGGTGAGCGAGTGGGGAACCACCAACGCTGAGCGGGCCGTACGCGAGCGGGTGCTTCTGCGTGCTTACCACGTCGACGGCGACACCCGGGCGCGCGACCAGCTGGCCGAGGAGATGGTGCCGCTCGCACGCGCGCTGGCCGGGCGCTACAGCGGCCGCGGCGAGCCGATCGACGACCTCGTGCAGGTCGCCTGCGTAGGGATCATGAAGGCGATCGAGGGTTTTGACCTCTCGCGCGACGTGCGCTTCTCCTCCTACGCGACGCCGACAGTCCTGGGCGAGATCAAGCGCCACTTCCGCGACAAGACCTGGGCGATGCGGGTCCCGCGCGGCATGCAGGAACTGCAGATCGTAATCGCCAAGGCGCGCGACGAGCTGACGACGAAGATGGGTCGCTCGCCGACGGTCCAGGAACTCGCCGAGGCCGTCGATCAGCCCTTCGAGGAGGTGCTGATCACGATCCAGAGCCAGGAGGCGCGGCGCACGCGCTCGCTCGACGAGCCGACCGGCGAGGACATGACGCTCGCCGACTCGATCGGCGCGCGCGATCCCGACATCGGCCGCGCCGAGATGCGCGTGCTGCTCGACGACGCCTTCGCGATCCTCTCCGAGCGCGACCGCGAGGTGCTGCGCCTGCGCTTCGCCGAAGACCTCACGCAGACGGAGATCTCACGGCTCGTCGGCGTCTCGCAGATGCAGGTCTCGCGGATCATCCGCCAGGCGCTGCGAGCGCTGCGGGCAGACATCGATCGTTCCGACGAGCGCAGCGACGCGGCGTAGGCCGCGCCGGGCGGGGCGGGGCGGGGCGGGGCGGTGGCCTACTCGTCGGTCTCGTCGCGCGAGCCGAGCGCGTCGAGCAACTCGATCGCCGCGATCTGCGCGGCTGTCCCGGCGACCTCGCCGTTGCCGAGATCCTGCAGCTCGGGATCGAATGTGGCCTGAACGGCGATGCCGTCGTCGCCGACGTCCTCGAGCACGATCAGCGCGCGGCCGGGCTGGCCTTCGGCGGGCGCATCCCCGTCGGCCTGACGTTCTGCGGTGCTCGCTGCGGTCAGGACGGCGGCGGCCAGCTCACGCCAGTGCAGGACCGCTTCGGCGCGCTCGTCCTCGGTCATCGATTCGAGGTGGTGGCGGTTGCGCTCGGCGAGCGCGTCCACGGCTGCGCCCAGGGATGCCGCTGAGAGAAGCTCTGCCGGTTCGTCGGACATCACGTCAGGCTATCGACCAGGGCCGGGGCGGCGCGTCTCGCCGGCCAGCGTCGGCTCAGCGCGCCGCGCGGCGATCGAACCACTCGCCGAAGGTGCCGAGCACGCTCGCCGCGCCGTGGCCGATCCGTCCGGCGACGCCCGGCGCTGACGCCCGCACCGCCAGGTCGGGGTCGTCGGCGAGGCTGACCACCGCCGCGCGGATCGCCGCCTCGTGATCGCGCAGCTGCGCCGCCCACCGGGTGAGGAACGTGGCCAGCTCGGCGTCACCGTCGTGTTCGGCCGCCCGTGCAAGGAACTCGAGCAGCGTGACGACGTGCACCACGTCGAGCACCGCGAAGCGCAGCGCCTGGCTGACCTCGAGCGCGGTGTCGAGCGCGCCGCTGTGGAGCCGTGCGAGCTGCACGCCGAGGCCCTGCGCCATCGGACGGCCGAAGACGCCGCGCTCGGCGGTCACGTCGCTCAGCTCGGCGATCAACGTGCGAGCGCGGTCCGAACCCTCCAGCAGCAGCTGCGCCTGCGCAGGGGCGAAGCTGTCCAGCCGCCCGGCCAGCGTGCGCCAGTGGTCGCGCAGCTGCCGCGACATCGCGTACAGCTCACGCAGGCCACGGTGTTCGACGGGGTGCATAAAGCCCCGAGGCGCCGCGCTCAGTCCGACTCTTCGCCGACCGCCACCGGCTCCCTGAGCTCGCCGGAGCTCACGAGATCGGCCCAGGTGTACAGCAGCGGGACCTGGTACCAGCCGCTGCAGGCCGCGCGCATCTCCGTGAACTCCGGGCTGAACCAGAACGAGTCCCAGCCGGACTTGCTCGGGAACTCCATCGACATGAGGAACCTGTAGCGGTCCTCGCGCTGGCGGAAGACCTCGTAGCGGGTCGCGCCGTGATTGGTCGCAAGCGGCGCGAGCTGCTGCAGCGCCGCCTCGAGGTCGTCACCGCGAAATCCGGTTGCGTACCACGGCAGGTGAAGGACGCCGCCTCCGGGGCCGGCCATCAGTTGCCGACCTCGGCCGTGATCGCGCCGGGGCCCTCCGCCGTCTTGCCCTGGCCGATCTCGGTTGCGCCCACGAGGATCGCGATCTTCCCTGAGTGCTTGTTCTCGTACATGAGCTGATGGGCCTCCGCGACGCCCTCGAAGGGCATCGTCTTCCAGAGGACGGGACGGATCTTCGATTCCCGGATGAGGTCGTTGGCCTTCGTGCACTGGTACGCGTTGGCGAAGTGTGAGCCGAGGATCTGCTTCTGGCGCATCCACAGGTAGCGCACGTCGAAGTCCAGATCGAAGCCCGACGTGGCGCCGCAGATGACGACCTTGCCGAAGGGCTTGACAACGAAGACGCTCGTCGGGAACGTCGCCTTGCCGACGTGCTCGAAGACGATGTCGGGCGAGTCGCCGTCGAACATCTCCTTGACGCGCTTGCCGAAGCGCCGCGACTCGGCGAAGCGGGTCTTCTCCTCGTCGGGCGTCTCACCGCCCTTGCGCATCATGCCGGCGAACTCGTTGCGGTTGATGAAGTCCTTGGCGCCGAGCTGCTTGACGAGCGCGCCCTTCTCGTCTGATGAGACGACGCCGACGCAGTCGGCGCCGGTCAGCGCGCAGAGCTGGGTCGCGAACACGCCCAGGCCACCGGCGGCCCCCCAGATGAGGACCTTGTGGCCGGCCTGCAGCTCGACCTGGTCCAGCAGCATGCGGTAGGCCGTGAAGTACGTCAGGCCGTAGGACGCGGCCTCCTCCCACGTCAGGTGCTCGGGCTTGGCGAGCAGCTGCTGGGCTTGGACCTTGCAGAACTGGGCGAATGAGCCCCAGCTCGTCTCATAGCCCCAGATCTGCTGGCTCGGCGCGGCGAGCGGGTCGAGGCCGTGAACCTCGACGTCCTCGTAGGAGGCCTGGTTGCAGTGGACGACGACCTCGTCGCCGACCTTCCAGCGCGTGACGCCGTCGCCGACCTTCCAGACGACCCCGGAGGCGTCCGAGCCGCCGATGTGATGGTCGTCCTGGGGGTGGTAGCGAAAGACCGAGACCGGCTTGCCGAGCGAAGCCCAGACGTTGTTGAAGTTCACGCCGGCGGCCATGACGCGCACGACGACCTCGAACGCCTGCGGGTCGGGCGTCTCGATCTCCTCGATCTGGAAGGCGTCATTGGGCTCGCCCTCGCGCTCCTGCCGGATGACCCAGGCGGTCATCGTGGGCGGCAGTTCGCCGGGCTCGGTTTCGACGGTTGCGACTTGACTGAGATCGACGGCCACGGCTGTGGGACCCCTCGGTTCGCTTGTGCTGAAGTGCGGGGGATCCTACGCGCCGACGGCCTCGCGCGCCGCGTCCGGCGGCGGGGCGGCGACCTCGCCGCCCCGCCTACGACGGCCCGGCCACCTCTTCGGAGTTGCGCAGCGCCAGCGTCTTGGCGCCGGCGCTCCACGCGAACACCCGCTGCACGACCTTCGCCGGGCAGCACACGTCGTCGCCCTCGGCGAAGCGCGGGGTGCGGATGATCAGGGCCGCATCGGAGATCTCGGTGGCCGCGCGGTACAGGCGCTGCGAGCGGTAGACCGCGCGCAGGTCGCTGTCCTCCGCCTCGCCGTGGGTCGAGAAGACGTACAGCGCGACCGCGCCCGCGACACCGCTCGTGTCGACGAGCACGACGGCATCCGAGCGCCCATCGCCGGTCAGGTCGGCGAACGTGCTGTCGGGCGCGACGATGCCGCCGCCGTCGCGCAGCAGGACCTTGATCGCAGCCGTCGTCTTGTCGTCCGCGAGCAGCGTCTTCTTGAAGAACGCTTGTGATTTCGAGGGCGCGGCGCTCGATCCGCCGGTTGCCAGCAGGCCCGCCGCAAGGGCGAGCGCCAAGGCGGCGAGCGTCAAGTGGGCAGGGCGGGAGCGGCGCATCGTGGTCATTGTCGCAACCGCGCCGCTGCGGCGCTACGGCTGCACGAGCTGATCCTGCGCGCTGGGACGTGCGGGACCGACGCGGATGGTCGCCGGCGCGATCGCCGCGGAGCCCGTCGTGACGCGGTAGGTGCCCGGCGCGAGGTCGGCGGTGAGCGACGCGGTGTCACCCGGGTTGATCGGGCCGGTGCGCTGCTGGAGCGGATCGGCGCCGCCGGTGAGCGACTGGCTGCGGAGCGTCAGCCGCTGCGATCGCGGGGTGAGGTTGCTTGCGATGAGCTCGATCGCGCCTGCGCCGAGGCGTGACGGCGAGACCGTCACGTCGGTGGGGGTGATCGAGGCGCTCAGGATCAGCGGGGTCGGAGCGCGCGCGTCGTTCGCGAAATCGTCGTCACCGCAGCCGCCGGATGCGAATGCCAGCGCGAATGCGACCCCGGCGACGGTCCATGGCGTCCTACGCATCGCATCCAGGGTTCTCACCAGCCGTTCAAACCTATCCGAGCCGGTTTCGGTGCGCTGCGGTGATCGTGTGTCGTCAGGCGCCGTCGGGCATCGGGAGCCCGATGCGCTCGGCTTCGACCTCATGCAACGTCGCCTTGAGCTGATTCCAGGCCGCGGCCTCGGCGTCGTCGTACGCGCGGCCCTCGAGGCTCGAGAGCTCGTCGCGGTAGGTCGTCCAAGCGACTCGCGTGCGGGCGTCGAGCTCCGCGCGGAGGCGCTCGGTGCCGGGCGTCGCGAAGGTCGTCATCACGGTTCTCCGTCGGCTGATACGCGCATCGGCGAGAGGCTACCCCCGCAACCGGTCGGCGTATGTGCGAGCGCGCGTGCAAGCCGACCTGCATGACGTCGCGTACGCACGGCAGTCTTGCGGGGATGGATCTGCTGCGACAACGCCTTGCGACGACAGAGTTCCTGGCCGTCGACACCGAGACCAACGGCAAGGCGGGGGAGGCCTGCGAGCTGACCGAGGTCGGCGCGGTGCTCGTGGGCGGGGGCGAGCTGCACGATCGCTGGGAGACGCTGGTCGGCGGCGTCGCGCCGTTGTCGCGCGCGATCCAGCGCTTCACGAACATCACGCAGGGGATGGTCGACGAGGCGCCCGCTGCCGACGCGGTCTTGCCCGACCTGGCGGAGCTGATCGGATCGCCGCCGACGCGCGTGCTCGTGGCCCACAACGCGGCGTTTGACCGCCGCGTCCTGCGTCAGGCCTTCGACCGCTCCGGGCTGCAGTGGCCCGACCCGCCGATGCTGTGCACCGTCGCGCTCGCGCGGCGCTTCGCACCGCTCGTGCGACAGCGTCGCCTCGCCGCGCTCGCCGACGCGCTCGGCGTCGAGGTCCATACGACACATCGTGCGCTCGCCGATGCCGAGACCTGCGCGCGCGTGTTCTGCGCGCTCTTCGGACGCCTGTGCGCACACGCGCCCACGGTCGCAGATGCGCTCGAGGCGCTGAACCCGCAACGGCGCCGGCCGCGCGCGCCGCGCGCGGGCCGCACGACCGGGCCGATCGGCGTGATCAAGCGCCAGAGGGCGGGTGGGGTGGACTTCTCGGCCCTGCCCGACGAGCCGGGTGTCTACATCTTCCGCAACGCAGCGGGGCAGGTGCTCTACGTCGGCAAGTCGGTCTCGCTGCGCACGCGTGCGCGGTCGCACTTCGTGTCGTCCGCGCGACCAGAGAGCTGGACCGAGCAGGCCGCACTCGTCGACCATCGCACGACGAACTCCGAGCTCGGTGCCCTTGTGCTCGAGCATCGGCTCATCAAAGAGCTGCGCCCGCCCGGCAACGTCGTCCACAAGCACGACGACGCGTTCGTCTATTTGCGCTGCCGGCTGGACATCGCCTATCCGGTGCTCGAGGTCGCGCGCGAGCCCGCCGCCGGGCGATCGGTGACGATCGGGCCGCTGCGCAGCCGCGCCGCGGCCGTCGAGCTCAAGGAACAGCTCGACTCGCTGTTCGGCCTGCGCCATTGCGGGCGCAAGCTGCGCCTGCGCCCGTGGCCCTCGGCGTACGGGCAGATGGGGCGCTGCATGTCGCCCTGTCTGAACGACCTCGACCCCAACCTCTATCGGCGCAAGCTCGACGAGGCGCTCGCGCTGTTCACGGGCGACGGCGACGGCGGCGCCGCGCTGCTCGCCCACATCGACACGCAGATGCGCGCCGCTGCGACCGACGAGTGCTACGAGCGCGCCGCCTGGCTGCGGCGCCGGGGCGAACGGATCGCCGCGCTCGTGCGCGCGCTCGACGGGGCGCTGACGGCGACGCACGCGCGGCCGCGGCTCGTGCTGGCGCCACATCCGCGCGAAGCGCGCTTCGACGCCTTCTGGCTCGTCGGCGGCGGCGTCGCCGACTGGGACGTCATCGAGCAGGTCGGTGACGTGCACGACCGCACGCTCGCGGCCCTGCGCCGCGCCGGCGTTCACGGCTCGGCGGCGCAGCTGGTGGGAGACGCCATCGCCGAGGCGCGAATCGTTCAGACGTGGCTCGCCAGTCGCCCGGACGTTCCGGCGCTCGAGCTCGTGCCCGTGCCGGGCGCGGAGGACCTGGCGGGCTTCATCGCCGCCGCGACGCGCAGCTCGCCCCGCCCGCCGGCGCGTTCAGCAGAACGGCAGCTCGACGACCTGCGCGGTGACGCCGCCCTCGGCCTCGAGGGTGTCGCCGGGCGCCGCTTCACGGCGCACGAGCGCGAGCGCGATCGGGCCGTGGACGGGGGACACGAGCGACGTCGCGAGCGTGCCGACGACGCGCTCCCCGAGGCGCAGCTCGGTGCCTGAGGGCAGGGGGTCCGTGAGCTTGAGCCCGCGCAGATGGCGGTTGGGCTTGCCGCGGTAGAAGAGCCGCGCGACCGTTTCCTGGCCGACGTAGCAACCCTTCTTGAAGCTCACGGCGCGCTCGTTGAGGCCGGCCTCCTGCGGAATCGTCGAGTCGTCGAGCTCGTAGCCGTAGCGCGGGCGGCCGCGCTCGACGCGCAGGATCTCGGCGGCCTCGGCGGAGACCTCGGTCGCGCCGGCGCCCAGCAGCGCGTTGCGTACGGCGGTGGTGTCGTCCGCGAGACAGAGCACGTCGATGCCGGCGTCGGTGACGATCAGGCGAACGGGGTGGCCTGCGATCTCGCCCGCGCGATGCGCGTGCTCGTCCTGCGGCAGGTCCTCGGCGCCGGCGATCGCCCGCGCCCCGGGGCCGATCAGCGCCAGCAGACCGCGCTGGACGGTGCGCTTGTGCAGCTCGACGTCGTAGCCGATCTTGAAGCGGCGGACCATGTCGAAGAGCGCCTGCAATGTCGAACGCTCCGTGTCGAGCAGCAGCTCAGGCTCGGCGCCCTCGTCCTCGGCCGCGAGCACGCGCAGATCGCCGAGCATCTTGCCCTTGTGGGTCAGGAATGCGGCGTAGCAGCCGCCTCCGGCCTGCAGGCCCTCGGTGTCGTTCGTCACCTGCCCGGCGAGAAAGGACTTGCGCTCCGTGCCGGTCAGCGCGAGCTTGCCGCGCTCGCAGCGGTCGATCAGGCCGCAGCCGTCGATCAGCTCCCGGTACTCGCTGGCGAGGTCTTCTGTCAGCGTCGCCATGGTGCGAGCATAGCCCGCGGGCAGGGGCGCGTCTCGCAACGGCCCAGCCAGACCCGCGGGATGGCCGTTCGTCTAGATTGCCTGCCATGGCGCTCGCAGACACCTTCCAGCAGATCGTCGACTCGCTGCCTGACGACTGGACCGACATGGAGCTCGATCTGCGGATCGCCGACGAGTCGCGTTACATCGACGCCGCGACCTATCTCGTGACATGCAACGCGCAGCCCTACTCGCAACACGACTGGCACTGGCGTTTGCTCGTCGCCCACCGCTTCGGTCACGCCGCCGCGGCCGAGTGCGTCCACGGGACGCTGAAGCTGCTCGACAATGCGGGCATGGAGGGCGAGCTCGCCCTCCGCGAGTTGCGCTCCGGCCGCGTCGAGGTGCAGCAGATGTGGGGTCGCCCGCAATCGGTGCGCGAGGAGTTCAAGCGCATCAGGGCGCAGTAGTCATGGCACGTGTCGTCGCGCTGCTGCCGGACCTGCTGTTCGGCTCGAAGGTGCAGGGAATGCTGGCTGCGGCAGGGCACGACGTGACGGTCGCCGGGTCGGCTGATGGCGTGCTCGAGCAGCTCGACGGCAGCGACCTGCTCGTCGTCGATCTCTGTGAGGACGCGGAGGCGCGGACCGCTGCGCTCGCCACGGCTGCCGCTGCCAACACGACGCTCGCGTTCTACCTGCACACCGATGTCGAGACGCGCACGCGCGCTCTGGCGGCGGGCATGGACCTCGTCGTCCCGCGGTCGCGCATGGCGCGCGAGGGCGCAGCACTCGTCGACGGCCTGCTGGCTCCCGCGTAGGCGTAGGTGTAGGCGTTCTTACGCGGTTTTCGTGTCGGGCGCTCGCGCCTGCGCACTGCATCTAGGACATCCGCCGACGCAGTTCGCGTTACGCGGCCGTGCTGACGAAAAACCAGAGATGGGTTGCTCCCGTGCCTTCCTACTCGCGCTCGTCGCGCTGCTCGCGTTGGCGTTCAGCGCTGCCGCCGCCGTAGCCGTGACGACGCGCGGGGATTCCAAGCCCAATCGCATCAAGGGGACGGACAAGTCCGACCGTCTCTACGGCGGGGGCGGCAAGGACACCCTGCGCGGCTTCGGGGGGCGCGATCTGCTCGATGGCGGCAAGGCCGCGGACCGCCTCTCCGGAGGCGCCGGCGACGACCGCCTGTTCGGCGGCAAAGGCAACGACCGCATCACCGCGGGCTCCGGCAACGACACCGCCGACGGCGATGGCGGGTCGGACCGCATCACCGGCGGCGGCGGCAGCGACATGCTCTTCGGCGACACGAACGAGGACCGCCTCGACGGCGGCCCCGGCGTCGATGGTCTCGACGGCGGCACCGGCAACGACGTGCTCACGGGCGGCGCCGATAACGACAGCATGCGCGGCGGCAGCGGCCTGGATTCGATCTCGGGAGGCCCCGGTGACGACATCACCAGCGGCGGCTTCGGCGGCGACGCGATCGACGGCGGCGACGGCGCCGACACGCTCGCCGGTGACTCCGCCGACGACAACGTGACGGGCGCGGGCGGCAACGACGACGTCAACGGCGGCACGGGCAACGACCGCGTCGACGGCGGCGACGGCGACGACCGGATCGACGGCGGCGACGGCGACGACATGCTCTTCGGCGGCCCCGGCAACGACTTCATCGTGGAATCGCGCTTCGGCAACGAGATCCTCGTCGACGGCGGCACCGGCGACGACTACATCCACACCAACCGCGGCCGCGACAAGACGGTTCGCGGGGGCGAGGGCAGCGACGTGATCCTCGGCGGCTCAGCGCCGGACGGCACGATGAACTCCGACGGATCGGAGGCCGACGACGCCGTTCTCGACGGCGGTCCCGGCAACGACATCATCCTCGGCGGCGGGTCGCAGGACCGCATGAGCGGCGGCGACGGCGACGACATCCTGTACGGCGGCGCGAGCTGGAACACGACCGACCTCTACGACTGCGGGGCGGGCTTCGACACGGTCTACATCGACTCCGCCGAGCTGCTCGCGTTGCCGACGCTCGTCCGCGTGGTCACCGGCGCCGGCGGCTGCGAGCGTGCAAAGATCACCGACCCGTCGATCGACGATCCGCGCTTCGACGGACTGGGCGGCGCGCCGCACCTCGGCAAGCTCGCGGGCGGCGCGGCGGGCGCGGCGATCCTCGAGGCGATCGCGGTGCAGTCCGAGAACGAGACGCTCCACGGCACCGAGGACAACGACACGCTCGTGGGCGGCGTGCTCGCCGACTCGATCAACGGCCAGGACGGCGACGACACCCTGCGCGGCGGCGAGGGCGACGACGACATCCGCGGCGACGACGGCAACGACGCGATCTTCGGCGACGGTGGCAACGACGCGCTGTTCGGGGAAGGCGAGGACGATGTCATCGAGGGCGGCACCGGCAGCGATGAGGTCGAGGGCGGCCGCGGCAGCGACGTCCTGCGTGGCGACGACGGCAACGACACCCTCAACGGCGGCTTCGACCCCGATCAGCTCTTCGGCGGACACGGCGACGACGAGATCAACGGCATCGACGGCAGCGCCGACCAGATCACCTGCGGCCCGGGCTTCGATCGCGTGACGAGCGACCGGCTGGACCGGTTGATGGATTCCCGGACATGCGAGGTTGTCAACGGCACGACTCGGCGAGGCTGAGCGCGGCCGGCCGGCGCTCGAGGTCTCGCCGACAACGAGCGCGATCGGCCGCTACGAGGGTTACGGCTTCGAGGTAACGGCTGCTGAACGACGAACGCTGAACGCGATGGTGCGCAGCGCCGCGGGCGCGGTGTTGCCGGTCACGCCGAAGCGATCGGTGCCCGACACGCTCACGCGGTAGCGGCCGGCCGGCAGCGCCAGCCCAGGCGGGCCGTTGAAGCTCCAGGCACCGCCCTTGGCTACGGGGGCACGTACGAGCACCGGGTCCGAGCAGCTGCGGTTCACGAGTGCCCGCACGGGGTCGAACCAGTTGCACGTGGCGCCCGAGCGCGGCAGCACCTCGAGCGAGAACACGACGGACGTCACACCCGACGGATCCTGCGCCTGTCCGGCGAGCCGCAGGCGGCTGTCGGCACCCAGGGTCTGACCGCCCCGCGGTCGCGTGATCGTGACGCGGGGCGCGACCGTGTCCAGCTCGTCGGCGCCGAGGTCGCTCGCCTTGCCCAGCGTGCGTGGCTGGCCGTCGATGTCGGTGCTGGACTCGCCGGGCGTCGTCTGGCCGCGATCAAGCGCCGGCGACCCGCTGCGGAGGCGGAAGTTGCGCGTCTGCGGGTTGACGAACAGCGCCGCGGGGTCGCTCTCGCGGTCGGTGCGGGTGAAGGCGACGGCCGGCTCCGCCGCGCCGAGCACGATCGAGTCGCTGACCTTGGCGCTCGGGGCGGGGTCCCCGGAGCCGGTCATCGCGATCGCGATCGGCGCGCCCGCGATCGTCACGTGGCGCGCGACGACGCTCAGGGGCAACACGAGTTCCTCCTGCGGCACCGCTAGGATCGCGATCCCGATCCCGCCCGCTCCCGCGCCGCCGCTCAGGATGCTCGAGTCCAGCCGCAGCGCGCCGCCGCCGATCGCCACGGCGGCCGCGCCGGCCAGCAGGCGGCTGCGCGTCACGGCGCTCTCGGTGGCGGCGGTGATCGTCAACGCATTGCCGTCGGCGCTGAACAGCGACGCGTCGCGCAGCGACACGCCGGACAGACCTGTCACCAGGACCGCCCCCGCGCCGGCGGCGGAGGTGCGCACGACGAGCTTCTCGAGCACGCTCGCGCCCCCGTTTGTGGCGGCGAACGTGACGGTTCCCTCGATGACGACGCCCGGTGCGATCTTCGATCCGCGGATGAGGAGCTCGGGCGCCTCGAAGCGCGGGCTCTCCTGATAGCGCCCGGGGGAGATCGTCAGGTCATCGCCTGCGCGCATCGCCTTCGCCGCAGCGCTCACCGAGCCGCACGCGATGTCTCCTCCGCCGCAGATGCCGCCGCCAGACCGCACGGTGTAGCTCGCGGCCTGCGCCGCCGCGCCCGGCACGGCGAGGAAGGCGGCGGCGACGACGGTGATGGCGAGGCGGCGGCGCACGCGTGGCTCAGTCCCGCCCCGGCGCGGGGACGTAGCGCCCGTCGAAGGCGAGCCCGACCTCCGGTTCGCGCCGCGTGATCCCGAAGCGCTTCTCCCAGCGCGCCCAGGTCTCCAGGCGCGGGCGGTTGAGCTCGCCGAAGCCGCGCGCACCGGCCGTGAACGACGGCGACAGCGCATCGAACTCGCGCTGGATCTGCTCGCGCTCCAGGCCTTCGACCGCCGCGACGAGCGTGCTGACGCCGTTCTCGGGATCGCTCAGCACCTCCTCGTATCCGCGCGCCAGCGCTGCGACGGACGCGCGCACGAGCGAGGCGCGATCCTGCAACGTCTCGCGGCTGACGGTCAGCACGAGCTCAGGGTACGTGGGCGCACCGAATTGCTCCACCCGGAACTCGCGGATCTGCGGGCGCTGCGCGCGGAGCGCGACCCCTTCTGCGTTCCAGAAGCCGGTCGCGCCGGCCACGCGCCCGGTCAGGACGCTGCGCACCGCGGTGAAGCCGATCGTCGTCGCGCGGACCTTCGCCGGATCACCGCCGGCGCCCGCGACGATCGAGCGCAGCACTGCGTCGTCGCTGGGCAGTCCGGTCACGCCGACCCGCTTGCCCTCGAGGTCGCGCGGGCTGCGGATCTGCGGCTGCGCCAGGATCGCCGCGAGCGGCGTCTGCACCAGCGCCATGACGCCCACGAGGTCGCTCCCGGCCTCGCGCGCCAACGCGAGATCGTGGATGTCGAGGATCGCGAGGTCGGCGCGGCCGGTGGCCAGCAGCTTGACAGCGTCGGTCGAGTTGCCCGGCACGCGCACGGTCAGGTTGACACCCAGCGCGCTGTCGTAGCCCCGTTCGATCGCCGTGTAGATGCCGGTGTGGACAGCGTTGGGCTGGAAGTCCAGCAGCAGGGTGGCCCCGACGTTCGGCGCCGAGTTGCTCTCGTCCGATCCGCAGCCGGCGAGCGCGATCAGACCGACGAGCAACAGCACCGCTGGGAAACGTGGGTGGCGCACGGGCGCCGAGGATACGCGGGGCCCGAACCCTAGACTCCGCACGGTGCGCCGGCGCGTCACCTACAGCCGCAACCTGACGCTCTCGCTTTCGCGGACCTGCCGTTGCTATTGCAAGTACTGCGCGTTCGCGACGCACCGCACGCACCTGCATGCCCCCGACGAGGTCCTCGCGCTGCTCGATGGCGCCGCGCGGCGCAACGCCAAGGAGCTGCTCGTGCTGACCGGAGAGCATCCGGAGGTCGATGCGGGCGTCCGCGAGCGGCTGGCCGAGTACGGCCACGAGGACTTCGTCGCCTACGTCGTGTGGGCCTGTGAGCAGGCGCTGGAGCGCGGTCTGCTGCCGCATACGAACCTCGGCGTGCTGTCGCGCGAGGATCTCGCGCGGCTGCGCGAGGTCACCGCGTCGCAGGGACTCATGCTCGAGTCCGTCAACCCCGATCTCGTCGCGCATCAGGGCTCGCCGACAAAGCATCCCGCTCGACGCCTGGAGACGATCCGCGCTGCCGGCGAGCTGCGGATCGCGTTCACGAGCGGGATCCTCGTCGGCATCGGCGAGACGGAGGACGAGCGCGTCGCGGCGCTCGAGGAGCTCGCCGCCGTACACGCCGAGCACGGGCATCTGCAGGAGGTCATCCTGCAGAACTTCGTCCCGCACGACAGCTACTACGGGCGCGAGCCGGCCGACATCGCCGACGCTGCCGCGCGACGCCGCTGGGCTACGGGGATACCGGACTCACTCACCCCCGCCACCAACGCCCCGCGCCGCGACCTGCCGGACTGGGCGACGCCCGTCTCGATCGCTGAGATGAAGCGGCTGATCGCCGAGTGCCGCCGGCTCATGCCAGACGTCGGCGTGCAGGTGCCGCCGAACCTCGCCGAGTGGTGGCCCGAGCTCGTGCGCGCAGGTGCGACCGACCTCGGCGGGTTGAGCGCCAACGGCGATCACATCTCGCCCGAGCACCCGTTTCCGTCGCCGCACGAGGTCCGCAAGCGCCTCGCCGCCGACGGCGTCGCGCTGACCGAGCGGCTCTGCGTCTACCCGCAGTACATCGGCCCGCGGTGGATCGCGCAGGGCGTGCTCGACGTCATCAAGGCGAGCTACTGGAGCTTCATCCCGCGCCAGAATCGGACTCCAACCACCCGCACCGAGCTGACGCGGCCGCGCCCCGAGCTCGTCGCGGGCGCCGTGGCGCGCGCCCGCAGCGGCGCGGCCCTGAGCCCCGACGAGCTGACCGCGCTGTTCGCCGAGACGCGGCCGGAGGCGATCGAGGACATGCGCCAGGCCGCCGACGACCTGCGCGCCGAGCTGTGCGGGGAGACCGTCACGTTCGTCGTCAACCGCAACATCAACGTCTCGAACGTCTGCATCGTCGGCTGCAAGTTCTGCGGCTTCGGGCAGGGCAAGCGCTCTCCCGACGCCTACGTGCTCGACCGCGACGAGTTCGTGCGCCGCATCGACGAGGCCGTCGAGTTCGGCGCCACCGAGATCTGCATGCAGTCGGGGATCCATCCCGACTGGACGCTCGAGGACTACGAGGGCTGGCTCGTCCTCGCCAAGCAGACGGCACCCGGACTGCACCTGCACGCCTACTCGGCGATGGAGGTCGCGCATATGTGCGACACGAGCGGCCTTTCACCCGACGCGGTCTTCGAGCGGCTGCGCGCCGCCGGCCTGGACTCGACGCCAGGCACCGCCGCCGAGGTCCTGCACGACGGGGTGCGCGAGCGCATCAGTCCCAACAAGCTGCCGGTCGCGCGCTGGGTGCAGATCATCGAGGCGTCGCACCGTGCCGGCCTGCGCTCCACCGTGACGGTGATGTTCGGTCACATCGAGGAGCCCCGGGAGCTGGCCGAGCACATGCGCGTCGTGCGCGAGCTGCAGGCGCGCACCGGTGGATTCACCGAGTTCGTGCCGCTGAGCTTCATCCCGTTTCACACGTTGCTCGGGCGCACGCACGGAGTGCAGGAGATCTCGCGTGAGGAGAACCTCAAACACACCGCGGTGTTTCGACTCGCGCTCGGGCGCAGCGTCACGAACCTCCAGGCGAGCTGGGTGAAGATGGGCCTGGACGCGGCGACGGAGTCGTTGCGCTGGGGTGTCAACGACCTCGGCGGAACCCTCATGGAGGAGAGCATCAGCCGCCTCGCCGGCAGCTATCACGGCGTCATGCTCGAGCCGGCAGATCTCGTTGCCGCGGCGCATCGCGCGGGTCGTCCGGCGGCGGAACGCACGACGTTGTACGAGCTGCGCCGGCGATACCCGCTGCGCGTCGCTGCGGCGTAGCTAGGCGGCGCGGCTAGGCTCATCGGATGGTCGAGCCAGAGAAGATCACCGCAGCGGGCCTCGTCGCGTTGCGTGCGGAGATCGAGGATCTCGAGTCGCATGGCCGCGCACAGATGGCCGAGCGCATCAAGGCCGCGCGTGAGCTCGGCGACCTCAAGGAGAACGCCGAGTACCACATCGCCAAGGAGGATCAGGCGCACCTGGAGACGAAGATCAAGCGCCTCAACCAGCGCCTACGTGCCGCTCGCGTCGTCGACCAGGACAACGCTCCCGGTGTGGTCGGATTCGGTTCCACCGTCGCCGTCGTCGACGAGGCGTCCGGGCGAGCGATGGACCTCACGCTCGTCGGGCCGACCGAGGCCGACCTCAAGAACGGCCGGCTGTCGTTCGAGTCGCCGGTCGCGCAGGCGCTTGTCGGCGCGCGCGTCGGCGACACCGTGACGGTCGCGACTCCCGGCGGCGACCGGCGCTATCGCGTCGAGAAGGTCGCCTGACGCGGCTCCCGGTGCGGTGCCCGGCAGCGTCGAGCGCTACACCATGCGCGTCCGCCCGGCATAGTTCCGAGCCGATGCGATCACTCCTCATTCTTCCGGCGGCCTGCTTTCTGGCGGTGATCGTCGCCGGCTGCGGCTCGGGCGCGACGACGAACTGCAAGGTCCCTCCGGACCGTGATCTGCTGCTCGCGATCCGCGCGCACCCGCAGCCGACGGTCGTGCTTCCGACCGCGGACAAGCGCGGCAACGCCGGGCGACTGACGATCACGGCCTGCCAGACCTCTCCCACAGAGGCCACGGCGACGCTGACGGTCTTCAGCATCAGCGGCGAATCCATCCGCGACGTGCGCCATGGCATGAAGCTCGAGAAGCGGGCGGCCAGTTGGACGGTCATCGGTGACGCGCACTCGCGCCGCTGTTACGAGGGCCACGGGTCGCAGGAGTTCTCCAGCGCACGCTGCAACTGATGCGAAGGCCGGGGTCGCGCGCGCGTTCAGGACGAGGTCGTGTCGCGCGAGGTGCGGCATGTGCCCCCTGGCGCGTCAGGACCCTGCAATCCTCGCGATCGCGCGACCGCCCATCGACCGCGTGCCTCTAGAGAAAAAGGTCCTCGTCGCGTGTTCGCACGAGTGCCGACGCGCCGGGTCCGTCGCCCTCGGTGACGTGACGCTCGAGGCCGCGCACGAGCACCGCCGGCTCGCGTGAGTCCTTGCCCCGCGTGAGGTCCGCGGCGGCGGCGGCCCCGTCGGCGACGGCGATCACCGTCGCCTCCAGGTCGCGTCCCACGCCGTCGATGCGCCCACGCCAGTCCTCGGCCGGCGCGAGGCCGGCGACGCCGATCGCGATGTCGCACTGGCCGATGCGCCAGGCGCGCCCGAACGAGTCGGTGATGACGATCGCGGGCGCGACCCCGGTGAGCGCACGCAGGCGTGCGCGCAGCGCGCGCGCCGAGGCGTCGGGGTCGGCCGGGAGCAGCACGACCTCGCCGGGTGCGCCGGCGTTGGAGCCGTCCACGCCCGCGTTGGCGCACACGAAGCCGTGCCGCGTGCGGCAGATCAGCACCCCCGGGCGCGAGCGGACGATCTCGTCGGTCTCCGACAGGATCACCTCGACCAGGCGCGGATCCTTGCCCTGCTCGGTGGCCAGCTGCCGCGCTCGTTCGCCCGGCTCGACGGTGCTCAGCGCGACGGTGCGCCCCTCGGCCTTGGAGACGATCTTGTGCGCCACGACGAGCACGTCGCCGTCGGCGAGCATTCCTGCCGCGCCGAAGAGCAGCACGGCGAGGTCGTCGCCCGCGTGCACCTCGGGTAGGCCCGGCAGCGCCGCAGCGACGAGCATTGCTCGGCTAGCCCGCGGGCGGTCGCTCGCGCCCGGCGAGGCGGCTGAGCATTCCGCGCGTGTGCGCCGCGCCACCGCGATGGTCTGCCAGCAGCTGGCGCAGTGCGGCAAGGTCGTCGCCCGTGTCGACGTCGATCAGCAGAGTCGACACGCTCTCGACATCGAACGGGACGCCGGCGGCGGCCGCGGCCTGCTCGTGGCGCGCGCGGCTGTCCACGCCGAAGGCCGGCTCGATGACGTCCGGCGGCACGAGCAGGAGGGCGTTCGTTCCGGTTCCGTGGCGGTCGGGCACGAGTGTGACGGACCGTCCGATTGCGGGCTTGTCGAGCAGGTCGGTGACCTCCGCCGGGTCGAGCGCGGGGCAGTCGCCGGGTACGAGCAGGACCCGCACGGCGCCCTGCTCGAGCGCGTGGGTGATCCCGATCAGCGCAGCGGCGCTCTGTCCCTGCTCGTGGGGGTCGGAGATCACCGTCGCACCGTAGCCGTGGCCGATCGCCTCGACGGTGGGCTCGGACGTCACGATCAGCACCTCGTCGATGACCTTCGTGCGGCGCAGCGCCATCACGACGTCGGTGACCATCGACTCGGCGAGCGCTCGCCGCGTCCCGGCCGAGAGGTCGTCGCCGAGCCGCGCCTTCGCCACGGCGAACCGCTTCACCGGCACCACTGCGTAGGTGAGCGGGCGCTCCGATTGGATGGCTCGTCCTGCGGTCATCGCCTCACACGCAGCCCCTCGGCGAAGGCCAGCGTCTCCGATGCCAGGCGGCGCCGGCCGGCAACGTCGCTCATCAGCGTGTCGGTCTGCAGCACGGGCAGCCCATCGACGGGCTCGTCGGCGACGAGACCGTCGATCATGCCCGAATAGCAGGCGGCGATCGCGTCGGTCGACGCGTCGTAGCCCGCCCACTGCATGAACGCCTCGGTCGGCCCCTTGACCACCGTGCCGCCGACGATCGGTGAGACCGCGACGATCGGTGCAGGGCTGTCGAGCAGGGCCTGGCGCATCTCCGGGACCGTCAGTATCGGCCCTATCGAGATCACCGGGTTCGACGGGCCGATGATGATGGCGTCCGCGGCAGCGATCGCGGCGAGCACCTCGGGCGTCGGCAGCGCCTTGCCGACGCCGCGCAACTGCGTGTTCTGCACGGGACCTGCGGCGCCGGCCCGAATCATGAACTCCTGGAAGGGCAGCCATTCGGCGCGCGCCTGGACCCAGGTGCGTACGGGCTCATCGCTCATCGGAAGCACCCGTGCCTCGATGCCGAGCGCGGCGCCGAGTTCGGCGATCGCATCGGTCAGCCGGGCACCCTCGGCGAGCCGGTGGGCGCGCTGGATGCCGATCGCCAGGTCGCGGTCGCCGAGCATGAACCAGACGTCGACGCCGAGCTCGCGCAGCCCGTCCATCACGGCGAACGTGTCGTCGCGCAGGCCCCAGCCGCGCTCGTCGATGCGGTCGGCGAGCCAGAACGTCACGAGGTCTGGATCGGGGCTGACGTACGCGCCGTAGATCTCGATGTCGTCGGCGGTATTGGCGATGACGGTCAGCCCGCCGTCGCAGAGGTCGAGCATCCCCCGGGCGAGCTTCGCCCCGCCGGTTCCCCCGGCGAGCACGACGACGCGCTTCATCACGCGGCCGGCCAGAGGTCGTCGGGCAGACCGGTGAGGCGCACGCCCGCGCGCGTCTTGTAGCGGGCGTTGACGCCGATCATCAGTGCGGTCATCGACTCGGTCACACGCGCCATCTCCAGGCGCCCGCAGTCCACGCAGCGCAGGCCGTCGATGCTGTCGATCAGCGCCGCCACGCGACGCTTGTCGGCGCGCATGTCGCCGCACAGCAGGATGTCCTCGCCGAGCTCGTGATCGAGGTCGCGCAGTAGTGCGGCGCTGACTGTATGCAGTGCGCTGAGCACGGTGACGCCGTCGGGCACCATCTCCTGCGCCTGCTGCGCGGCCGAGCCCTGCGGCACGCCGAGCGTTCGCGTCGCCTTGCCGCCGACGGCCGCCGCGAGCGGGACCGTCGCATCGGTCACGATCTGACCGGGCTGCAGCACGTCGCGCAGGTTGCCGAGCGTCTCGGCCTGGCTGCGAAACGGCACCGACAGGATCACGAGCTCGTTGCGCGAAGCGGCGACGGCGTTGGGCAGGCCGGCGACGACGCCGTCGGGGACGAGCTCACGCGCGCGGACGGCCGCCTGATCAGCGCGCTCGGCGTCGCGAGAGCCGATCGTCACCGCGCAACCCGCTCGGGCGAGGCGCACTGCGAGGCCGAAGCCGAGCGCGCCGGAGGCGCCGATGATGGAGACCGGCTCGGGCAAGGGCAGGCCGAGCATATCCCGCCGCCGGGCAGACGACCCGATTCAGCAGCCTCAGCGGCCGGTGAAGTCCGGCGTGCGCTTCTCGGTGAGCGCCAGCACGCCCTCGCGGAAGTCGGTGCTCGTGGCGCACAGCTCCTGCGCGGCGACCTCCTGCTCGAGCGTGGCCGCGAGGCTGGGCCTGCCCGCCGCGTTGAGCACGCCCTTGGCGAGGCCGACGGCAAGCGGCGCGCACGCGAGCAGCTCGCTCGCCAGAGCCGCGGTCGCGAGGCCGAGCTGCGGCGCGGGGGCGACGCGGTTGACGAGCCCGATGCGCTCGGCCTCGGTGCCGTCGATGAGCTTGGAGGCGAGGATGAGCTCCTTGGCGCGCCCGAGCCCGACGAGCGCCGGCAGGCGTGAGCAGCCGCCGACGTCGGGAATGAGGCCGACGCGGGTCTCGACGAGCCCGATGATCGCGTCCTGCGCCATGACGCGCATGTCGCACGCCAGCGCGAGCTCGGCGGCCCCGCCGAGGCAGGCGCCGTGGATCTGGGCGATCGTCGGCTTGGCCATGTCCTCGCAGAGGTTCCAGGTCTGCAGGGTCGCGGCGCGCCATTCGTCCAGCCGCGCCGGATCGGCGGCGAGCGCGGAGAGATCGGCGGTGTCCATGCCGCTCGAGAACATCGCCCCGGCGCCGCGCAGGACGACGATCCGGACCGACGGCTCACCCGCCGCGGCGCGCAGCGCCTCG
>DATLNO010000126.1:0-2981 GCA_035536715.1 Solirubrobacteraceae bacterium
GAGCGCCGCCATCGGCGCGGGAACGTCGAGCACGGTGACGAGGTCGTTGCCGTCGCGGATGAAGCGCTCGTGCGGCTTGATCGAGACGTGCACGAAGAGATCGCCGGACGGCGCTCCCGCCTCGCCCGCGTGGCCGCGGCCCCCGACACGGATGCGCTGCCCCTCGGAGATCCCGGCCGGGATGTCGACGCTGACGGCGTGCGTGAGCACCTCGCGCCCGCGCCCGTCGCAGCGCGTGCAGCGCTTCTCGGCCACCTTGCCGTCGCCGCCGCAGACGTCGCAGGAGACCGTCCGCGCGATCTGGCCGAACGGGGTGCGGCTGACCGCCTGCAGGACGCCGTTGCCGTTGCAGCGGTGGCAGGTCTTGATCGGCGTGCCCGGCTCGGCGCCGTTACCGCGGCAGCGCTCGCAGCGATCGACGACCTCGTAGCGCACGTCGACCGGCGTACCGGCGACCGCCTGCTCGAGGTCGACCTCGACGCCCGCTTGTACGTCGCCGCCGGAGCGTGGGCCCGCACCACCCATTCCGCCGAACCCGCCGCCACCCCCGCCGCCGAAGAACGCCTCGAACAGGTCGGAGATCGAGCCGAAGCCTTCGTAGTTCGGGCTCTGGCCGCCGCGCCGCAGGCCGTCGTGCCCGTGGCGGTCATAGACCTGGCGGCGCTCGGGGTCCGACAGGATCTCGTAGGCCTCGGCGGCCTCCTTGAACTTCTCCTCGGCGTCGGGATCATGGTTGTTGACGTCCGGATGCAGCTCGCGCGCGAGCTTGCGAAAGGCCTTCTTGACCTCTGCCTCGTCGGCGGTGCGCCCGACACCGAGCACCTCGTAGCAATCGCGCTTGGTCATGAGGTCACGCGTCGTAGACGTCTTCGACGAAGCGCGAAAGCTGGGCGGCCGCCTCGCGGACGACGTTGATCGTCGCGCCGTAGTCCATCGCGACCGGGCCGATCAGGGAGACCGTGCCCAGCGGCCGCAGCGGCAGGCCATAGCCGGCCGCGACCATCGCGAGCGAGCGCAATGCGGGAGATTCGTTCTCGGCACCGATGCGGACGATGACGTCGCGCTCGCCGAGCGCGGTGCGCAGCATCTCCAGCAGCGTCACGCGGCCTTCGAGCATCTGCATGAGCGCATTGATCTCGCTGAAGTCGTGGAAGCGGTACTCCGACATCAGGCGCGCGGCGCCGTCGACGTAGAGCGAGTCCTCGGCGGTTGCCGCGAGGATCGTGAACGCTGGCATGAGGCGGTCCAGGAAGCTGCGCTCGCTGTGCGAGAGCGTCTTGTCGGCCAGGCGCGAGTGCAGCTTGCGGGCGCCGAGGCCGAGGCCGGTGAGCTGCTCGTTGAGGAACTCCGCGGCCCAGGCCACGAGGCCGCTGTCGACGGGTGCATCGAACGCGAGGACGCGCTTGGAGACACCCCCCGTCGAGGTGATGATCACGATCATCGCGATCTGCGGCTGCAGCAGGAGGACCTCGATGTGGCGGATCGTGGCGGTGTCGATCGGCGGCGCCGAGACGACCGCCAGCAGGTTCGTGATCTTCGAGAGGGTCGCGGTCGTCGCGCGCATCGCGGCGTCGACCTCGCGGCGGGTCAGCTCGAGCTCGATCGGCGCGTCGCTGCAGGTCGCCGGCAGCAGGCGGTCGACGAAGTAGCGGTAGCCCGAGTCGGTCGGGACGCGCCCGGCGGAGGTGTGCGGATGGGCGAGCAGCCCGAGCTCCTCGAGCTGGGCGAGCTCGTGGCGCACGGTCGACGGCCCGGCCTGCAGCTCGGGGTCCGCGGCCAGCGTGCGCGATGCCACGGGCTGGACGGTCGCCTGGTACGCGAGCACCACCTTGCGCAGAATCTGCTCTTGGCGGGGGGTGAGCACGCGCTCGATTGTACGAGCGCTGCCCGCCGGCTCTGCGGCGGGCCGCGTTCGTCGGGCCTCCCAGAGGTGGTTCAGGGCTTTGTCGCCACCGTAGGGGTCAGGCAGGGCGGGTGTCCAGCGCGGGGTCCGGGTCGTTGTCGTCGGCGGGCTCGGACGCCGGGTCCCAGTCGTCTTCCGGCTCGCCCATCGCGGCCCCGTCAGCACCCCCGCCGGGGCCGGTGTCGCCGTCCACGTCATCGGACCCGTCGACGTCCGGGTCGAGATCCACATCGCCGGTGCCGTCAGCGCCCTCGGCGCCGCCACCGCTCCCGCGCCGCTTGGACTTCATGAGCTTCGTCCCGGCCTTCACGCAGCGCGCGTAGGCCGACGTACGCAAGCCCTTGCCCCGCTTGCGGCTCAGCGCGCGGCACGCCTTGCGCGGCGAGGAGCTCCTGCCGGTCGCGAGCTTGTCCAGCGCGTCGACGCACTTGGCGCGCTCGCCCGAGCGGACGGAGGCCTTGCGCGCCGCTCCACAGTGCTTGCCGTAGGCGCGTTCCTTGGCCTTGCCGGCGCCGGCTTGCGATTGGGTCGGTGCAGCGGCGAGGGCGGTCGGCGCGAGCACGAGTGCGGCCAGCAGAGCGAGCAGCCCGACGATCCGCGAGCGATGTTGTGACATCGGTCTCTCCTTCGGCAGCTGGGCTGCCTGCTGGAGGCCCCTGGCTTTGCGTGCCCGCCTCGCGACGGGGTTGCCATTGTCGTGGACAGTTGGCGTTCCTATCGACGGCCGCCCCGGGTTGCTCAAGTTTTGACCAGCACGCTCGACAGCGCGCCGCAACCCCGCTGGGTTGACGCGGTCGGCGCGCCGCGGATAGCCTCGCGTGAGAGGAGACGGGTCTGTCTCTATCGCTCGGACGCGGTGCGGACCCAGGCGCGATGATGCACGGCATGACCGTCGGGCGCAGGCACGCGCGGCGCTGCAGCACGCGGTCAATCAACACGAGGAGATACGTATGACCGATTATGATCCGCGGACCGATACGGGTATTCCGACGGAGCCTGTGGGTTCTTTGCCGCGGCCGGCGAAGTTGCAGGCCGCGTATGCCGAGTATGACGCGGGCGACATCTCCAAGGAGGATTT
>DATLNO010000127.1:0-8615 GCA_035536715.1 Solirubrobacteraceae bacterium
CGTCATTGCCTGCGCGAGGGGGGCGGCGGCGAGCAGCGCGATCGCCGCGACGAGGGCCAGCGGCTCGATCGTCCAGTCGACGGCTGCAATCGCCTCGTGGTTGACCGCGAGCGTGAGCGACAGACCGGCCACGAGCGCGACACCGGCGATCGGTCGAAAATGCTGCCACGCCCAGCGAACGGCGGTCCTGATACCACGAGCGAGCGAATCCATTACCGCCTCCCAGTCTTGTTGACCACTGGTCGACAAGACACCGCCGCGGGCCGCGGGTTACACCGCGCGATGCGATTCAGGCCTCTGCGGGAGCCGGCCCGACCGACGACGTACAGAAGGCGCAGCGAGAGGCTGCGATCGGGATATCGCCGATGCACTCGGGGCACTGTCGGGTCTTCACGTCAACGACGGAGCGGGCTGAACGCGGGCCATCAGTACCCTCGCGGACAATGGATCTGTCGCTCTTCTTCGCCGGAACCGCGGGCTCCGTGCCGTCGGCGCGCCGCGGCCTGCCGGCGCTGCTCGTCCGCCGTGGCGCGGAACGGATGCTGATCGACTGCGGCGAGGGCACCCAGCGCCAGCTCGTGCGCTCCGTCGGCCTGACCGACCTGACCGACATCTTCCTCACGCACCTGCACGCCGACCACTGGCTCGGCCTCCCGGGCATGCTGAAGTCTTTCGAGTTGCGCGACCGCGACAAGCCACTCACGGTTCACGGCCCGCCCGGGACCAGCGCCCTGCTCGAGCGGATGCGGCCGATCTACGGGCGCCCGCGCTACGGGCTGACGATCCGCGACCTCGAGCCGGGGGAGGCCGTCCGCCGCCGGGACTTCGAGATCGTCGCGATCAGCGTGCGCCACCGCACGACGGCGTACGGCTACGCGCTCGTCGAGGACGCGCGGCCCGGGCGCTTCGACGCGGAGCTCGCGACCCGGCTCGGCGTCACGCCCGGACCCGACTTCGGGCGCCTGCAGCGCGGCGAGACCGTCGACGGCGTCTCGCCCGAGCAGGTCGTCGGCCAGGCGCGAGCCGGCCGCAAGGTCGTCGTCACCGGCGACACCGCACCGACCGACGCCGTCGTGATCGCCGCCCACCGAGCCGACGTGCTCGTCCACGAGGCGACGTTCGCCCACGTCGACGCCGACCGTGCAGCGGCGACCGGACACAGCACCGCGCGCCAGGCGGCGCAGGTCGCCGCCGACGCGGAGGTCCGCCTGCTCGCGCTCACGCACCTCTCCTCGCGGTATGCCGGCCACGAGATCCGCGACGAGGCGCGCGAGGTCTTTGCCGACACCGAGGTGCCGCGCGACTTCGACACGATCGAGATCCCGCTGCCCGAGCGCGGCGAGCCGGGGCTCGTGCGATGGGAGCCGCCACAGCGCCAGCGGCCTGGCATGGCCGCAGCGCCACTCGAGTCTCTGACCCCGTAAGAACCCGCCGCGGGGGCGTGAAATTGTCCCCCTAGGCCTTGGTCTAGGGTTCAGCCCAGCTCTCATCAATCGCTCATCCGGCGGCGTAACATTGGCGCCGATGAGGGTCCCACCCCTGAAGGTCCGCAGCACGCTTCGCGTCCCGATCGTCGCGCTCGCCGCTGTCATCCTGCTCGCGGGCGCCGGCTGGGTCGCCGCGCAGAGCATCAAGTCGCCGGCGCGGATCGCGGCCGACACCGCGGCCCCGACCCCGTCGCTCGTCACCGCGGCGGTGGAGCGCCGCTCGCTGGCGACCGAGGTCATCGTGCGCGGGACCGGGCGCTACGGCAAACCGCAGCCGATCACCCTGCCGACGTCCGGGCTGAAGACGAGCACCCAGGTCATCTCACGGATCGCCAAGCCCGACCGGGTCCTGCGCGAGCGCTCCGTCGCGCTGACGGTGTCCGGGCGGCCCGTCATCGTCCTTCGGGGTGCCACGCCGATGCATCGCGACATCGGCCCCGGCGACAGCGGCGAGGACGTGCGTCAGCTCGAGCAGGCGCTCAGGCGCCTTGGCTACCGCGTCGGCAACGTCGACGGCCGCTATGACGGTGCGACCGCGGCTGCTGTGGCGCAGATGTACCGCGACAAGGACGCCGCGCCGTTCGGGCTCACCGAGGCGCAGACCGACCGGCTCAACACCGCCTCCGCACTCGTCGGCTCGACGACGGATCTCATGCTGCAGGCGCGTCTCACCCTGCAGAACGCCAGGCGCGGGGCGACGCGCGGAGAGGTCAATCAGGCGCAGCTCGATGCGGAGACCGTGGCCGAGCTGATCCCGCCGGCGCGCGCCGCGATCACCGCCGCGCGCACGCGGATCGCCGAGGCGACCGATCTCGCAAAGATCGCCGCGCGCAAGCAGAAGAACGGCGACGGCGTCGCCCGCCGCGATGTCGCGCTCGCCGAGGTCGAGGTCACGGTCAAGCGCAACGCGCTCGCCGACGCGATGCGCGCGGTGACCGCGGCCTCGATCCCGATCCCGCCCGACGCAACCGAGGCCGAAGTGGCTGCGGCGCGCCAGGCCCAGCGCGAGGCGACCGCCCGCGTCCCTCAAGCTCAGGCTGAGCTCGATGCTGCCGAGGCGGCAGCCAGGGCAGCTCGCGAGGTCGTACGGCAGGCAGGCTCGACCGCGGGCGACGACGGCCGCCGAGCGAAGCGCGACCTCGCCTTGGGGCAGGGCGACCTGCGCGAGGCGCAGCGCCTGGTGAAGACGCTGCAGCGCAAGTACCACCTGGCCGTGGCCCGCGTCGCGCTCCTGAGAAAGCCGCCCGCCGACACCTCCGCGGAGGCCGCGATCGTCAGGCAGGCGACCCGCGAGGTCCAGCGCGTGACCGCCGAGTACAACCGGCTGGCGGCGCGCAGCGGCGTGCAGGTGCCCGCCGACGAGATCCTCTTCTTCCGGCGTACGCCCGTGCGCGTCGACAGTGTCACAGCCCAGCCGGGAGCGCAGGTCTCCGGTGAGGTCATGACCGTCAGCAACACGACGCTCGCGATCGATGCGGGGCTCTCGCCGCAGGACCGCTCGCTCGTCAAGCTCGGGCTGCCGGTTCGCATCGAGGATCCCGAGAGCGGCATCGACGTGCGCGGGAAGGTCACCTATATCGCGCCGCGGCCGGGCACGAACCCGGCGCTGAACGACCCGACGAGGACCGCCATCGAGGTCACGCCCGAGGGATCGGACCAGCGGCTGGTCAACACCTCCGTGCGGCTCACGATCTCGATCCAGAGCACCGAGGGCAAGGTCCTGACCGTGCCGCTCAACGCCCTGTCCGTCGGCGGCGACGGCCAATCGCGCGTGCAGGTCGACGCCGGCGGGGGCAGGACGCGCCTCGTCGCCGTCAACCCCGGGCTTGCGGCTGCCGGCAACGTCGAGGTCGAGCCGAAGCAGCCGGGCGCGTTGAAGGCGGGCGACCGCGTCGTCATCGGTGTCGGCCTCTCGTCGGCTGCAACTCGCGCACCGACGGGCTCGCAGGCGCCCGCAACACCACCGGGCATCAGCACGACGCCGGCGCCGGATCCGTCGGGCGCGGGAGCCGCCCCCGCGACCACGACACCTGCGACACCGGCGCCCGCGACCACGACACCTGCGCCCGCGACCACGACCCCCGACCCTGCGGCCTCCGGTCAGACCGGTGCCGTCGGGGGCGCAAGCCGTGGGCCCTAGTGTGGGCACGGCCGCGCCCCCGAACGGGCGCCGCCTCGCCAAGCTCGACGTGCCCGTCATCGAGCTGCGCGGGATCAGCCGCACGTACGGGTCCGACCCTCCGGTCCAGGCGCTGCGCGACGTAGAGCTCGAGGTGCAGCGCGGCGATGCGATCGCGATCGTCGGCCCATCGGGCTCGGGCAAGTCGACGCTGCTGAACATCGTCGGCTGCCTGGACCGCCCGACGGCCGGCCGGTACCTCATCGAGGGCGCCGACACGTCCGCGCTCAGCGAGGACGCGCTGTCGGCGCTGCGGGGGCGGCTCATCGGCTTCGTATTTCAGACGTTCAACCTGCTCGCCCACCGCACCGTCATCGAGAACGTGATGCTGTCCGAGATCTACGTTGGCACGCCGCGCGAAGGCCGCCGCGAGCGCGCGATGGCGGCGCTCGAGCGCGTCGGCATCGAGCACCGAGCCGACTTCTTTCCCACCAAGCTGTCCGGCGGCCAGCAGCAGCGCGTGGCGATCGCGCGGGCGCTCGTCGGCTCGCCGAGCCTGCTGCTGTGCGATGAGCCGACCGGCAACCTCGATTCCACCAACACCGAGACCGTGCTCGTGTTGTTCGAGGAACTCATCGCAGAGGGCATGACGATGCTCCTGATCACGCACGACGAGCACGTCGCCCAACGGCTGCCGCGCCGCACGAGCATCATCGACGGACAACTCACGGAGTACACCTGATGCGTCTGCCGGGCCGTTCGCCCGCGCGCCGCCGAGGCGCCGACGCTGCTGCGCGCCCGCGGCTGCCGATGCGCGACCTGCTGGCGGAGTCCGTCGCCGGTCTCGTCGCGCGCCCGGCGCGCGTGGCGCTGACCGTGCTCGGGACCGTTGTCGGCGTCGCCGCGCTCGTCGCGACGCTGGGCCTGTCGAAGACCGCGTCCAATCAGATCGTCGGCCGCTTCGACAAGGTCGCGTCGACGGACATCGTCGTCTCGCCGGCCCGCCGCGGCGCGCGCACGGCGTCAAGCGTCCTGCCGTTCCGCGTCGAAGACCGGCTCCAGCGGCTCAACGGCGTCGTCGCCGCGGGCAGCCTGTCGGACCTCAACGTCGGCCGCGACCTCGTCAGCTCCGTCCCGGTCAACGACCCGATCCGTCGCACGCAGTTCCAGCTTCCGGTCAAGGCGGCCTCGCCGGGCCTGTGGCGTGCCGTGCGCGCGCGGCTGAAAACCGGCCGCTTCCCTGATGCCGGCCACTCGGCACGCGCCGATCGCGTCGTGATCCTCGGTCCCAACGCGGCGCGGCAGCTGAACCTTTCAACGGTCGACCACCGTCCGGCGGTCTTCCTCGGCGACCGCCTCTTCACCGTCATCGGCATCCTCGACGGCGTCCAGCGTCAGCCCTCCCTGCTCGGCGCGATGATCATGCCCGAAGGCACGGCCGCGGTCGAGTACCGCCTGCGCGCGCCGGCGCTCGCCCAGATCGAGACGAGGGTCGGCGCGGTGGAGCTCATCGCCAAGCAGGCGCCGCCGGTGCTCAGCCCGACGCAACACGAACAGCTCAAGGTCTCCGCGCCGCCAAACCCGCGTGACCTCAAGGGCGCGATCCGCAACGACCTCAACGCGCTCTTCGTCCTGCTCGGTGGCGTCTCCCTGCTGGTCGGCGCGATCGGGATCGCGAACGTCACGCTCGTCTCGGTCCTGGAGCGGGTGGGGGAGATCGGGTTGCGCCGCGCGCTCGGCGCCGCGCGTCGCCACATCGCCGCGCAGTTCCTCGTCGAGAGCAGCGCGATGGGCGCTCTCGGCGGCATCATCGGCGCGAGTGTCGGCGTGCTCGTGGTGGTCGGGATCTCCGCGATGCGGACCTGGACGCCCGTGCTCGATCCGTGGATCCCGCTCGCCGCACCGTTCGTGGGGGCCTTCATCGGCCTCGTATCGGGAACCTACCCGGCGCTTCGCGCAGCGCGCCTGGAGCCGGTCGACGCTCTGCGCGCAGGGACATGACATCGACGGACCGACACCGATCACAGGAACTGGGGGCTCACATGCCGGTCAAGCACCACCGAGGCCGGCGCGTCGCGGTTGCCGCAGTTGCCTGCCTGGCGCTGCTCGCCGGTTGCGGCGACTCCAACGACAAGACCGCGTCGACAACGACGACGGCGCAGCAGGAGGCCGCCGGTGGCTCCGTCGAGGACCAGCTTGGCTTTACGCGACGGGGTATCAATGCCGCCTCCACGAAGGTCGAGAATTCGATCGCCGCCTGCATGAAGGCAGAGGGCTTTGACTACATTCCGGTCGACTCGGTCGCCCAGCAGACCGCGCTGACCGGGCGGGAAAACATCAGCGACGCCGAGTTCGAGCAGCAGTTCGGGCACGGTATCTCGACGCTCTACGGCCGCGGTTCGGCTCAGAGCGACCCCAACGCCACGATCCGCAACGGGCTCGGCAAGGCCGATCGCGCCGCGTACGATCGTGCGCTGTCGGGCGGCAAGCCCGAACAGACCTTCCTCCTGGCGGTCGACAGCGCCGATTTCACGGAACTCGGCGGCTGCACGAAGAAGGCAACCGACGAGGTGCTCGGCGGCACGCAGTTGCTGCAGACGCTGCAGCGCAAGCTCGACGAGCTCGACGAGTCGGTCGTCGCAGACCAGCGGATGGTGCGCGCCCGCGAGGCCTGGCGCGCCTGCATGAAGACCGAGACCGGGGAGGAGCACGAGGACTCCGAGTCGATCGAGGAGGGCATCGCCGAGCGCTTCGAGCAGATCGTCGGCAGTATCGTGCCGCCCGGCCAGGTCGCACCCGAGGGGACACAGGTCGACATGGAAGCGCTGCGCAAGCTCCAGCAGGAAGAGATCGCGCTGACGCGCGCCGACGTCGCGTGCGAGAAGACGCACATCGAGAAGATCGAGCAGACGGTCCAGGAGGAGAAGGAAGTCAAGTTCCGCGAAGAGAACGCGGAGTTGCTGCGGACCGTCAAGCCACTGGGGACCTGATCTCCCCGGCCGGGGCCGTTGCGCCGCGGCCGATCGGCAGCTCGATCGATACGCGGGCCCCGCCGCCGGGATCGTTCTCGGCGCGGGCCTCGCCGCCGTGCGCGCGAGCGATGAGCTGAACGATCGACAACCCGAGACCGGCGCCGCCGCGGCCGCGCGCGTGATCGGCGCGGGTGAAGCGCTCGAAGGCCTCGTCGATGAACTCGGGCGGAAAGCCGGGTCCCTCGTCGCGCACGTGCAGCACGACCGTGCCGTTGTCGGCTGCCGCGCCGAGGTGGATCGTCCCGTCGCCGTGCTGGAGTGCGTTCTCGACGAGGTTGTCGAGGGCCTGCTCGAGCCGGCGCGGGTCGGCATCCAGCGTCACCGCCGCGACGTCGCCGACGACGAGCGCGCGCTCCGATGCGCCGAGGCGCGCGCGGAAGCGCACCGCGACGTCCTCGAGCAGCTGCGCCGGTTGCACCGGGCTGCGCATGAGCGGCAGTCGGCCGCCTTCGGCACGCGCGATGACGAGAAGCGCTTCGGCAAGCTCGGCGAGCCGGTCCGTCTCCTCGGCGGCAGACTCCAGTGCTTCGCGCAGCTGCGCCTGCGATCGATCCCCGCGCAGCGCGAGCTCGATCTCGGCCTTGAGGATCGCCAGCGGCGTGCGCAGCTCGTGACTTGCGTCTGCTACGAAGGCCCGCTCGCGATCGACGGCGCGCTCGAGCCGCACGAGCATGCGGTTCAGGGTTGTTCCCAGGCGCTTGATCTCGTCGTCCGCCATACCCACCGGCAGGCGCTCACCCGGGTCCTCCTCGGTGATCTCGTCCGCCTTGCGGCGCATCGCGTCGACCGGCCGCAGCGCGGCGGTCGCGGCGCCGTACCCCGCCAGCGAGGCGAGCAGGAGCGCGATCGCGCCGCCGACGGTGAGGACCACGATCAGGTTGTGGAGTTGTGAGACACGGTCGTCGGTGGCAGTGCCCACGACGACGACGAGCCGGCGGTCGCCGGCCTTGACCGCGGTTGCGAGCAGGCGCGAGGGCTCTTGGGGCTCGATCGGGTTCGGGCGGTTGACGATGAGCGGTCTGCGAAGGGCGGCGGCGTCCTGCTGCACCGTCAGCAGCGGCTGGGACCCGAGCCGGGGGCTGGCGTCGACGACCGCGCCGCGGTCGTCGAGAATCTGGGTGAAGCTCTCGGCACGCTCGACCAGGACGCTGCTGCCCGCTGCGTCCAGGCGGCCCCCGCCGTCGCGCTGGATCAATGTGCTGACCACGTCGGCACGCGACCGCAGCCCCTCGTTGATCGTGTCGTCGAGGTGTTTCTCGAAGCGCAGGTACAGCGCTGTCCCGATGACCGCCAGCAGGACCGCCATCGCGCCCGCGAACGCGAGCGTGACCCTGCGTCGGATCGAGAGACGGCGAATCAGGACTGCTCGATGGCCGGGACCTGCTCGCGCAGCCGGTAGCCGGAGCCGCGCACCGTCTCGATCGAATTGCGGCCGAACGGGCGATCGACCTTCTCGCGCAGGTAGCGCACGTAGACGTCGACGACGTTTGACCGGTTCTCGTACTCGTAGTCCCAGGCGTGCTCGAGCAGCTGGTAGCGCGACAGGACCTCACCGGGACGGCGCATGAACGTCTCGAGGATCGCAAACTCCTTCGACGACAGGAAGATCTCGTGATCGTCGCGCCAAACCTGGTGGCTGGCGGGGTCCAGCCGCAGCTCGCCGACGGTCAGCACGGTCGGTCGCTCCACCGCGCCGCGGCGCGCGAGCGCGCGCAGGCGCGCCAGCAGCTCGGCGAACGAGAAGGGCTTGGTGAGGTAGTCGTCCGCGCCGCCGTCGAGGCCCGCGACGCGGTCGTCGATCCCGTCGCGCGCGGTCAACAGCAGCACGGGCGCCCAGACGCCGTCAGCGCGGAGTCGCCGGCAGGTCTCGAAGCCGTCGATGCCCGGCAACATGACGTCGAGGACGATCGCGTCGTACTCGGTCGAGCCGGCCATCCAGAGGGCGGTCTCGCCCTCGTTGGCGACATCGACTGCCAG
>DATLNO010000128.1:0-3908 GCA_035536715.1 Solirubrobacteraceae bacterium
GGCAGCGTGCTGCGGGTCCGGGGAACGGCGATGCGCGACGTCGCGAAGATCGTGTTCCTCGGCAGCAAGGGCAACGAGGACAACGTCGTGGCGCGCGTGCTCAAGGTGCGCCGCGACAGCGTCGACATCGCGGTGCCGGAGCGCGCTTCGAGCGGCCGCCTGCGGGCCGTCAACAAGGACGGCGCGCGCTCGCGGGCCAGCCAGGCAACCGTCTCCGTCGCGCAGCGTGCCGCTGGCAGCGGGGCGCTCGATGTCCAGATCGTCGGCCGCACAGTCTTCTACGACGCCGCGCGGCCGGCGCGCGTCGACCTGCTGGCGCGCGAGGCGATGGACGTGACCGTGGTGCTGGTGCGCGTCGCCGACGGGGCGATCGTGCAGGGCTGGCCGCTCGCGCTTGCGCCCGGGGTCGTGTCGAGCGTGCAGTGGGACGGACGGGTCGCCGGTGCTGCGCAGCCACCCGGCCGGTACGAGTTTCGCGTCACGCCCGCAGCGCCGGAGGCCGGCGCCGTCGCCGCCGCCGTGCCGGCAACGCTCGCGACCGCGGTGTTCAACCTGGTCGACCACAAGTTCCCCGTCCGCGGGGCCCACACCTACGGTGAGGGCGAGGCCGCGTTCGGCGCGGCCCGCGACGGTCACTCACACGAGGGTCACGACGTCTTCGCTCGTTGCGGGACCCCGCTCGTCGCCGCCCGCGGCGGCGTCGTGAAGCTCAACCGCTTTCAGAGCGCGGCCGGCAACTACCTCGTCATCGACGGCGACGGCACCGACGTCGACTATGCCTACATGCACCTGCGCGACCCGTCGCCGCTGGCGAAGGGTGCGCGCGTGCTGACGGGGCAGCCGATCGGCCATGTCGGCGACACCGGCCGCGCACGTGGCTGCCACCTGCACTTCGAGCTGTGGAGCGGTCCCGGCTGGTACACGGGCGGCACGCCCACAGATCCGCTGCCGTCGCTGCTGGCCTGGGACGCCTACAGCTGACAGCGCCTGCCCCCGCCGCCGAAACCGGCAGCGAGGGCGCGAGCGTTGAATCGCAGCGAGCCGGCGTACGTGGCCCCCGCGCTGCCCGCGGGTCCGAGCGTGTCGGCGTAGAGCGCCGGGCCGACCCTCGCGCCGGCATCGCGTGCGATTGCGCGGGTGAGCTTGGCGCCGGCCGAGCTCGCGGGGAAGATCGTGGTAACCCCTGCGGTGCGGATCGTGCGCACGAGCCGCGCGACCTCGCCGGCCGACGCCTGCGCCTGCGTCGACAGCGCGGGGATCACGGTCCCTATGACGTCGATGCCGTAGCGGTCGGCGAAGTAGCCGAGTGCGTCGTGGTCCGTCACGAGCTTGCGGCGCGCGGCCGGGATCGCGTCCATGCACGTGGCGATCGCGCGATCGAGCGCGCGGAGCCTCATGATGTAGGCATTGGCGTTGGCGGCATACGTCGTGCGGCCGGCGCCGTCGGCCTCAGTCAACGCGTCGCGGATCCGCTGCACCGCCAGGATCGCGTTGCGTGGGTCGTGCCACCAGTGCGGGTCGATCTCCCCCTCGCCCGTGCGCGTCCGCACGACATCGATGAGCGCCGCAACCTCTGCGTCGGAGCCGGCGTTCTCGAGCACCCCGTCGAGCCACTCGTCGAGGTCGCCGCCGGAGCGCAGGACGGCATCCGCCGCGGCCACGG
The DNA here is from genome assembly GCA_035536715.1 of Solirubrobacteraceae bacterium. Taxonomy (GTDB): domain Bacteria; phylum Actinomycetota; class Thermoleophilia; order Solirubrobacterales; family Solirubrobacteraceae; genus CADCVQ01. The sequence goes on from DATLNO010000128.1 coordinate 1,664, forward strand.
CCTCCACGTCGCTCGGCCGCGGCTCGTACTCGTGCGGATCGGAGTTCGGCTTTAGGATCTGGCGCACTCCGGCGCGGTCGCCCGCGACCGCGCGCGCGAGGTCGCCGACCTGCGACGTCGTCGCGACGATCGTGCCACTGCCGCCCCCGTCGGCGATGCGCGAACCGCAGGCGCCAAGCAACGCCGTCGCGGCGACCACGAGGAGGGCGAGGAACGCGCGGCAGATCACTCCACCGCCACGCTAGCAAGAATGATTCTTGTTTACGGTAGGGAGGCGTGGCACGGCGGTGCGTTCGCCTCAGCTATTGCGGTGCCTTCAATGACATCAGCCGGGGCGTAGCTGACGGCGGAGCGGCGCCGCGATCCAGAGCAGCGCGGCGAGCAGCGCGAGCGTCCCGAGGAGCGCCGGAGCGGCACCGTTCTTACCGAACTCGCGCACGAGGCCAGGCTGCCAAGGGGCGAGGTAGCGGCGGTAGTCGTCGCCGCGCGAGGACCGGTTGTTCGCGGCGTCGATCGAGCGTTCCGCCAACCCGGGCACCAGGCGGTAGTGGCGCACGATCTGCGGCCCGTCCGTGCCCGGCGCCCGATCGATCAGCTGTGTCGCGGCAGGCGCCAGCAGCGACGAGAACGCCAGCACGAACCCGAGCGCGAACAGTCCGGCGACGATCTTCCAGCGGCGCGCATTCGTCCCGATCCACGGCCCGATCGAGACGAGCACGAGCGCGACGCCCGGGATCAGCAGCCGCGGCCCCCAGCTCCATCCCCCCATCCACGACCACCACGTCGCCGCCAGCACGAACGTCGCCGCGAAGATCGCGACCAGCAACGCCGTCGTCACGCGATCGCGACGCCACAGCGCGATCAGCGCGAGCGGTACGAGGACGGTCGCCGGCGCGAACAGGACGACAGACTTCTCCGGTGAGAACAGCAGCCCGCCGGCACCCTCGAGCAGCGGTGTCGTGAAGCCCGGGTCGGCAGGCGGCCTGTAGCCGAACTCGAGGGCGTCGTGAAAGCGGTAGAGGTTGTAGGCGACGGCCACGATCGCCGCGATCGCGAGCGGCGCAAGGGTGCGAACGATGGCGGCGACGCCGCCGCCGCGAAGCAGCTCAAAGCCGAACAGCAGCGGTACGAGCACCGCCGTCTGCGGGCGCGCGAGGACCGCGAGCGCGAGCGCCGCACCGGCCTGCAGTTCGCGTCCGGCGAGCGCGCGCTCGACCATGACGACGAGGCCGAGCGCGACGAGCGGCTCGGCGAAGAAGTCGCGTCCGTAGGGCAGCAGGTACGTCCCGAGCACGGTGCCCGCGGCGACGAGCCCGGCCGCCGGTCGTGGCGCGCCGAGTCGGCGGCCGAGGAGGTACAGCGCGCCCGCGAGCGCGCCGGTGATGAGCGGCATCAGCGATGCGGCCGCCGCGGCCTCGACGAGATCCACGCGGCCGATGACCGCGCCGATCGGCTGCGCCAGCGCGACCGGCAGGATCGACAGCAGCGGCAGCAGGATCCCGTACTTGGAGTAATGCGTGACCCCGTCGTGGCCGACGACGCCGAGCGCCGGCGGGACCGCGAGGCTTCCGTCGTGAACGATCGCCTGGGCGACCGCAAGCATCGAGCTGCCGTCCAGGACGGTCACCTGCGCCTGCCCAACGAGCAGGAAGAACAGTGCCACGGTGCCGCCGAGGCGCATCGCGACGCCGCGATCGTCGCGCGCAGCTTTCATCGCTGGCGAATGTACCCAACGCGGTCGCACGCGCCGTTCAGCCCGCCAGGGAATCGGTACCTTCACCGGCGTGGCTCTCATGTCTCCCCGGGCTACGCGTCGGTCCCGGTGAAGAATTGATCCCGGCGACACCGTCAGCGCGCCCGGTTGGCTTGAATGGCCCGATCGGCGTCTCGTTCCTGATCCCGGCGTACAACGAGGCGGCGACGATCGGCGAGGTCCTGCAGCGCATCGACGCGCTCGGACTCGACGCCCAGATCATCGTCGTCGACGACGGCTCTACCGACGGGACCGCGTCCGTCGTCGAGGCCTACGCGGCAACCCGGCCGCACGTGGAGCTGCTGCGCCAGGCCAACCGCGGCAAGGGGTCGGCCGTGCGGCTGGCGGCCGCGCGGATGACGAAGGAGATCGCGGTCATCCAGGACGCCGACATGGAGTACGACCCGGCCGACGTCATCGAGCTGATCGCGCCGATCGAGCGCGGCGTCGCCGACGTCGTCTACGGCTCGCGCCTGAGCGGCGGCGCGCCGC
>DATLNO010000129.1:0-5778 GCA_035536715.1 Solirubrobacteraceae bacterium
GGCACCGGATCGGCGTCGCGCTGCAGGAGGCGGGCCTCGATCCGCGCCAGACGGGTCGCGAGCTGCTGAACCTCCACGCGCGTCTGTTCGGGCTCAGCGCTTCCGAGGCGACGGCACGAGCGGAGCACCTGCTGGCTCTCGTCGAGCTCGAGGACGCCGCCGACCGCACGATCAAGGGCTACTCCGGCGGCATGAAGCGCCGGCTTGACCTCGCCGCCGCGCTCGTCCACGAGCCGGAGGTCCTCTTCCTCGACGAGCCAACGACTGGCCTGGACCCGGCGAGCCGGCTCACGGTCTGGGAGGAGCTGCGCCGGATCAACGAACAAGGCACGACCGTGTTCCTCACGACGCAGTACCTCGAGGAGGCCGACCAGCTCTGTGACCGGCTCGCGATCATCGACGGCGGTCTGATCGTGCGCGAGGGAACCCCGCAGGAGCTCAAGGCCGGCCTGCGCAGCCGCCGCGGCGGCGATGACGAACCCACGCTCGACGACGTCTTCCTCGACGCCACCGGACGCACCCGCGCCCGGGCAGCCGGCGAGGTCCAGGAGGTGACGGCATGACTGCGCGCCGTAGCTCGTCCGCCGTCGGTGGTTTGACCGAGCAAAGGTCCTCGCGATGAACGCCACGCTCTCACTCGGAGGACGGTCGCTGCGCGAGATGATCCGGCAGCCCGATGCGCTGTTCATGACGTTCTTCATCCCGATCTTCTTCCTGATCGTGAACACGGGTCAGGCCGCGGACATCTTCCCGTCGGCGTCGACCGACTTCCTCAAGGGCCAGGGCTATGGTGCCTTCCAGCTGCCGATCACCCTGCTGCTCGCGGCCTCGTTCGGGATGGCCGCGCTGTTTCTCGTCGAGGAGATCGAGGGCGGCTACTTCGACAAGCTGCGGGCGATCCCGATCCCCCGCTACGCGATCGTGCTCGGGCGGCTGGTCGCCGAGGGACTGAAGGGCCTCGTGATCGCGTCGGTGATCGTGCTCATCGCGCTGCCGTTCGGCGTCACGGTCGCGAGCGGCGTGTTCGGCTTCCTGCTGCTCATCGCGCTGACGGCGCTCTGGGGCGTCGTCTACGCCGGCTTCATGCAGCTCATCGCGCTGAAGACGCGCAGCGCAGCAGCCACGAACTCCGGCGGGCTGATCTTCTTCCCGCTGCTGTTCCTCACACCGAACTTCGTGCCACGCGACATGCTGACCGAGCCGATGGAGGTCGCGGCCACGCTCAACCCCGTGACATACCTCATGGAGTCGATGCGTTCGCTGATCCTCGATGACCTCGACTGGGCGCAGGTCCTGCCGGGGTTCGGCGTGGTCGCCGCGCTCGGCGTGGTCATGCTCGTGCTGAACATCCGGATGATCAAGAACTACGACTGACCCAGCGGATCAGCGCCGCTCGACGAACAGCGATTCGGCGCAGACGCCGCACGGGCCGTCGAGGTCGTGCAGCACGCCGGTCGACAGCCCGATCCCGTTCGGGCCGATCGCCGTGCTCGCGACCAGGCCGATCCACTCCCCCGCCGGCTCGCGGTGCAGGTGTACCGTCAGCTCGGTGTTGACGAACAGCCACGTGTCGATCGGCAGGATCCAGCTCAGCCCGTTGGCGAAATCCGCCGCGGCGACGGCGCGGACGAGCGGCGATGGCGTCACGCCCGGCAACAGCTCGCCGCGCAGCCGGATCCACGCGGCCGCGTGTCCGGATCCGAGCTCCCCGCGGGCGTGGCGGATCTCGGTCGCGACGGGATAGAAGAGCTCGCCGCCAGCATCGATGTCCCACTGCGGCAGCGGATCGCAACCCTCGGGCGGGGGCAGTCGATCAGGACCCGCGGCCGAAGCCTGCGCGCCGGGCAGGTCGGCCCGACGCATCCGCACTGCGCGCGCCATGCACGCGACCCGCTCGCCGGCCTGCAGCGTCGCGTCGACGATCTGCAGGCGCCGCCCGGGCTTCGCCAGCGATGCGGCGACGGATACCTCCCCCACCGGCACGCCGCCGAGGAACTCGATGGTCAGCCGTGCGACCGCAAGCTGATCGCCCGGCTGCACCCGTTCCATGGTGTGCGCCAGCAGCGCCGAGGGGGCGGCGCCGTGCATCATCGCCGCGTCCCACGGACCGCGGGTCATGGACGCAGCCGCGAAGCCCTCGCCGGAGGGCGAGAACAGCGCGGGGATGGGTGGCACGGCCATCGCCGCGCACCCTACCCAGCCCGTCTCGCTACCTGGCGCGGTTGCGCGGCCGCGCCGACGCGACCGAGCGGCCCGAACCCGAGCCGTGGCCGTTGCCGCCGTTGCCGGCAGCAGCGCGCTCACGGCGACCTGGTCGCTGCTGCGGACGGCGTGAGCGCTGACCGCCGGCGCCGCCGCCGTGAGACCCGCCGCGCGTCGACGCCGGCAGGCCACTCAGCGAGAACTCAGCGTGCAGGCCGAGGTCCGTCGCGATCCGGCCCATCTCGTGCGCCTGGTCGTGGAGCACGAACGTCACGCCGATGCCAGCGGCACCCGCGCGGCCGGTGCGGCCGGTGCGATGCACGTAGCCGTCGCGGTCCTCGGGCATGTCGTAGTTGATGACGTGCGTGACGTCGCGCACGTCGATGCCGCGCGCTGCGACGTCGGTCGCCACGAGGATGTCGACCTCGCCGCGCTCGAAGCGGGCAAGCGCCTTCTCGCGCTGGGACTGCGACTTGTCGCCGTGCATGGCAACCGCGGTGACGTAGTTGTCCTTCAGGCGCTTGACGAGCCGGTCGGCGCCGCGCTTGGTGCGCACGAAGACGATCGTCAGCCCGCGGGCCTCGTCCTTGAGCTCGTGCACGAGCGCAGCGACCTTCGCCTCGTGGGAGACCTTGATGAAGCGGTGCACGGTTTCGGCGCGCGACGGATCGACCGGCGGCACGTACGAGTGCGCCTTCGCGTCACGGGTGGTGTACTCGGCTGCGATCTTGCCGGCCATGCCCTCGAGCGTGGCGGAGAAGAACAGCGTCTGGCGCTTCTTCGGCGTCAGCGCGACGATCCGGTCGACGGCGGGGCGGAAGCCCATGTCGAGCATCCGGTCGGCCTCGTCGAGGACGAGGATGCGGATGTGCTCGAGCGACACCGCGCGGCGCTGGATGATGTCCTCGAGGCGGCCGGGGGTCGCGACGAGGATGTGCGCTCGGCGTGCCTGCTGGATCTGACGCTGAATGCCCGCACCGCCGTAGACGGCGGCGACGGACAGTGCCCGAGCGTGCGCGATGTCGGTGATGTCGTCGACGATCTGCAGCGCGAGCTCGCGCGTCGGCGCGAGGATCAGCGCGCTCGGGCGGCGATCGGTCGCGTTGAGGCGCTCGACCATCGGCACGCCGAAGGCGAGCGTCTTGCCCGAGCCCGTCGGCGACTTGGCGAGCACGTCGTGGCCGGCCAGGACGTCAGGGACGACGAGCGACTGGATGGCGAAGGGGGCGGCCATACCCCGTGCATTGAGCACGTCGACCACCACCTTGGATACGCCGAGATCGGCGAAGTCCTGCGAAGACATATTGGAGTTGCTCCTAGCGTGCAGCCACGTCCCGTGGCCGCAGAAGATTCGGGAGATTCCTCTGACCCGAACCGTGCGAAGCGCACTCCTCAAGACAAGAACCTCACGGACAGCGGCGCTGCCCATGGCCTAGAAGGTAGCAACGTGGCCCTCGGGTCTGGACGAAGCCGCCCGCGTGCATCCTTGGCGTTACCAGCAAGAATGACCGCAGATGCCCGCGCAGCCGCCCTCCCTGTCGACTCGTCTGGGCGCCGTGCGCTCGTCCCCCGTGCGCGACATCCTCGAGCTCACGCAGCGCGCGGAGGTCATCTCCTTCGCCGGCGGCCTGCCCGCGCCCGAGCTCTTCCCGGCGGAGCTGATCGCCGATGCCTTCGCGCGCGCGCTCGATCCGACCGTCGCCGCGCGCGCGCTGCAGTACTCCTCGACCGAGGGCGACCCCGGCCTGCGCGCGCTGCTGGCCCAGCGGTTCTGCGAGCGCGGCCTCGACTGCGCGGCCCACGAGCTGCTCGTGACGACCGGCTCCCAGCAGGCGCTTGGGCTGATCGCCGCGGTGCTGCTCGATCCCGGCGACGTCGTCCTCGTCGAGAACCCCTCCTACCTCGCTGCGCTGCAGTCCTTCGGCTTCGCCGGCGCGACGCTCGTGGGCGTCCCGTGCGACGAGGACGGACTGCAGACCGAGGCGCTGCCGGCGCTGATCGCCGAGCACGCGCCGAAGTTCCTCTACGTCGTCCCGACGTTCCAGAACCCGACCGGCCGGACGCTGCCGGCTGAGCGCCGCGCCCGGCTTGCCGAGATCGCCGTCGAGCACGGCCTGTGGATCGTCGAGGACGACCCCTACGGCGAGCTGCGCTACGACGGTGTGCCGCTGGCGCCGATCGGCGCACAGCCCGGCGCCGCGGATCGCACGGTGACGGTCTCCTCGCTGTCGAAGGTGCTCGCGCCGGGATTGCGGATCGGCTGGCTGCGCGCCCCCGAGACGATCCTGCGCCCGCTCGCGATCGCCAAGCAGGCGGCCGACCTGCACACGTCGACGGTCGACCAGATCGCCGCGCGGACGTCGCTGGAGGTCGCCGATCTCGACGCGCACATCGACGGCCTCTGCGCCGAGTACCGCCGCCGCCGCGATGCCCTGCTCGGCGGGCTCAGCGACGCGCTGCCGGACGGCTCGACGTTCAACCGGCCGGACGGCGGGATGTTCGTGTGGGCGCGTCTGCCCGAGGGCTGGGATGCCACCGCGCTCTTGCAGTCCGCGCTGCAGCACGATGTCGCGTTCGTGCCCGGCTTTCCGTTCTACGCGCACGAACCCGAGGAGCGCACGTTGCGCCTGTCGTTCACGACCCACGTCGCGGCAGAGATCGCCGAAGGGCTCGCGCGCCTGGGCCTCGCGGCAGCGGAGAATGGCACCCCATGAGCGGCGGGCCGCGCGACGTCGAGATCCGCGACGAGACGATCCGCCTCGGCCAGCTGCTGAAGCTCGCCGGCGTCGCCGGGACGGGCGGCGAGGCGCGCGAGCTCATCCAGGACGGCGAGGTGCACGTCAACGGCGAGATCGAGATGCGGCGCGGTCGTCAACTGCGCGATGGCGATGTCGTCGAGGCGCTCGGCGAGCGGCTACGCGTCATCGTGTGAACCGGTTCGCGCTCGCGCGCGATAGGACGACCGATGCAACGCCTCGGGGAGGGAGCGGCGCGCGTGTTCAAGACGCTCGCCGGACAGGATCGCGACGAGCCACTGAGCTCGTTCGTCATCGCGCTCTATTGCCTGCTGTTCCTCATGGCGCTGATGATCGTCATCGCCTGGGTCACCGGCGCGCCGCTGGAGTGCGTCGTGCGCCCGACCTGCTGATCCTCACGCCCTGGCGTGCTCGGGCCGCACCTGCGCGTCGAGCTCCAGCGGCGTGAACATCGCCAGCAGCTCGCCGATCACGGGCGCGCGCTGGTGGTCCGTCGAGGTGACGAGCCCGATCGTGTGCTCGATGACGGGATCGACGAGCGGGATCGCGCGCAGACCCGGCGGCAGCGCGTTGCCGAACAGCCACGTGTGGGCGGTGATGCCGGGCAGGCCCGTGCGCGCGTGCGCGATGAGCGTCGAGATCGAGTTGGTCTCGACGGCCGGGTCGGGCGCGACGCCGGCCTGCGCGAACGCTCCGTCGACGATCCGCCGGTGCTGCATGTCGGGGGTCAGCAGGCACAGGCGCAGCGTCGAGGCGCGCCGCCAGGTCGCGGTGACCTGGCCGGCGAACGGGCCGTCCTCGGCACCGACGAGCAGGAGGT
>DATLNO010000130.1:0-6248 GCA_035536715.1 Solirubrobacteraceae bacterium
CGGCACGTTCTTCATCTTCAAGCACGTCGGGACGCTGGACCTCCTCGGCACGTTCGAGGCCGCGCGCGAGGAGTTCGAGCCCGGCAACGCGGACCTGACCGCGGGCTGCATCCTGCTGCTCGTCGGCGCGTTCGCGAAGTCCGCCCAGATTCCGCTGCACACATGGCTGCCCGACGCCATGGAGGGCCCGACGCCCGTCAGCGCCCTGATCCACGCCGCGACGATGGTCACCGCCGGCGTCTACCTCATCGCGCGCATGCACCCGCTCTTCGAGCTGGCCCCGACGGCCGCCGACATCGGCGCCGTGATCGGCTGCCTGACGCTCCTCGTCGCGGGCACGATCGCGATCGCGGTCACGGACCTCAAGCGCGTCATCGCCTACTCGACGATGTCCCAGATCGGCTACATGATCATGGCCGTCAGCGCCGGCGCCTACGCGGCCGGCCTGTTTCATCTCATGACGCACGCGTTCTTCAAGGCGCTGCTGTTCATGGCGGCCGGCTCGGTGATCGCGGCGATGGCGGGCCAGCAGAACCTCGACAGGATGGGCGGCTTCAAGAAGGTGATGCCGTTCACGTTCGGCTGCATGTGCATCGGTGGGCTCGCGCTCTCCGGCGTGCCACCGTTCTCGGGCTTCTTCTCCAAGGACGAGATCCTGCTGCTGATCGGCGATCGCGGCGGCTGGTACTGGATCCTCTACGTCGCCGGCTACGTCGGCGCGTTCCTGACCGGCATCTACACCTTCCGGATGATCTTCCGGGCGTTCTACGGCGACCCGGTGCCCGAGGCGCTCGAGCTCGAGCAGGGACACCTGCACCACGCCGAGGTCCACACGAACCCCAACAACGGCGAGGTCGAGGACACGGACGTCGGCTTCCCCGGCGCAGACCATCACATCGCCGAGCGCGAGCCCTCGATGAAGCTCGCAATGGGTGTGCTCGCGGTGCTGGCGGTCATCGGCGGCTTCCTGCAGATCCCGAAGATCACGCACGTCATCGACCACTTCCTCGAGCCGACGTTCGAGGAGTCGGCGCTCTATCACCGCGAGATCAGCGACGGCCTGCTCGGGTTCGGCCTCCTGCTCGGCGCCGCCGTCGGCATCGCCGGGATCGTCGTGGCGTACTACATCTGGGTGCGCAATCCGCACATCGCCACGCGCGTGAGTGAGCGCCTCTCGCCGCTGCACCGCCTGTTCGTCAACAAGTGGTACTTCGACGAGCTCATCGACATGCTCGTCGTCCGGCCCGCGCTGTGGTTCGGCGCCTGGGCGCAGCAGACGTTCGAGCGCATCGTCGTCAACGGCCTGCTCGTCGGCGGCACGACGGGCGTCGTGCGCGCCGGCTCCTCCGCTGTGCGCGCCGCGCAAACCGGCTTCCTGCGCTACTACGCGCTGCTGATCGTCGCCGGCATGGTCGTCCTGGCCCTCTACTTCCTGCTGAACGCATGACGCTGCACCTCTCGATCATGCTCTGGCTGCCGCTCGCGCTCGGCGTCATCGGGCTCGCCGCGCCGCCGCGCTTCGCCGGCAAGCTGGCGCTCCTCGGCTGCGCCCTCGTGCTCGGCTACGCGATCACGTTCCTGATCGATTTCGAGTCCGGCGCCTCCGGGCTGCAGTACCTCACCGACGAGACGTGGATCGGCGAGCTGGGAATCTCCTACAAGCTCGGGATCGACGGGCTGAACGTGCTGCTCGTCGCGCTCGCCGGGATCGCCTGGTTCGCGTGCACGCTGTGGGCGACGTTCACCGAGTGGGAGCGGCCACGCCTCTTCTACTTCCACATGGCGCTCGCGGAGACCGCGGTGCTCGGCGCGCTGCTGGCCCAGGACCTCGCGCTGTTCGTCGTGTTCTTCGACCTCATGCTCGTACCGTTCTTCTTCCTGACCGGCATGTGGGGCGGCGCGCGGCGGGTGCAGGCGACGATGAAGCTCGTCATCTACACGCTTGTCGGCTCGCTGCTGATGCTGACTGCGGCGGTCGCGACGGGCGTGCTCGCGGCGCAGGGCGACCTGGCGCTGTCGTTCGCGTTCTCCGACCTGGCCGAGCGTCCGCTGGCGGAGTCCTCCCAGCAGTGGATCTTCCTGTTCTTCGCCGCGGCGTTCCTCGTGAAGATGCCGATGTTCCCGCTGCACGGCTGGATGCCGGACGGGTACCGCGCGATGCCGCTGCCCGCGCTGGCGGTCTTCTCGGCCGTGCTGAGCAAGGTCGCCGCCTACGGCTTCCTGCGCGTCTGCCTGCCGCTGTTCCCCGATGCGAGCGAGCAGTTCCAGACCCTGCTGCTGCTGATCGCGCTGGCCTCGATTCTCTACGGCTCGGCGATGGCCTTCACGACGACCGAGGCGCGGCTGATCCTCGGCTACTCGTCGATCGCACAGCTGGGCTTCATCGTGCTCGGGATCTTCGCGCTCAATGAGCAGGGCGCGCAGGGCGGGCTGCTGCAGGCATTAAACCACGGGCTCGTCGTCGTCCCGGCGTTCTTCATCGTCGCGCTGCTGGCCGCGCGCTGCGGCGGCTCGCAGGACATCCGCGACATGGGTGGGATAGGGATGCGTGCGCCTGTGCTCGCGACGCTGTTCCTGATCGTCGCGTTCGCCACGCTCGCGATGCCCGGCTCGTCGAACTTCGTCGGCGAGTTCTACATCCTGCTCGGCGTCTTCACCGAGAAGATCGTGATCGCGATCGTCGCCTCGGCGGGCGTCGTGCTGGCGGCCTTCTACACGCTGCGCCTGTTCATCACGACGATGCACAACCGCACCGGCGCGCGTGTCGAGTCGCGTGAGCTGACCTTCCGCGAGGGCCTCGTGCTCGTGCCGCTCGTGCTGCTGATCATCGCGATCGCGCTGTACCCGCAGTTCGGCCTCGAGCGCAGCGAGAAGACGGTATCGGCCGTGACCGCCCCGGTTGCGCCGCAGTCCGCCGTCACGGCCGAGGGCGTCGCGATCCCGGAGGCCGACAGATGATCGCCGCCGCCGAGAAGATCGCCGGGCCGGAGATCGACTGGGCCGGCCTGTCGCCGCTGATCGCGGTCTTCGTCGGCGCGCTCGTCGTGCTGATGCTCGGCCTCGTCGTCTCGCGCGCCGCCCGCGAGACCGCCGTGCCGGCGCTGTCGATCGTGACGTTGGCGGTCGCGATCGGGTTGTCGGTCGGCCAGTGGGGCGAGCGCGAGGACCTCATCGCCGGCGCGCTGCGTCTCGACGAGCTGACGCTCGTCATGACGATCCTCTTCTGCGTCGCCGGGATCGCGGCCGTGCTGCTGTCCTGGCGCCACCTCGCGCCGCGCGAGGCGGCCCATGGCGAGTACCACGCGCTGCTGCTGACGTCGATCGCGGGCATGATCGTGCTCGTCGCGGCGCAGAACCTCGTCTCGGTGTTTCTCGGGCTGGAGCTTCTGTCGATCCCGCTCTACGTGTTGTGCGCGACGGAGATGCGCCGCGCATCGTCGCTGGAGTCCGGGCTGAAGTACCTCGTCGTCGGCTCGCTCGGGTCGGCGACGCTGCTCTACGGCCTGGCGTTCCTCTACGGCGCGACCGGCTCGACGGACTTCTCCGGAATCGCCGCCGCGCTCGGCGGCGAGGGCGACATCGTCACCGACCCGCTGCTGCTCACCGGCATCGCCCTGACGATCGTCGGCCTGGCGTTCAAGGGCTCCGTGGCGCCCTTTCATCAGTGGACCCCAGACGTCTACGAGGGCGCCCCGACGCCGATCACGGCCTTCATGGCGGTGGCGACGAAGGCGGCGGCGTTCGGCGTCATGCTGCGGCTGTTCGACGTCGCGCTGATCGACGCCGCGGTCGACTGGGCGCCCCCGCTCGCGGTGCTGGCGGCGATCACGATCATCGTGGGCAACGTCGGCGCTTTGGGTCAGACGTCGCTGAAGCGCCTGCTCGCGTATTCGTCGGTCGCTCAGGCGGGCTACATGCTCGCGGGCGTCGTCGTCGCCAACCGGCTCGGCATGCAGGCGACCGTCTTCTACATCGCCGTCTACCTCGTGATGAACCTCGCGGCGTTCGCCGTGATCGTCGCCCGCGAGCGCGAGACCCCGCTGGGCGACGACATCGCCTCGCTGAACGGGATCGGCGCGACCCGTCCGCTGCTGGCCTGGCCGATGACGATTGCGATGCTCGCGCTCGCCGGCTTCCCGGCGACCGCGGGCTTCATCGGGAAGTTCTATCTCATCGACGCGTCGGTGGACGGCGGCTACACGTGGCTGGCGGTCTTCATCGTCGTCGGCTCGATGATCTCGCTGGCGTACTACCTGAAGGTCATCGCCGCGATCTGGATGACGCCCTCGGAGGACGAGGCGGGCGACGTCGTCGTGGCCGCTCCGCTGGCCGGTGGCGACCAGCCAGTCCTGGCCGGCGGATCGGACGAGGCGACCGGGTTGCGTGCGCAGGGCGAGGTCGTGGCCGTCGCGGTCGTCTTCGGGGCGCTGACGGTGATACTGGGCGTCGTGCCGTCGCCGTTGTTCGATGTCGTGCGCGATGTCGGCGCGGCGCTCGGGTTGCTGTAGGGCCTCGTACTTCACGCCCGCGATCGCGCGCGTGCGTGGTACTCGTGGCCGCATCGTGCCGCGAGCGCCCGCCGCGAGCAACCGGCTCGAAACGGGGTACATACCCGCCATGAACCACGACGACGACGAGCGCCGCGGCGCCGACACGACCGGCCAGGGCTACCCCGAGGAGAACCAGCCCGGGATCGGAATCGACGCCCGTGATCACGCGGAGAACGCCGTCGCGCCCGACGACGACGCGCCTGAGACGAGCAGCGAGCAGGACGGCGACCCGAGCCAGGCAACGGGCAATCCGAAGGCCGCCGGGGGCTGAAAGCCCAATAGCCACGGGCGGTCGGCTATTTGACATCAACTGACGTTACATGTTACGGTGGCACCATGAGCGCCTTCAGCCAGTCCCTCTCAGTCATCGCCGCCACCGTGTCGGATCCCGGTGCAGGCGGCGCATCGGCCGGCGATCTCGGGATTGCGGGCGGCATCGCGGGCTTCGCCATCATCGTCCTGCTCATGGGTGGCCTCGGCCACCGCGGCGGCCTCGTCCCGACGCTGACGTGGTTCGAGGGATTCTCCGAGCGCGTCTCAGGCCAGCCGGCCTGGGCGTCGCTTCCGTGCGGACTGGCGATCATCTCGCTGATCTGCGCCGTCTTCGGCCTGTACTGGGATGTATCGATGCACATCGACCAGGGCCGTGACACGAGCGTCTGGGGCAACCCGGGCCACTTCTTCATCCTCGGCGGCCTGTACGGCATCTTCGCGTCCGGATTCTTCGCCATCTGCCTCGGCCGCGAGGAGCGCGCCGATCGCCCCGGTCCGACGGCCATCCGCATCGGCAAGGACTGGTACGCCCCGCTCGGCGGCGTGATCATGATGTTCACCGGCGGGTTCTCGCTCGTCGCCTTCCCGCTCGACGACCTCTGGCACCGCCTCTTCGGCCAGGACGTCACGCTCTGGGGCCCGACGCACATGATGCTCATCGGCGGAGCAGTGATGACCCTGCTCGGCATCGCGATCATCCAGGCCGAGGTCGTGCGGGCGATGAAGGCCGCCAACGTCATGCACCTCGAGATGGCGTGGGTCCGTCACCTGCGCGTCGTCTGGCTGCCCGGCGGGCTGCTCGTCGGCATGTCGACCTTCCAGGGCGAGTTCGACTGGGGCGTCCCGCAGTTTCAGATGATCTTCCACCCGATGCTGATCATGCTCGCGGCCGGCCAGACGCTCGTCATGGCGCGGATCTGGATCGGGCGCGGCGGGATGTTCGGGGCGATCGGGTTCTTCCTCATCGCCCGCTTCCTGCTCGACGTCGTCATCGTGCACAACGCGCTCGGCGAGTCGCTGGCGCACTTCCCGCTCTACATCGCCGAGGCGCTCTGCGTCGAGGCCGCGGCGCTCGTCGTGTCCACGCGGCGCCCGCTCGCCTTCGGCCTCACGGCCGGCGCGCTGATCGGCACCGTCGGCCTGGCCGCCGAGTGGGGCTGGTCGCACGTCTGGATGCCGCTGCCCTGGTCGGTCGAGATCCTGCCCGAGACGATCGCGCTGGGCCTCGGGATGGCCCTTGCCGCGTCGGTCCTCGGCGCCTGGATCGGCGCGCGCCTGTCGGCAGACGACCTGCCGTACTCCGAGACCAAGCACCTGCGCTGGCCCGCCGTCGGGGCGGCCGTCGCGATCTTCGTGATGCTCGCGCTCCCGCTGAACACGCAGGCCGACAGCGACGTGAGCGCCAAGGTCGCGCTGACCAACGTT
>DATLNO010000131.1:0-2086 GCA_035536715.1 Solirubrobacteraceae bacterium
CTGGTCGGGCGGGCCGATGAAGAGGATGTAGGCGCGTGCGGTGTCGGCGCCGTACTGCTCGACGATCGTCTTCGGCGACACGACGTTGCCCTTGTTCTTGGACATCTTGTCGCCGTCGCGCAGGATCATGCCCTGCGTGAAGAGTGCCGCGAACGGCTCCTGGATCTCCTCCGGCAGGTGGCCGAGGTCGGCCAGGGCCTTCGTGAAGTAGCGCGCGTAGAGCAGGTGCAGGATCGCGTGCTCGACGCCGCCGATGTACTGGTCGACGGGCATCCAGCGCTTCACGATCTCGGGGTCCCACGCGGTCTCGTCGTTCTGCGCGTCGGTGTAGCGCAGGAAGTACCACGACGAGTCGACGAACGTGTCCATCGTGTCGGTCTCGCGCTCGGCCGGCGCGCCGCACTGCGGGCAGGGCGTCCTGACCCATTCCTCGGCCGTCGCCAGCGGCGAGCGCCCGCGCGGCTTGTAGTCCTCGACGTCGGGCAGCACGACCGGCAGGTCCTCCTCCCCGACCGGCACTGCGCCGCACTTCGGGCAGTGGATGATCGGAATCGGCGTGCCCCAGTAGCGCTGGCGTGAGATCAGCCAGTCGCGCAGGCGATAGTTGACCGACTCATGACCCTTGCCCTCGCGGTCCAGCCAGTCGACGATCGCCCGCAGCGCCTCGCGGTTGTGGCGGCCGTCGAACTCCGGGGCGCAGTTCACCAGCGGGCCGTCGCCCATGTATGGCAGCGCGCCGTCAGGATCCGAGGGATCCTCGATCACGCGGCGGATCGGCAGCCGGTAGGCCGTCGCGAACGCGAAGTCGCGCTCGTCGTGCGCGGGCACCGCCATGATCGCGCCGGTGCCGTACTCCATCAGCACGTAGTCGGCGACGTACATCGGCAGCTGTTCGCCGTTGACCGGGTTCGTGACGGTGCGGCCCAGCGGAACGCCCGTCTTCGCCTTGTCGACGTCGCCGCGGAGCGCCTTGTCGGCGGTCAGCGCGCGGCCGATGTACTCGCGGACCTCCTGCTCGTGCTCGGTGCCGGCGGCCAGCCGCAGCACGTCGGGATGCTCGGGCGCCATGACGAAGAACGTCGCGCCGAACAGCGTGTCGGGTCGCGTCGTGAAGACGGGGTAGTCGACGCCGAGATCCTCGTTGCGGAAGACGACCTCGGCGCCCTCGCTGCGGCCGATCCAGTTGCGCTGCATCGTCTTGACGTGCTCTGGCCAGCGGATCGTGTCGAGGTCCTCGAGCAGGCGATCGGCGTAGTCGGTGATGCGAAAGAACCACTGCTTGAGCTGGCGCACCTCGACGAGCGCACCCGAGCGCTCGCCGCGGCCGTCGATGACCTGCTCGTTGGCGAGCACGGTCTCCTCGACGGGATCCCAGTTGACCGCCGCCTCCTTCTGGTAGGCGAGGCCGCGCTTGAAGAGCTCCAGGAAGATCCACTGCGTCCAGCGGTACACGCGCGGCTCGTGCGTCCCGAACTCGCGGGTCCAGTCGATCGACAGGCCCCAGCGGCGAAACTGGCGCTGGAACTCCTCGATCGCCTTCTGCGTCGAGTCGCGCGGGTGCTGGCCGGTCTTGATCGCGTGGTTCTCGGCGGGGAGCCCGAACGCGTCGTAGCCCATCGGGTTCAGCACGCGGCGGCCGGCGCGGCGATGGAAGTGCGCGACCGCGTCGCCGACGGCGTAGACCTTGAGATGCCCGATGTGCGGCTCGCCGCTCGGGTAGGGCAGCATCACGAGGACGTAGGACGTCGGATCGTCGCCCGGGTCGTTGGGAACCTCCCATGTGCCCTCGTCCGCCCACACCTGCTGCCAGCGCGGCTCGATCTCGGCGGGGTCGTAGGTGTGGTCTTCGGCCATGGGCGAGCGGCCAAGGATAGGGGTGTTCCCACCCGGCCCACGAGCGCGGCTCAAACCGGCGCGCCACCCCCGATGGCGCGCCGGAGCTGAGCGAGAGCGTCGGGCTAGGCGAGCTGTGCGCTGAGGCCGACGGCCTCGCGCAGAAGGTCGGCCTTGCCGGTCTGCTCCCACGTGAAGTCTGCGTCGTCGCGGCCGAAGTGCCCGTAGGCGGCGGTCTTCTGATAGATCGGCC
>DATLNO010000132.1:0-8474 GCA_035536715.1 Solirubrobacteraceae bacterium
CGAAGCGCCCGATCGAGAAGCCGGTGCCCTCGCCGGTCGGGCGGACGATCGAGACGCCGCCGTAGAGCAGGTAGGACCCGTCGGCGCGCCGCAGGAGCTGGCGGCCGCGGAAGCTGTTTTTGCGGGCGGTGGCGACCGGCCGGGGCCGGACGCTGACAAGAAACGACGACGTGCCGCCGCCGAACCGCAGCCGCAGGTCGCGGCGGCCGGCGATCGCGCCGTGCGGTGTCACAGCGCGCACGGCGAGCGCGGGGCCCGCCGCCTCGACGACAAGCACGGTTCCGCCGGCGGCAGGCAGCAGCTGGACCGGCGCGGCGCTGCGGCCGAGGTCGACGAAGCCACCGGCTCCAAACGCCGCGTCGGGCACGCCGGTCGGGCTGTAGCGCGCGAGAAGCTCCTGGCTGTGCGGCGCGCCCGGCGCCGCAGGCACCGACCCGTTGAGCACGACGGAGCCGTCGTCGTCGACGAGCATCCCGAAGCCCGACGACAGCGGCGTGATGATCGGCGTACCGCCCGCGAACGTCGGGTCGGGAGCACCGCTCGCAGTCAGCCGGGTCAGCAGAATCCGCGAGTCCATGCCGTTGGACATCTGGGCCTCGGTCACGATCGTGGCGCCGGGCCCGCGCGCGACGTTGAAGCCGCTCGCCGGTCCTTCGGTCGCGATCGTCGCGATGCCGCCCGCGCCGAAGCTCGTATCGACCGTGCCCCCCGCAGTCAGTCGCGTCAGCGCCCAACGCAGCTTCGACGGCGCGGGCGGCGACGGGACGTCGCCGGTCGTGCCGGTCAGGACAAGCGAGCCGTCGGGCGCCAGCGCAGCGGGGGTACACGATCCGCAGCCTTCGCCGATGCCGGTGATCGTGGTGCCGTTCAGGCCGTACGAGCGGTCCAGCGAGAGGTCGGAGTTCGTGCGCGTGACCAGCAGGTCGTTGGGGGCAAACCGCGGCAGCGTTGAGTGCCAGGCGCTGATGAACAGCAGTTTGCCGTCGGGCTGGCGCAGGACCTGGCGCAGGCTGGACGTCGCGCCGCCCGGCGCCGGAAACGCGGCGACGCCCGCGCTGCCGAACGAGCGGTCAAGTGCGCCGCGAACGCCGATCTTCGTCGCGTACAGGACGCCCTTGGCCGCGCCGGACCCGAACAGCAGGGCGCTGCCATCGGGCAGCGCGACCGCGTGCGAGACGCCGCCGGCGTCCACGTCGTTGCGCACCGAGCCGTCGTCGATCTGCACGACGACGTGGCCGGGCGCGGTGTCGACGGCCGGCCCGGCGGTCGCATGCGCGACGGCCGGCAGACCCAAGGCGGCGAGCAGGGCGGCTAGTAGCAGACGAAAGGAGGCGCACTTCATGTGGTCTCTTTCCGATGACGCCAGGTCAGTCGGGCTCATCGTCGGTAGCCGCGCAACGTCAGCGCTGTCGTGACACTCACAAATCCGCCCCCGATCTTGGGCGTGCGCACCGTGACGGTGCACACGAGTGTTCGCCGCCGGGCGGCGCGGCGCGTGGCGCGGTTGAGGCGGATCGTGACGCGGCGCGAGCTTCCGGCTTTGTGCACGAAGCGCGCGGTTCCCGCGCGGACGCGGCGTCCGGCGGCCGCCGGTGCATCGATACGCACCGTCCCGCGGCACGACATATTCGGCGACACGCATCGCAGCAGCGGGCGGATCGTCCCGTTGCTGCGTATGCGCAGGACCTGCCCGCGCCCCGCCGACGCCCGCGGTTGCGGGTCAGGGACGCGGATCTGTGCGACGACGGTCGGTCCGGCGGCAATGCCCGCGGCCGGCGACAGCGCCGCGACGACGATTCGCTGCCGGTCAGCGCTGAGGCTTGTCCATGCCAGCACGATGCGACCCGCGCCGTCCATCGCCAGGTCGGTCGACTGCAATGTCTCCCCCGCCGCGGTCGCCAACGGCCGCGGCGCCGAGAAAGGGCCGCCGTCGGCGGCGAGCGCGACGTGCACAGAGGGATCTCTCCCGCGATCGCTCTCACGCCACAAGAGCACCGCGTCGCCGCTGGCCGAAAACGCGAACGCGGTCGGGGCGGGGGCGTCACGACGCGGATTACTCACGGTGACCAGCTCACCGAAAGGAGCGTCGACGGTGCCGCGCGCGACCTGCAGCACGAAACGGCCGGGGAATGTCGGAGTGGGCGACAGCAGCGTTCTGGTGCGGCCGCGGTCGTCGACGCCGATCTGTCCCGGTGCGTGATCGGCCGGCACCCCCGAAGAGACCGCCAGCCCGAAGCCGCCGCGCGGATGGCGCGTCGCGGAACGCAGATAGCCACCTGCCGCCCACATCGCGACGGCGTGTCCCTGACGCCCGACGCCCAGCGTCAGGCCACCGACGTGGATCTGAGCGTTGTCGAGGACTGCGACATCACCGATCATGCCGTCCGCGCCGCGCACGACAGTCGCCGGCTGCTGATCGCTGGTGGCGCCAGCGAGCGTCGCGTTGCCCAGCCCATCCAGAGCAACCGCGTGCACGACCAAGCGCGGCTTGCCGAGAACACTCCAGGCGATCGGGGAGACCGCACCGCTCGCCGTGGCGAGGACTGTCTCGGCGCCCTGGCGCATGACGACGACCCAGTCGCCGTTGCGGTTCATCGCCAGCAACGGCGCGGCCTTGCCGCTCTGCACCGGCGACAACCGCAGCGGTGCGCGAAACGTCCCGCGCGCGGGACGCACGGAAGCGAACACGCCCAGCGACGCGTATCCGTCGCAGTTGCCCCTGTAGCCCGCCGCGATGCACACGACGTCTTCCCAAACGACGACAGCGTTGCCGGCACCGTCCATGACAACACCCGGCTGGGACGTGTGCGGGCTCGGCGGCGAGATCGTCTGTGCAGCCGCGAACGACCGGCCCGGTGTCCCGACCGACGCCTGGATCGTCACCCGCTTGCCATCCGTGACGCGCCACGCAACCGCGATCTCGCCATCATCAGCCGCTGCGACCTGGGCGTAGTCAAACGGCCCCGGAGAATCGAACGTGAGCGCATGAGCTGGCGAGCACAACGACCAACCGCCAGCCGACACAAGCAACACGGCCACAGCAATCCGCAGCATCTTCACACAAACAGAACGTCGGACGAAAGCAATAGTCGCGGATTCTCGCCCGCGCCCTCGCTAGCCGCCGGCCGTTAGAAGCGCAACTCCCGTGACGCAGCCAGACCTTCACCGCGCGCAGTCCTCTTACCGGCACAGCAACTCGCGCGTAGGCGAGGACCCGATGCGGGCCATCTCAACAGCGACCGCTCATCGGGACGGCGTCCCGTCCGAGCGGCGCTGCCGGATTCCAGGGCGATCGCCCTGCCGGTTTCATCGCGGCGCGGCGTTTGCCCGATCGCATGACTGCGGAACTCGTGTCCGATCGCGATCAGAAGGCGTTGTCGCCCAGACCCGCAGCCGGCGCGGACGGCTTGCGAATCTCAGCGGCGAGAGACCAGCCGTGTCGACGAGGTCTTGCGGACTAAGACGCCGTCAGAGCCCACGGCGGTGACCCGGCAGCTGATCCGCCTGCCGCGATCGGCGCGCCGCACGCGATACGTGCTGCGTGTCGCGCCGGCGATCGAGCGACCGTTGCGACGCCACCGATAGCGCAGGCTGCGCTCGTTGCGGACGTCGGCGCGCACCCTCAGCCGGCTGCCCGCCCGCAGGTGCCCGGGTCGCACGAGCCGCAGCGTGACGCGGCCCACGAAATGCGCACGGGAGCCGCCCGCGACGGCCCCTGGCGATGGCGGCTGGAGGATCAGGAGAGACGCCGGCGGCGGGCTGCCCGCGCGGCTGAGCGGGATCATCCCGACGTTGAGGATCTTCGAAGGATCGGGATCGGGGAGCGTCACCCTGCGCGCCGTCGGGCTCACCACATGGTCCATCACGATGGCGAAGTCGCCGGCGAAGCCGCGAATCTTGTAGCCGGTGACCGGCGCACCACGCTCGACCGCGCCGTCCCATGCGAAGGTCACCGCACCCGCCGAGCGGGTTGCCGTGAACTTCACGTTCAGCGGAGTGTCGACGCGGATCGTTCTGATGGCATACCGATAGGGCCGCTCCACGCCGTCGACCTTGACGCCGCTTATGGTGACCTCGACCGCCGCGTCGGTATTGCGCAGCGCCGCCTCGACCGCGACGTCCCACCTGATGAGCCCGTTGGCAGAGCCCCCGATGCTCCTCACGCCGCTGACGGGCATCGCGCGCCCGTTGATCAAGACCTGCACCTGCGCGGCGGATGCATCCATCCTTCCCGGCGCGCTGAGCTTGGCCGACCACGTGCCGATGGCCAGCGGCCACGGCACGTTGCCGGGGGGCGGCCACGCGACGACGTCCGGGATGATCGCTCCCGTCGCAATGGGCCCCAGCACCACGCGGGCGCTGGCCCCGCCGGTCGATCCGCTGCCGAAGACGTTTCTGTGTGGATTGAGCAGCGCGTGGCGGTGGCCGACCTCCGGCTGGTCATAGAGAATGTCTCCGAGCATGCCCTCGGCGCCTCTCTCGAATGACAGGTTCGAGGTGCGGGCGCCTTCTCTGCCCGCTTCGGTGAAGCAGGACCAGGTGGGATCCGTGGCGTGCTCCAGTCGGCGGTTGGCGTGCATCATCAGCGCCGCGGCCAGCGCATTGCGGTTGAGCACCGGGTCGAAGGTCGCGGGTCCCAGCCCCGCGAAGTCACGGATCGTGTTCAGCGCGCCGAGCGAGTCGGCGAGCGACTGCGGGGACTCGGTTCCGACGACGCAGCCCGCGATGCTCCCGGTCCAGCCGGTCGGCTTCTGCGTGGCTTCCTTCATGACGAGATAGGCCTCGAGCGCAGCCGCGCGATCGGCGGGCACGGCCGACGCCTGGGCGGGGATCAGCAGCGCGATCGTGCCGGCGAGCAACGCGCCCGCGACACTCAACGCCAACAGCCTGCTGCTAGCCGCGAGCGCCCGCGTGACGAGCGGGCGATGGCAGCTCCGTGGCTGGGCTGAAGTCATCATGACCATCCTGTCATCCGCTCTGTCGCTGAACGGACGCATGATCAAGCGAGGACCCAGCGAACGTGTGCTCTACGTCAACGTAGCGCCCATTGCACGGGCCACGGACGATTCCTCACCGAGTTATCACAAGCAGCCCGGTCGACAACCTCATCCAGGTCGCGTCGCCGGCGCTCGTCAAGGCGCCACCGGCCTGGCGCTCGAGTTGCGCCGCGCCGGGATCTCGGTCAGGCTCTGACGCGGGGCGCGAAACGCAGCAAGCGCCAGGGTGAGAAGTAGGAGGTGAGCTTGCTCGCGTGTCGCATCGACCGAGAGCGCTCGTTGCGCGACCTCAGTCGAACGTCACCGATTGAGAAGGAGTCGCCATGCAGCTCAAGCACGTTCTCGCCGTCGCCGCAGTGACGGGCGTGGGCTGTCTCGCCGCGGTGCCCCCGGCAACCGGAGGCATCAGCGGCGCCAGCGGGGCATTCCGCTGCCAGGGGTCGGCCGAATACGGCCGGTGGTCGCCGATCTCGGCGGGACCGAACACGTACATCGTCGGCAACTGCGCACCGGGCACCGAGGTGCGGCGCACGTACTACGACAACCGCGTCAGCAGAACGGCCACTACGCCGGCGGCTACATCGGCGGCAGCTTCAACGGGTGTGGCGCGGTGCAGATGCCCAACCTCAGTGCCCGCGTGACCGCGGCGCGGACGAGCTTCTGCACGCCGGTCGGCAACGGCAAGCGCAACCCGAAGGAGTTCGTGCTCGTCGTCGACTGCAAGGGCGACAACGCGCCCTGCCGGCGCTGGGATCCGTTCCTCGACGGGGACCGCGACACCATCGTCACGAAGGCCTGCCAGGCCTACGCTCATGTGCGCCCGTTCGGCCGGCGGACCGTGGGCGTCGATCCCGTGCAGATCATCACGCCCGCCAACCGCGCCGATCCCAGCCGGCCCGGGAAGTTCAAGGTCTGGTGGCGCGTCGTGACGCGTGACGGGCGCTGGGTCATGGTCCACGACGCGATGGGCAGGCGGTCCGGCGGCGCGATCTGGGTGTTCGTGGCGGCCGGCTGCGTGCTGTCGCCGCACGCCCCGATGTCGTCGTAGAGCGCGAGCGGCGTCACGGACAGCCGGATCCGGCTGCGCCACCGCCCCAAACCGCACCCACCGCCCCACCGCCCCCATAACCTGGCGAGTCAGAAACGGCGGATCTGTACCGCTGCGAGTCGGCGAACTGCACGAAGCCCGCCTGATGCCGCGGAGCCAGGCTGGGCGGACCCCGTCGCAGGCGGGATGTCGGTTGTCCGCCTGGTTGCGGTCGTCGCGCTCGGCGTTCGGGCCAGGTCCGCAAGGGTCCACTGGCGGGACGCCGAGGTTGAGCCACTCGACCGCTTGAAGCCGGCTATTGCGGGACGGCCCCGGACACCCTCCGAACAACGGACAGCGGGAAGGGATGTCCGCGGCGCAGGCAACAAGCGGGGTGTCGGACGCCGCATGGTGTCCGCCTCGGTCGTGACGATGGGCGGCATGGAGGTGGTGCTGCGCACGCGAACGCCCGATGGCGTCGAGGTCATCCTCTCCGCGATTGTGTACGCCAAGATCCTTGAGGAGCACCCCGCGGTCGCCGACCTCGACCTCATCGATCGCACCATCCGTGAACCCGATGAGCGCCGGCCCGATCCGCGCCCTGGGCGCGAGCGGTTCTTCCGTCGTGAGGCGACCTCTGGGTCCTCGCCGTGGTGGACTTCGAGGGAGTTCCTGAGGACATGTCGTGGCTCGAGCTGTTTGCGAAATCCATCGCCTACCTCTCGGGTCGCGTGTTCCTGACGTCGCTCGCCATCGCGGTGTTCGCCGGCCTCGTCACGTGGGTGGCGTGACCGAGGACCGGCCATCGGCTCGGTTACTCGCCGCCGAGCAACACACGATGCGCCCAGCAGACGGTCTCCTACGACGAAGGGTTCCCGATCGGGCCCGCCACCTTGGGCGGGACGCTCAGTCAGAAGTCTCGGAACTCGCGAAGACCCGACGAGCCCTCTGCCCGCCGGGTCCAGGACCGTCCGAGGCGGCTTCCGCGAGCGCTCACATGAGCAGGAGGATCAGGACGATCACAGCGATGACAAGGGCGATGATGGCAATCGTGCGAGTGTTCATAGACCGTCTCCCAGCAGTAGAAGCAGGGCTTTCGAACCCGCCCCGCGATGGTCGGCACCCTACCGACGCGGCCGGTCACGCGCCGGCCCCCTTCGCCTGTAGGGGCAGTCGCGTCGAGCTTGTCGCCGGTGTTCGCAACCCGGTCCTCCACCGGCACAGCAACTCGCGCGCGTACGCGTGAAGCAGGATCCGCGCCGGTCCCACAGCCCAACGGCTGCCGGGCGCTGGCGCCCACCTGGCGCTACTGCTTTAGGGGGCAGCGCGGCGCGCTGCCGTAGCTGGCTCAACCATGAGGAGGGCTGATATCGCGTCAGATCAATCGGCGGGTCACTCGTCGAGGAACCATCCCGATGGCGCGAGCTCGGCGCCGAGTCGCGGGGCGTACTGGCCGAGGAACACGCGGTTGACGAGCTCGCGGCGACTGGTCACCCCGGACTTCTCGAAGACCGACTTGAGGTGGTCCTGGACGGTGTAGGCCGACAGGTGCAGCGTGGTGGCGATCTGCTTGGTGTCGATGCCCTGCAGCACGAGCTCGATGACGTCGCGTTCGCGTGTGGTGAGGTCGAAGGCGGCGACGACGAGCGGCATGATCTCGGGCGGGCGGGCCTCCTCGATTGTCAGGACGACGTTGCCGGTCGCGCCGTCGGCATCCGACAGCGGTGATGCGTGCAGCACGAGCCATTGGCCGCTGGGCAGCTGCACGCGGTTGCGCGGCAGCGTGTCGGTCAGGCCGGCGGCGAAGGATCGCGCGCCGGCGACGAGCGCCCCGATGATCGCCATCGGCGTGACGGCGTGGCTGGTCAGGCCGAGCTCGTCGAGCCGGGTTTGGGCGCCGGCGCTGACCTGGCTGATCTCGTCGTCGGCGTCGACGACGATGACCGCCGGGCCGGTGGCGTGCGCCGGCGGCGGTGCCAGCGCCAGCCGGGTGAGGATTCCCGCCCGCAGGCCCGCCGCGAACGACGCGGAGACGGACGCGACGAAGGCGACGTCGTGGGGCTCGAAGGTCTCCTCGCTGAACCACGCCATCCCGCCCCACACGCGGCCGCCGACTCGGGCGACGAGCCGCAGCTCGTCGGCGTAGCCGAGGTGGGGGATGATGAGGTCTCGCATCCGCGGCGAGCGCTGCACATCGCCGCCCGTTGCGAGATGCACACCGGCGGCCGGCACGTCGGCGTGCGCCAGCTGCGTGAAGCTGGTCGACTCGACCTGCCCGTACTCGACGAGTCCCCACTCCTGGTCGTGCTCGTCGTTGCCGGCGAGCTCCCCGTACTTGAAGCCGCCGGTCAGCAGGTTGGTGGCGGGGTCGAGCGTCGCCACGCAGCTGGCGCACGAGCGCACGGCCCGGCTCAGCGAATCGTCGACCTCGGCGCAGAAGGTGGCGATGT
>DATLNO010000133.1:0-8043 GCA_035536715.1 Solirubrobacteraceae bacterium
TGGCTGACGAGCCCGCCGGCGATCATGTTCGTCTTCATGCCCGGCGTCGCGATCGCGCTCGCCGAGCCGCTGTTCGCGGTGCGCATGCGCGAACGGCCGCGCGAGGCGGTGACGATCGCCTGGGTCGCGTTCGCGTTCGCGGCGCTGGCGGCGGTCGTCTACACGTTCACCGACTACGACCCGCGCCAGACGCCGATCCACCACGCGCTCGGCCAGCGCGCGCTGCTGGCCGTGCTGTGCACGGGGGCGCTGATGCTCGGGCTGCTCGTGCTGCAGCTCGGCACGGGCCGCGCGCCGCGGCTGTTCGCCTCGCGCCTGATGCAGTGGATGGGCGAGCGCTCCTACTCCTTCTACCTCGTCCACATCTGGATCCTGCTGGAAGTCGACCACGTGCTCGGCGGCGGCGAGAGCATCGCGGCGCGCGTCGCGATCATGCTCGCCGTCGCGCTGCCGCTGACGACCGCGATCGCGACGCTGTCCTACCGCTACGTCGAGCGCCCGTTCCTCGAGCGCAAGCGCAAGGTCGTCGCGGGCGGCGAGCCCCCCGGCGGCTCGGGGCTCCCGCCCGACGCGCACTCGGTCGTCGCGACGGCGCGCGCGTAGCATCCGCACCCGCCCGATAGGCTGGCGCGATGGCTCGGCTCGCGCGGCTCGCGTCCCTCGCCACGCTTCTGCTCGCCGCTGCGGCGCTGGCGGCGTGCGGCGACGACAACAGCGAGAGAAATCGCTACATCGACGAGCTCACGAGCGCGCAGCTGCGCTTTCAGAGCACGCAGGAGCGCTTCGAGGCCGATGCGACGAAGAGCAGCACGGGGCGCCAGAACAGTCGCGCGCTGACGCGCTTCGCGACGGCGATCGCCGAGACGGTCGCCGCGCTGCGCAGGATCGACGCGCCGCGGCAGGTCGCGGCCGAGCATCGCCGCTTCGTCGGCGTGTTCGAGACCTGGCACGACGACGTCGCGCGCTTCGCCGCGGCGATCCGCAACCCGACGCCACGCGCGTTCGCGCGCGCGCGGCGCAGGATCACCGCCGCCACCGACACCTTCAACCGCAGCTCGCGCGACGCGGCCACCCGGATCGACGCCGAACTGGAGCGCCACTGATGTCACCCACCTGGATCTGGATGCAGGCAGCGATCGTCGTGTTCGTGCTGGCCGGGATCGTGATCGCGATCGTGAAGCTCGCCTAGTGCCCCGCCGCTGATCGATGTTCAGCTCGATCGTCGTCGGCATCGACGGATCGGACACCGCCCGCGAGGCGGTGCGCCAGGCGACCGCGCTGGCGCGATCGGTCGGCGCGCGGATCGAGCTCGTCAGCGCCTACGAGCCGGTGTCCGACGCGCGCCTGCGCGAGGCCGTCGTGGTGCCACGCGACCTGCACTGGATCATCAACCCGCGCGCCGACGTCGAGGCGACGCTCGAGGCCGCCGCCGCCGAGATCCGCGCGGCCGGCGTCGACGTCGAGGTGTTCGCGCGTCAGGGCGATCCGGCCGACGCGATCCTCGACGTCGCCGAGGAGCGCGGCTCGGACCTGATCGTCATCGGCAACAAGGGCATGACCGGCGCGAAGCGCTTTCTGCTGGGCTCGGTGCCCAACAAGGTCTCCCACCACGCGCCCTGCTCGGTGCTGATCATCCGGACGGTGTGACCGGGGGGACCGGTGCGGGAAGGGGCGCGGTCGCAGCCGCGGCGTCGACGAGCCCCGCTCCGTAGAAGCGGTCGCGGCCGGCGACCCCGAGATCATGTGCCGTGGTTTCCAGGTGGCGCTCCACGGCTCCCGGCGTGGGGTTCTTGCCGAGGATGCCGGAGGCGAGGACGAGCGCGACGACGCCGGCGACGTGCGGGGAGGCGGTCGAGGTTCCGCGGAAGCGCGGCAGGATCTCGAACTGCGTGGGCGACTCGGCACGGAAGCTCACGCCGGAGATGTCGCGGCCGGCGGCGCCGGCGGGATTGCAGTTGACGTCGCCGGCGACGTCGGCGTCGGCGCCGCCGCCGGGGGCGACGAGGTCGAGCCCCGGGCCGTGGTTGGAGTAGTTGCCGAGGCAGCCATGCTCGGTCGTGCCACCGACGTTGATCGCCAGCGTGTCGTACTTCTTGGCCGGGACGTTGGGATCGGAGCTGTTGCCCGCCGCCGAGATGACCGCGACGCCCGCGCGACGGGCTTCGGCCAGTGCTGCCCGCACGCCCCTCGAGGCCGTCACGCTGCGCGGCGTCGGCGAGAGCGGCGGCCCGTCGTAGAGCTCGAGCGAGAGGTTGATGACGTCGGCGCGGTTGCGGATGGCGTAACGGATCGCCCGCGCGATCACGGACGGGAAGCCGCGGCCCTCGAAGTCGAGCACGCGGATCGGCATGATCGTCGCGCGGTAGGCGACGCCGACCGTGCCGTAGGCGTTGTTCGCGGTGGCTGCGATCGTGCTCGTGACAAACGTGCCGTGGCCGTACTCGTCGTTGGGATACGGGTCGCCGTCGACGAAGTCATAGCCCTTGACGAAGCGCGTCCTCACGAGGTCCGGTGATGGGCGGTACCGGCCGCGGCGCGAGTACGCGACCCCGCTGTCGAGAACGGCGATCGTCACGCCCCTGCCGCCACTGCCGCCGAGCCGAGCCGCCTGCGACCACGCCTGCGGCGCGTTGATCCCGAACGGCCCGTTGAGCTCCCACTGCACCGCCGCCCAGCCGCCGGTCGACGCCGCGGCGGCGACGCCCGAGTCGTTGGGGACATACGCCGCGCGGGCCAGCAGGGTTCGCTCCGCGGCCGCGGCCGCAGCCGGAAGGACGGCGGCCACCGCGAGGGCGACGACGAACGCCTGACGGAGCACTGCTCGGAGAGGGGTCATGCGGCGAGGGAGGGACATCGGGGGGCGCGTACTGCACACGATACGGGTGAGACGCGCGACGCAGTGCCATAGTCCGCTCGCGATGGCAGCCGCCTTTTTCCCGCGTGACGAATACTTCATGCGCCTCGCAATCCGTCAAGCGCAGGACGCACTGAATCACGACGACGTGCCGATCGGTGCGGTTGTGGTGCACGAGGGTGAGGTGATCGGCGCCGGCCACAACGAGCGCGAGCTGCGTCAGGACCCGACCGCGCACGCCGAGCTGCTCGCGCTGCGCGAAGCCAGCCGGGCACTTGGATCCTGGCGCGCGCTCGACACGGTGCTGTACGTGACGCTCGAGCCCTGCGCGATGTGCGCCGGCGCGATCGTGCTCGCGCGCGTCCCGCGTGTGGTCTACGGCACGACCGACCCAAAGGCGGGCGCCGCCGGGTCGGTCCTCGACGTGCTCGCGGAGCCGCGCCTGAACCATCGCCCGCAGGTCGCCGGCGGGCTGCTCGCGAGCGAGTGCGCCGAGCTGCTGACGGACTTCTTCGGCTCGCGCCGCTGAATCGGCGTCCCGCCCGCCCCGGGCACCGCTAGCCTTCACGGTCGTCCCGAGCCGGGCCCTGGAGGGGTGCGAGAGTGGTTGAATCGGGCGGTCTCGAAAACCGTTGTAGGGGTAACCCCTCTACCGAGGGTTCGAATCCCTCCCCCTCCGCTCACCACTCATGTCGCTCTACGGCAGGCGTTCCGGGGAGAGACCGATCCTGGCCTCATTCCCGTAACGCTGACCTCAAGCTCGGTGCTCCCGGCGGCGACAAATCCAAATGCGATGAAGCGAGCGCCCCGAATCCGATCAGGAGCCATTGGTCGAACAGCACGCCGGCCACGACGGCGATGACGCCACGGGCGATCAGGCCGAGGCAAACGTGGAAGCGGCGGCCGGTGGCGCCCCCTTCTGGATGGTGCGTGACTTGCGTGCCCTTGACGGTCTCGTCGTCGGGCACGCTCGATTGTGATTGCGAGATCCGGAATGCTCAACACGACGACGGCGGGACCAAGCCCTGGTTCCTTGAAGGTGGGCGGTTCCCCTTGCGCGACCGTCACCGCCTCGGCCGCGGCCGCTTGCGCTCCGACCCGGATGGCTCTGGCTCAGCCCGCAGTCGGAACCTCGACCGCGACGACGTCGAGGTCGTCGATCGACTCGAAGTCGCTGGGGTTTGCCGTGTATACGGGCAGATCGTTGGCGATGGCGGTTGCGGCGATCATGGCATCGTATGACCGGGCCGCCGGCTTGCGGCCGGCTCGGCGAAGCGAGGCCGCGACGCGGCCGAACACCCTGGCGGCTGCGGCATCGAACGGCAGCGGGGTGAAGTCGGCCTCAGCCTGCTGAAGGTGCGCTTGGCGAGCCGCGCGTTCGCGTTCATCGCGTGCGACGAGGGGCCCGACGGAGAGCTCGGCGAGGGTCACCGCGGTGATGAGCGGCTCGTCGGGCAGGACGGCCGGGTCGGTGATGTGCGGAAGGAGAATCACCGCTGAGGTGTCCAGGACCCCACGCGGCGCGCGCGGATTCACAGGGACGGATCCAGGACGTCGTCGAGGTCGGCACGGAGACGATCGTGGGCGATCGGCGGCAGACCGCGCCAGCGAGCGAGGAGAGCGTCGGCCCGCAGGGCGTCCGAAGCCACGGGCCGCAGGGCAGCCACCGGTCGTCCGGCCCGCGTGATCGTGATCGGTTCGCCGCGGGCAGCTCGATCGACGACCTCGCCGCCCTTGTTGCGCAACTCGCGAATGGTGACATTGGCCATGTCGCACAAGTATCACGCGTGAGACACGCGTGGTCAAGCGTCATGCTCGGCAGCCCCGTGGCATACGGCCCACGATCTCGCTCCTGCGCGCGTTATTCGCCGACGCGTGCTTGCCCGGATCACGACGCAGCCGACGTCCACTCCGCTGTGGCGCTGGTTTCCTAGCTTGCTCGCAGCGCCGCCGGAAGCTGCTCGCGCGAAGCGATGCCGAGCTTGCGGTAGCTATTGGAAAGGTGCATCTCGACCGTTCGCAGCGTGACGAACAGCGCTTGGGCGATCTGCTTGTTGCTCATGCCGTCTGCCGCGAGATCCGAGACGCGATGCTCGCCGGGTGTCAGCGATTCGCGGCCGTGCGTCGCGATCCGGCGCGGGCGGGCGCCGGTGAGCCGCAACTCGGCAGCAGCGGTCTGGACGAGCGCCGTGGCGCCGCAGCGATTGGCGAGGTCCATGCCCGCCCGCAGCGCGTCGGTGGCCGCGTTGCGCTCGCCGCAGCGTCGCAGCAGCGCGCCTCGTTCGACGACGGCGCGAGCGAACTCCAGTCGCGCCGCCGACGGCTCCAGCACCGAGACCGCCTCGTCGAGCATCTCCAGGCCGGCGGGGCCGCCCCCGACGACCGCTGCCGATCGCAGCGCAGCGCCGAGCTGCGGCGCTGCCCCGAACTCGCGTGCGAGCTGCAGGTGGCGTGCGGCGAGCGTTCGGGCCTCGTCGATCTCGCCGAGCTGCCGGTGCGCCTCCGCGGCCAGCGAGCGCCACGCGACCGGTCCCAGCCGCGCTTGTCCCGATCGTTGCTCCCAGTGCGCGTAGGAGCGCAGTTGCGTCAGCGCGTCGCGCGGTCGGCCCTGGGCCAGCGAGAGCGCCGCCCGCGTCTCGCGCACCATCTGGTTGGGACGAACCTCGAGAACCGCGGGATCGGCATCGATGCGCTCCAGGTACCTCTGTGCGCCGTCGAGATCGCCGCGCTCGATCTGTACCTGGGCGAGGACGGCAGATGAGATCGCGTGGGGGATGCCCCACGCGGCGTCGACCGACAGCGCGAACTGCGCATCGGACTCCGCCGAGGCCAGCTCGCCGAGGCGCAACCACACAAGGGCGCGATGTGCACAGAGCCGCGCCAAGCCGGATCGCGACCCGCACGTGCGTGCGTGCGCGATGGCGTCGTCGACGTGCTGTCTGGCCGATCGAAGGCTCCCGGCGGTACACAGCGACAGCAGAGCGCCGAGGCCGAAATCGGATTCCATCTCGACGTCATGTCGCATGAGCTCGCCGCCCTCGAGCGCTCGCTCGGCGAGGCGGCAGACGTCCGCTGCCGGCGCGCCCGAAACCAGGAGGTCGGCCGCGAGCGGTCCGAGCAGCACGCGAGGAACATCGCGGGCAGGCCGCTCAAGCGCAGCGCGGGCCCCGGCGAGGGATCCCGACAGACGCGACGAGGCGCTCGGGAGCAGGATGCAGAACATCACCAACCTTGCGTCGAGCAGCGCACGCAGGCGTTCGTCGTGCAGGTTCTCGCCGGCTCGCTCCAGCACGTCGATCACTGCCTCGGACTCCCCGCTCGAGACCCCCAGCGCGAACGCCAGCTCGAGACCTACACGAGCTCGCGCCGGTTGCTCGGACGTGCGGATGAAGGCATCGCGCAGCAGCTGGACGCCGTCGGGCAGCCCGGCCCGGGAGGCGGCCACGCCCAGTTCGAACAGCAGCTCGGCATGCGCCGTCTCTGGCGCGGCCTCGCGTTCCGCGCGCCTGAGGAACTCGGCGGCGGTCTCTGGCGCGCCGCGCCCCATCTCCGCGCGGGCGGCATCGCGCAGCAATCGAACCGTCGCTTCTTCACCCGCCGGTTCGCTCACCAGCAGGTGCATGGCTGCCGCGCCCGTGTCGCGCCGGTCGCGGACAAGCAGTTCGGCCGTGCGGGCATGCAGCTTCGCGCGATCTGCCCGCGGGATGTCCTCATAGATGGCGCCTCGCACGAGCGCGTGAACGAAGCGCAGCTGCCGAGAGGACCCCTCGGGCGCGACGATCTGCGCGTTCACGAGCGCGTCCGCCAGCGCGGTGGCGGCCAGGCGGTCCAGGCCGGCGAGCTCCGCGGCCAGCTCGAGCGTCGCGGACTCCCCGAGCACGGACATCGCCCGGACGAGCGCCGTGGCCGGCGCTCCGACGCGCGCAACCCGCAGCAGGATCGCCGCTGCGACGCGCTCCGACGCCATGCCCTCGACGGCCCCCGGATCGATCTCCTCCGGCGCTCCTCGAAGCTGGTGCAGCAGCTCGGTCAGCAGGAACGGATTGCCGCCCGTCGCGGCATGGCAAGCGCGCGCGAGCTCGTCCGGCACTGCACGACCAAGTCGCGCGGTGGTGAGCGTCTGGGTCGCCTGTGGGCTCAGGGCGCCAGGCTCGATCACCGGTGAGGAGGCCTCGACGCGGAGCGACCGCAGGAGCTCGGTATCGGCACCTGCCTCGCCCGTACGCAGCGCCATCACGAGCGCAACCGGCATGCCCTCGAGGCGGCGTGCGAGGTAGAGCAGAAAGCGCAGCGAGGGACCATCGGCCCAGTGCGCGTCGTCGGTCACCAGCAGCAGCGGCGACCGCTCGGCCATGTTGGCAACGAGCCAGTACAGGCCGTGCAGGACGCTGTGCGTCGCGATCGTCTCCTCAGCGGGCGCCGAGTCCGACGAGAACACGGGCGCGGCGAGGGCCGCCGCGCCCGACAGCAGCTCGCGGCGATCCCCAGCCGAGGCACAGGCCAGCGCCGGCTCGAGCAGCTGCCGCGCGACGCCGAAGCCATACCCACGCTCAAACGGCCCGCCGCGTGCGGTCAGCACCTCCAGCCCGAGCGAACGTCCACGCCCGCGGCATTCGTCGAGCAGCCGCGTCTTGCCGATGCCCGCCGGACCTTCGACCAGAACGACCCGACCGTGCGCGTTGCGGGCGCGGCTCAGCACAGCACCCAACTCGGCCAGCGCCCCTTCGCGCTCCAGCAGCAATGAGGCGGTCTCAGCCTCACTGTCTGTGACGGAAAATCCTTCGGTCAACTCTGCGGTCACTCCCCGTTGCCCGCGTCGGAGACAAAGACCGATCATCGCGCAATGAACCGCGGGCGACCAACTCTGCGGGCGACCCTGACCCTGGTGGCCGATGTCGACGGGCAGGGGCCCGCCGGCACGCTCATCACCTCAGATGGGCGACGACACCAATTCTCCGGGTGGATCGAACTGGCGTCGGCGATCGAGGACTGGCGCACTGCCCACCCAACGACGACCGAACGGAGCACCTGACATGACCAGCACTGCAACGCACCGACGCTCGTTGATGACGGCGATCCTGGTCGCACCCGCGGCGCTGGTCGCCGCGGCATCGCTCTTCGCGGCGGCCGCGCATGCCGCCACCGCGCCTCCGTCGGCGGTCTGCACGAACACGTTCACCGCCACCATC
>DATLNO010000134.1:0-5970 GCA_035536715.1 Solirubrobacteraceae bacterium
CGAGATCCTCGCCGACGAGTTCAACAAGCAGGTCGAGATCATCCACGCGGCCGACGAGGTCGAGGCCGACCCGGTCTTCGAGGACTCCGACGAAGACCTCACGTACCGCCCGCCGGTCATCACGATCATGGGCCACGTCGACCACGGCAAGACCTCGCTGCTGGACGCGATCCGCTCGACGGAGGTCGTCGCGGGCGAGGCCGGTGGCATCACGCAGCACATCGGCGCCTACCAGGTCCACCACAACGGCAAGCTCGTCACCTTCCTCGACACGCCCGGACACGAGGCGTTCACCGCGATGCGCGCCCGCGGCGCCCGCGTGACGGACATCGCGGTCATCGTCGTCGCCGCCGACGACGGTGTGAAGCCGCAGACCGACGAGGCGATCGACCACGCGAAGGCCGCCGACGTGCCGATCGTCGTCGCCGTCAACAAGATCGACAAGGAGGGCGCCGACCCGACACGGGTGCGCACCGAGATGACGACGCGCGGCCTGCAGCCGTCGGAGTGGGGCGGCGAGACGGAGTTCGTCGACGTCTCGGCGAAGACGAAGGTCGGCCTCGACACGCTGCTCGACACGCTGCAGGTCGTCGCCGAGGTCGAGGAGCTCAAGGCCAACCCGACCGCGCCGGCATCGGGCGTCGTCGTCGAGTCCAAGCTCGATCCGGGCCGCGGCCCGGTCGTCACCGTCCTCATCCAGCGCGGCACGCTGCGCATCGGCGACGCCCTCGTGGCAGGCGCCAACTGGGGCCGCGTCCGCGCGATGCACGACTTCACGGGCGATCGCGTCAAGGTGGCCACTCCAGGCGATCCGGTCGAGGTGCTCGGCTTCGACGGCGTTCCCGAGGCCGGCGAGTACGTCCGCGCCGTCGAGAACGACCGCCGCGCGCGCCAGATCGCACACGAGCGCGAGCAGCGCCTCAAGCAGGAGCAGCACGCCCGTCGCTCGGGCCGCAAGCGCTCGCTGGAGGACGTCTTCAAGGAGATCCAGGCAGGCGAGCTCAAGGAGCTCAACCTGCTCGTCAAGGCCGACGTCGCCGGTTCCGCCGAAGCGCTGCAGGACGAGATCGCCAAGCTGCCGCAGGACGAGGTTGCGGTCAACATCATCCGCAGCGGCGTCGGCGGCATCAACGAATCCGATGTGATGCTGGCCGCTGCATCCGACGCGATCATCATCGGCTTCAACGTGCGGCCGGTCGGGGATGCCCGCGCCGTCGCCGAGCGCGAGGGCGTCGAGGTCCGCAACTACTCGGTCATCTACAAGGTGCTCGACGAGCTGCGCGCCGCGATGGAGGGCATGCTCGAGCCCGACGAGGTCGAGGACGCGCTCGGCCACGTCGAGGTGCGTCAGATCTTCCGCGCGTCGAAGATCGGCGTCATCGCCGGCTCCTACGTCACAAATGGCAAGATCACCCGTGGCGCCAAGACACGGATCGTCCGCGACGGCACCATCGTCTACGACGGCGAGATCGCCTCCCTGCGACGCCTCAGCGAGGACGTGCGCGAAGTCGCCGCCGGCTTCGAGTGCGGCATCGTGCTGCGCAACTTCCAGGACGTCAAGGAGGGCGACATCCTGGAGGTCTACGCCACGCGCAAGGTCGACCGCGCCCTGGCGTAGGTGCGATGCCCGCCGCCGACAGTGGCGCCTACGTCGCACTGCTGCTCGTCCATCTGCACTTTCCGGATGCCGGTTCGTTGAAGGCCAAGCGCAAGGATCTCGCGTCGGTGAAGGCGCAGTTGCACGGCCGCATGGGCGTGACGGTGGCGGAGGTCGGCCATCAGGACGTCTGGCAGCGGGCGACGCTCGCGGCCGCGCTCACCGGCGGCTCGGTCAACCACCTCGAAGGCGCCACGGATCGCGTCGAGCGCTTCCTGCTCGAGCGCTTCCCGGAGAGCTGCCGCGTCGAACGAACCGTCCGTTCCTACGACGAGGTTTGGCACTAGGATGCCGACGGACCGGATGCGCCGTGTCGACGAGGCCGTGAGGCAGGTTCTCTCCGATGCAGTCGCACAGGATCTGCAGGACCCAAGGATCGGTTTCGTCACGATGACGAGCGTCAAGACTTCAGCAGATCTACGCCACGCACGCGTGTACGTCAGCGTGCTCGGAAACGACGAAGAGCGCGCCGCGACGGTGGCGGGGCTGCAGTCCGCACACGGCGCCCTGCAGCGGCGCCTGGCGCGCGAGCTGCGGATGAAGCGCACGCCGACGCTCGAGTTCCTCTACGACGAGACGACGGACCGGGCGATGCACCTCGAGGAGATCCTTCGGCGCGAGGCGCGGGAGACGTGACCCTCGCCGGCACCACGGCTGGCACCCGCGCGGAGGTTCTGGAGGCGATTCGCGAGGGCGAGCGCTTCGTGCTCGTCACGCACGAGAACCCCGACGGCGACGCGCTCGGTTCGCTCGTCGCGATGCAGGGCGTGATGCGTGCGCTCGGCAAGGACTCGGTGATGTTCATCGGGCCCGACGAGTTCCCGCTGCCCTACGAGTACGCGTTCTTTCAGTTCGACGGCTTGGTGACGGAGATCCCCGCCGACATCGCGCAGCGCACGATCGTCTTCCTGGACTGCGGCAACTTCGACCGCAACGCCGTCGAGGTCGGCGACTCGCCGATCCTCAACATCGACCACCATCACGACAACACCGGGTTCGGCACGATCAACCACGTCGTCTCCAAAGCGTCCTGCACCGCAGAGATCGTCTGGGACCTGTCGCGCGCCCTCGGCGTGACGCTGACGCAGGAGATGGCGGAGGCGCTCTACGTCGGCCTCGTCACCGACACGGGGCGCTTCATGTACGAGAACACCGGCCCGGTCGCGCACGTCATGGCCGCCGACCTGATCGAGGCCGGCGTCGACGTGCACGACATCTACCGGCGCCTGTACGAAGGGGTGCCGGAGCCCAAGCTCACGCTGCTCACACGCGCGCTGGGGCGCGTCGAGCGCTTCGACGGCGGCCGCCTCACGCTCGCTCGCCTGGCGCGCGAGGACTTCGCCGAGACCGGCGCCGAGGAGTCCTACACCGAGGGGATCATCGACCACCTGCGCGCGGTGCAAGGCACGAAGGTCGCCGCGCTCGCACGCGAGCTGACGGGCGACGATCGGCGCGGCGCGTCGAAGGTCTCGCTGCGCGCGACCGATGGATCGGTCGACGTTTCGCGGATCGCGCGCGCCCAGGGCGGCGGCGGACACCGGCAGGCGGCGGGCTTCGCGACCGAGATGGCGCCCGACGAGCTCGTCGCGTTCCTGCGCCAAGAGGTGGCCGCGCAGCTCGACGGGTAGGCCTCTCCTGGCAGGATGGCCGCAACGAACGCGAACTGCAGGAGGTATGTCGTACATGGAAGCCTCAGAAGAGCACGCCCTTCCGGGCAAGTGCCGTGACTGGAAGGCCCTGCTCGGACCGGGAGTCGTCGTCGTCGACGTCTGGGCGACGTTCCCGTCGGCCGGCTGGTTGATGGAGCTGCGCAAGGCCGAGGACCAGGGCCACGATCCCGAGGAGCTCATCCTCGAGCGCGTCGTGACGTTCCCTGAGGGCTACCAGCCACCGGTCATCCGCGGCATCGACGTCCACTGGGAAGAGCAGAGCGACGCCGAGTACAAGACCGTGCGGATCCTGCCCGACGATCTCACGCTCGAGGTTGTCGACCGCCGCAACGCACCGCCGCTGAACGCCGACAAGGCCCGATAACGCCAGTCGGGTGGGAGGCGGTCCGGCCGACTAGCCTGGGGCCCGTGTCCGACGGGGTCCTGCTTATCGACAAGCCCGCGGGCAAGACCTCTCACGACATCGTCGCGGCGGTGCGCCGTGAGCTGCGCGCCCGGCGGGTCGGCCATGCCGGCACGCTGGACCCCTTCGCGACAGGGCTGCTGCTCGTCCTCGTCGGCCGCGCCACGCGCATCCAGCGCTACCTCATGGCGCTGCCCAAGCGATATGAGACCGTCGCGCGGCTCGGCTACGTGTCGACGACCGGCGACATCGACGGTGAGATCGCGCACACCGGCAACGTGCCACCCGACCCGCCGCTGCTGCCGACCGGCGACCTGCTGCAGCGCCCGCACGCCTACAGCGCGGTGAAGGTCGACGGACGGCGCGCCTACGACTATGCGCGCGCCGGCGAGGAGGTCGAGCTCGACGAGCGACCGATCACGGTCTACCGCTTCGAGCAGCTGTGGCGCAAGGAGGAGCGCGCGGCGTTCGCCATCGAGTGCTCGACCGGCACGTACGTGCGCTCGCTCGTCGCCGACCTGGGCGACGGCTACTGCGAGCAGCTGCGGCGCACGGCGATCGGCCCCTTCGACATCGCCGATGCCAGCCCGTCACGGCTCATCCCGCTGGCGGACGTGCTGGCGCGCATCCTTCCGGCCGTCCACCTCGGCGCCGAAGAGGCGCGCCGCGCGGGACACGGCTCGGCCATCGCGCTGCAGGGCCCCGAAGGCGCGCCCGACGTGCTGCTGCTCGACGACGACGGGCCGATCGCCATCGCGCAGCCGCGGGACGGCGGGCTGAAGCCCGTCGTAGGCTTTCGCGCGTGAAGATCTCACGCCTGCCCGACGTCGAGCCGCGCGCGCGTCGAGTGGCCGTGGGCACGTTCGACGGCGTCCACGTCGGCCACCGCGAGGTGATCCGCGGTGCCGACACCGTGGTGACGTTCGAACCGCATCCGACGGCCGTCATCCAGCCCAGCGCCGCACCGCGCCTGCTGACCGATGCGACCCGCAAAGCGCAACTCGTCGAGTCGCTGGGCGCTCAGGAGCTCGTCGTGATCCCGTTCGACGCGCAGTTCGCCGCCCGGTCCGCGCAGGACTTCCTCGACGACGTGCTCGTCGGCAAGCTCGGTGCGACGCACGTCGCCGTCGGCGAGAACTTCCGCTTCGGCCACAAGGCGCAGGGCGACACGGACCTGCTGCAGTCCGACGACCGTTTTGCGACCCGTGTTGCTCAGCTCGTGGAGATCGACGGCGAGGTCGTCTCGTCGAGCCACATCCGCGGCCTCGTGCTCGGTGGTGCTGTCGAGTATGCCGGGCGCCTGCTGGGCGACCCGTTCACACTCGCCGGCGACGTCGCCCACGGCGACGAACGCGGTCGCGAGCTCGGGTATCCGACGGCCAACCTCGTTCCGGACGCGGCGCTCGTCACTCCCGGTCACGGCGTCTACGCGGCGCGCGCGACGACGAGCACGGGGGACACGTACGCCGCCGCGGTGAGCATCGGCGTGCGGCCGACGTTCGTCACCGGCCGCGGCGAGCTGATCGAGGCCTACCTGCTGGACTTCGACGGCGACCTCTACGGCGACACGCTGGAGCTGGCGTTCCTCAAGCGCCTGCGCGGTGAGAAGCGCTTTGAGTCCGTCGATGCGCTGATCGAGCAGATGGCGCGCGACGTCGATGCCGCCCGGGTCATCTGCGCCTGACGTTGCTACCGTAGCCCGTCGCTATGGCATTGACACAGGAACGCAAGCAGGAGCTCGTCACGCAGTTCGGCGACAACGATCAGGACACCGGGAGCACCCGTGTCCAGGTCGCGTTGCTCACCGAGCGCATCAACCAGCTCACCGAGCATCTGCGCTCGAACTCGAAGGACCACCACTCGCGCCGCGGATTGCTGATGCTCGTCGGACGCCGCCGCAGGCTGCTGAACTACTTCCAGAAGCACGACCTCGAGGGCTACCGCGCCCTCATCAAGGAGCTGGGTCTGCGCCGGTGAGCATCATCGCTCCCGGCACAGAGGTCCCGGAGTTCACGCTGAAGACCGAGGACGGCGAGCCGTTCACGCGTGAGGACCTCGCAGGCGCGACGAGCGTGCTGGTGTTCTTTCCCGCCGCCTTCAGCTCCGTCTGCACCGATCAGTTCCAGATCTATCAGGAGGTCCTCGAGGACCTCGCCGCGCAGGGCGCGACGCTCTATGGCGTCTCCTGCGATCAGACCGACAGCCAGACCGCCTTTCGCGAGTCGCTCGGCGTCACGATC
>DATLNO010000135.1:0-7816 GCA_035536715.1 Solirubrobacteraceae bacterium
TCCGGAGTCGGGCGCAACACGCTGCATGCCCTGCTCGCACGCCTGGTGAGCCGTCGCCGTCGCGGACGGTCGGACCCGGCGCGGTCTCTAAGGCGCGGTCACCGTTTGGTCGCGCCCGCGCCGCTTGGCCTCGTAGAGAGCGCTGTCGGCGCGGGCGACGAGCTGCTCCTGAGAGTCGCCGCTTCGCCATGCGGCAAGACCGGCGGACGCGGTGAGTCCTCTCGGCGTCGCGGCCCTCAGGCGTTCGACGACCGCCAGCGCGTGATGGATTGGCGAGGCCGGGAATACGAGTGCGAACTCCTCTCCGCCGTAGCGAGCGAGCACGTCCGATAGCCGCAGCAGGCGCTTCCACTGCTGGGCGGCATCGCGCAGCAGCGCATCCCCCGCCGGGTGCCCATGCGCGTCGTTGAACGCCTTGAACCTGTCCAGGTCGAGCAATGCCAGACACAAGGGTTCATCGTTTCGCTGAGCGCGCGCGAGCTCGCGCTCAAGCGCCTCGTTCCACCCGCGACGGTTAGGAAGGCCCGTCAGCTCGTCGGTCGTTGACAGTCGCTGAAGACGGTCGACGAGCTGGGCGCGGTCGGAGAGAATCGTGAGAAAGTGCGCAATCTGCGCCGCGAGCGCCTCCATCATCTCGACGAGCTGCGGTGCTGGGTGGCGCGTCTCGCGCGTGAAGCACTCGATGACACCCTGCACTTCCCCACCCGCCAGCAGTGGCAGGCCCACCGCCGCGGTCAGGCCCCACTCGGCGGCCGTCTGCCTCCGCGGCAACCCAGGGTCATCCGCAACCTTGGGGATGAACATGGGTCGCTTGGTGCTAAAGACGCGCCCCGGAAGGCCCGCGCCTGGCTTCAGCCTGGTGCGGCGCGTCGACTCCGCAAAACCGGACAGGTCAAGCCCAGAGACAGTCCACGTCTCGCGGCACTCAAGCACGGGACCGTCGGCGACCGTCCAGTAAGCACCGAACTCCCAACCCATCTCCGTGCAGAGCACGCACAGCAGGCGCGGGACTGCTTGCTCGACGGTCTCTGACTCGGCCAGTACGGTCGTAATCGCGTGCTGGCTCGCCAGAAACTGCATGCTTCGACGGCGCTCGGAGATGTCGTGCAGGAAGGCCTGAAAGACTTGCACGTCGCCAACCGTCACAACCGAGATTGTCAACTCGATGGGCACCTCATGACCGTCCCGGTGCAGGGCCTCGATCTCGATTCGCTGGTCGAGGACCGGGCCCTCGCCAGTGTCGATGAAGCGCTCAAGCCCGCGTAGATGAGCCTCGCGGTAGCGCGGCGGGATGATGGTGTCCGAGAGCACCCGCCCGAGCGCCTCCTCGCGCGTCCACCCGAAGGTGGCTTCGGCCTGGCGGTTCCAATCGATGATGAACCCGCCCGCATCCATCGAAACGAACGCCTCGTGCGCGTTATCGAGAATCGAGCGGGCCGCGATGCCCACGGCGACAGAAGGGTCTATCGCTCGCCCTCGCCGGCCGATTGCCGAGTCGGGTGGCTCCAAATTTGGCTCCGAACTCAAGCGGAGTACTGTAACTGCTACGCGCCAAGGACCGCGCCCAGGGGTAGGCGAGCGGGTCCCTCGGGGGGCACCCGCCACATGCGCTCCGCTTCCCACGAGGAACACGTTCAGGTCGGTGTGCCGGCGTTCGTCGGCCGGCCAGATGACGACCGCACGCGGCCGGCGCTCCCGAGTGGGGTGACCGCCGCTCGCTACGTGGCGCGGCGACGGCGCAGCTCTCGTTGCGCTTTCTCGCGTAGGACGCTAAAGCCGCCGTAGCGCTCGAAGCTGCGCGGCCAGGGGGCGTCGGGGTGGCGTTCGCTGAAGCCCTTGTAGGCGTTATAGCTGGGGCTGGCGCCGGGTGGCAGTCTTCGAGGAAGCGGATGAGCCACTCATGCACTCGGGCTCGCGCCAGCGCTTCTTGACCTTGTGCGGGAGCGTCGGGTCGTTGGTGATGTGCTCGAAGACGGTGGTGTAGTCGGGCCGGCGAGGGTCGCGGCGAGGCAGCGGCTGCGGGGTGTCCTCTCCGCGAGCGCGCGGCGAGCCCGCAGCTGGTTGAGGTGTTCGGGCCAGGGGCGGTCGCGGCGGGCGACGGCGATGCGGTGGACGGCCGGCCCAGGTGCCGCAATAGCCGATGACCTGCAGCGAGCTGGGCGTCCAGGCTGGGCGTCTTTCTCGTTGCAGCCGGGGCTGAAGTCGAGCGGCTCGCCGGGGCCGCCGTCCGGGCATCATCTCCGGCCATGTCCGGAGTGGGACAACGTGTGAGCGACGCCGTGCGCATCAGCCTCCTGACGCCCGACCTCGCTCTGCTCGACGCAGCGCTCGGCGGACGCGCGGCGCTCGCGGAGGCGCTCGGCCATGACGTCGCCGATGGGTGGGCGGTCTTCAACGAGGCGGTGACACGCACGCGGGCTGTCGTCGCGGCCGATCCGGCGAGCACGCGCTGGGGCACGCGCCTGTTCGTCTGCGAGAAGCCGCGCACGCTCGTCGGCTGGGGCGGCTTCAAGGGCGCACCGCAGGACGGCGCGGTCGAGATCGGCTACGCGGTCGCGCCCGGCTGGCGCAAGC
Source organism: Solirubrobacteraceae bacterium (assembly GCA_035536715.1). GTDB lineage: Bacteria > Actinomycetota > Thermoleophilia > Solirubrobacterales > Solirubrobacteraceae > CADCVQ01. The sequence goes on from DATLNO010000135.1 coordinate 2,575, forward strand.
GCGGCGTGGCGAGCGCTGCCGTCGACGCGATGCTGCGCGAAGCCTGGGCGCAGCACGGCGTGCAGGCGGTCCTCGCTCACACGCTCGCCGGGGACAACGCCTCGGTGGCGGTACTGCGGAAGTCCGGCTTCACGCGCGACGGCGAGCGCACCGACGTGCACCTCGGCGAGCTCTGGCGCTGGCGCCTGGCGCGGCGGACGCCCTAGACTCGTCACGCGCAGAACCGCAGGGCCAGCTCGGTCAGCACCTCGGCACAGCGCGCGACGCTGTCGATGTCGGCGTACTCCTCGACGGCATGGGCGCCGCCGCCGCCGGGGCCGAAGACGACCGTCGGGATCCCCGCCGCCGACGTGAACGCCGCGTCCATCCACGGGTGGTCGCCATAGATCTCCGGCTCGGCGCCGATCGTCGCGACGGCGCATGCCCTCAGCAAGGAGACGATCTCGGCGCCCGGATCGACCTCGAACGGGGCTCGCTGCAGGCCGATGCGCAGCTCGGTCTCCAGCCGCGGGTCGGCCACGCGCGCCAGCGACAGCAGTTGCTCGAGCTCACCTCGCACGTCGCCGATGCTCTCGCCCGGCAGCGTGCGCCGCTCGACGCCGAGCACGCAGCGCGACGGATAGCTCGAGAGCTCCTGCCCGCCGCCGATCAGCGACGCATGCAGGCTCGCCGGCCCGAGCAGCGGGTGGGGGCGGGAGTCGAGCCGGGCCTGCAGCGCGCGGATGCCGGCGAGCACGGGACCCATGCCCGCGATCGCGTCGACGCCGAGATCCGGGCGGGAGCCGTGGGCCGCGCGCCCTCGGGACTCGAGCTCAGCCCAGACGAAGCCCTTGTGTGCCACACAGGCGCGCAGGCCCGTCGGCTCCGTGACGACGCAGGCGTCGGCGCCGAAGCGCCGCAGCACGGCCTGCACCCCTTCGCTGGCGTGCTCCTCGTCGGCGACCGCGGTGACGATCACGTCGCCGCGCAGCCCGGCGCCGACCGCCGCCGCGCCGGCCAACATGCAGGCCGCGACGCCGCCCTTCATGTCGTAGGCGCCGCGTCCGTACATGCGGCCGTGGCGGATCAGCGGCTCGTGCGGCCGCACCATCCCTGCGACGCCGACCGTGTCGAGGTGGCCGTTGAGCATGAGCGACGACGCGCCGCCGCCACCCGTTCCTCGCGCCATGCCAACCACGCTCGGGCGTCCGGCCGGCTCGTCGACGACGGTCACCTCGAGGCCGCGCTCGCCCAGCCACGCCGCGACATATGCGGCGACCTGTGCCTCACCGGCGCCACCCGGCACGAGCGCCGGATTCACGGAGTCGATCGCGACGAGGTCGGCGAGCAGTCCGGCAGCGTCCATGCCGAGGGAGGATAGGCTCGCGTCGCGACGATGGCCCGTCCTGACTGCAAGCTCATCACGATCCCGATCAGCCACTTCTGCGAGAAGGCGCGCTGGGCGCTGGACCGCGCCGGCATCGAGTTCGAGGAGCGCGCCCACCTGCAGGTCCTGCACTGGATCCCGGCCAGGCTCGCGGGTGGCGGGACGACGGTCCCGGTGCTCGTCTGCGGGAAGACCGTGCTCAAGGAGTCAGCCGACATCCTCGCCTGGGCCGATGCGCACGCGCCCGCCGACCTTCGCCTGTATCCCGATGACCCCGAGCAGGCGGCTGCGGTAGGCGCCCTCGAACGCGATTTCGACGAGCGCCTCGGGCCGCAGGGCCGGCTCTGGCTGTACGACAACCTGCGCGGCAAGCGCGCGCTCGTGCGCAAGTACGCGGCGACCGGCGTGCCGACCTGGCAGCGGCTCGGGCTGCCGATCGCCTACGGGCCCGTGGCGAAGATCCTCGACCGCCACTTCAAGATCACGCCGGAGAGCGCGGCGCAGGCGATCGCCGACGTGCGTGACACGTTCGACGAGGTCGCCGAGCGCCTTGCCGACGGGCGCCCGTACCTCATGGGCGACCGCTTCTCGGCCGCCGACCTGACGTTCTCGGCGCTCTCGGCACCGGTCCTCTCGCCACCCGGGTACGGCGTTCCGCTACCTGAGCCCGACGAGCTGCCGCCGGCGATGGGCGCGGTCACGCGCGAGCTGCGCGAGCACACTGCTGGCCGGCACGCGCTGCGGATGTTCCGGGAGGAGCGCCGGTAGAACGCTAGGTCTGGCGCGGCGAGGCGAACTCGCTGAGCAGCAGCAACTGGGCGACGCCCGTCACGAGGCGCGGAAGCTCGATGTCGGCATCGGGCACGATCCACCAGGTCTGGCCCTGGCGGTCGCCCTCCTCGAGCGCTGGACCGAGCAGCTCGCCCTCCGTCGAGATGAGGCAGGGCAGCGGGTAGCGCGCGGCGGGGCCGGCGCTGGTGCTGTACTCCGTGCGGCGGCAGTCCACCGACCAGCCCTCGACGAACTCCGGGGCGCGCATGAGCTTCGGGACGGTGATCGGCACGCGCTCCGTCGGCTGCTGGCCGATACGGCGCAGGAACTCCTTCGCGACGTCCTTGGCCGTCAGCGACGACGGCAGAGCGGCGTCTTCGAGCTTCTCGAGGTCGCTGCGCGTCTGATCGCCGTTGAGCGCGATGGCGCGGTCCAGCCAGTGCTCGGGAAGCGCCGCGCGCGGCCTGCTGGTCTCCTGCGCGAGGGCGTAGCTGCCGATGTCGGCACGGCAGCTCTCGCAGTACGGACCGCCCATGCGGATCGCGATCTCGTAGCGGCTGAGCGCGTCGGGCGAGACGCCGTCCGGCGCGTCGGGCAGCAGGCGCGAGTGCGTGTCGCAGAGCATCGCGCCGCAGCGGTGGCATGAGTCGACCGCCATCTGGCCGCACGCACACACGCCGACGTTGCCGTTGCTGTGACTCACCGTGCTGAGTGTATGCCCGCAGGGTGCCCGTGTCATCCCCTCGTCTGGAGCCCGGACTTAGACTGACACGCGTGTATGCCGACGACCTGCTGACCCCCTGGTCTGAGCAGACCATGGGTCTGCTACCGCCGGTCACGCTGTTCGACGCCCACACGCACATCGGCGTCAACGATCCCGACGGCTTCACGTGCACCGGCGTGGAGTTGCTGGAGACGCTCGCGCCGACCGGCTCACGCGCGGTTGTGTTCCCGATGCACGAGCCCGACGGCTATGCGCCGGCCAACGACCACGTGCTTGCGGAGGCGGCGGATTCCGGCGGGCGGCTCGTTGCGTTCTGCCGCGTCGATCCGCGCGCCGATCCGGTCATGGAGATCCGGCGCTGTGTGGCGGCCGGGGCGCGCGGCATCAAGCTCCACCCTCGTGCCGAGCTGTTCGATCTCGACGAGCCCGGAGTGCGCGAGATCGTGGAACTCGCCGAGGAGTTGCACCTGCCGATCCTCATCCATGCCGGCCGCGGAATCCCGGCGCTCGGCCTGCACGTGTTGGAGTTCGCCAGGGAATACAAGAACGCTCGGTTCATCCTTGCCCACTGCGCTGTCTGTGACCTCGCCTGGATCTGGCAGCGCATCCACGAGTACCCCAACGTCTTCTTCGACACGGCCTGGTTCAGCGCCGCCGACCAGCTTGCCGTCTACTCGCACATCCCGCCGGGGCAGATCCTCTACGCGACCGACATCCCGTTTGGGACGCCGCAGCTGACGGTGATCTCGTCGATGCGGCCGGCGCTGCAGGCGGGGCTGACGCCCGGCCATCTGGAGAGCGTCATGGGCGGCCAGCTGGAACGCATCGTCGCGCGCGAGGAGGCGCTCGACCTCGGGCCCGCCGTCGGCGACGGCCGGATCCGCCGCGATCCTCTGCTCGCACGGGTCGAGTACTTCCTGCAGGCGGCGTTCGGCATCGCGATCGGCGGCGGTGAGAACGCCGAGATGATCGACCTCGCACGCCTGGCGACGCTTGTCGGCGACGACGCGCCCCAAGCGCCGCTGTGCGCGTCGATCCGCAAGCTGCTCGCGCTCGCGCTTGACATCCCGCTCGGCGACGAGCTGACGGAGCGCTTTGCCCACATCCACCTGCTCGTCACCGCGGCGGCAATTGCCGCAACACCCGACGTTCCCGTGACGTAGATGGCAACGGCCCTTGGCTGACATTTTCGGCCGCCGCGCTTCATGCTGAACGACCTCGTGCGTTGTTGGCGCACGATCTGCGTCGACTTCGTCGGCAAGGAACGCGAGGACGAGGAGAAGTGGGGGCTGCGTAACGCGAAGCTGCGCACCGGGCGCAAGGTCCTATTCGCCGCCGGGCTGCTGCCGATCCTGCTCTGCGACCGCCACCGCTGCGCGGAGATGCGCGAGTTTCTCGTCGCGCAGCTGCAGGCTTCGGCGACAGACCGCCTCGGGGCGGCGTTCGCCTCCTATGACCTCGGCGACAGCGGTGGACGAGCGTTGGACGCGTACGACCGCTGGATCGGGATGATCGGCGACGAGCTCACGCGGGCCGAGCTTGCCGCCGTTCGGCGCGACAGCGTCGACGCTTCCGAGGCTTTCGCGCAGGCCGCCGGGCGGGAAGTGACCTCGAGGCGGGCCTGCTCGCACTGCTGTTCGAGACCCGCTCGTGGCGCTCGTACGTGAGTACGAAGTCTTCTGATGGACCCCGATCTCGAGAGATTTTTCGACGACGGAGCAGCAATGCTCCAAGCCTCGATAACCTCATGTGCAGTGACTGGCGATTCGTCAGCCGAGATAACGGCCGAACCTGGCGGCCAGACGGCACTGGAGCCCGGCGGGGAGAGCACGGTTGCACAGGCGACCGACGCATCCCGTGACGTCGTTGCGCCCGTTTCAGAGGGCGCGCCTACGCCGGGCGCCACGCTGAACGGACAGTCCGAGGCGCCCGCCACCGACGAGCCGGCCGCTCCCGCAGCAGAGGCGCCGGCCGCAGAGGCACCCGCAGCGGATGCGCCGGCCGCAGAGGCTGTCGCTGAGGCGCCCGCGCCTGCGGCCGCCGCCGACGAGCCTTCCGCCGAGACACCGGCCGCCGCCGAGGCGCCCGCTCCCTCCGAGCCGGTCTCCGAGCAGCCCGAGGCCGAGGCCGACGCACCCGCCGCCGGCGTCCAGCCGGCGGCCGCCGCGGTCACGCCTGATGTCGAGCGCCCCGCCGTCGGCCCGAGGATCCTGGGCGTTGCCGCCGAGCCCAAGCCGCTCCCGACCGTCAAGGCGACGCTGCCCAAGCCGAAGCGTCGACGTCGTCCGTCGGCCGCCGAGCGCCACCGCCGGGCCTTCTTCTCCGCCCTGACCGAGCTGCGCCGCGGTGGCACGATGCCGACCGCGTCCGCCGAACCCGAG
>DATLNO010000136.1:0-12001 GCA_035536715.1 Solirubrobacteraceae bacterium
TGCTGCAATGGCCGCAGGTCATGCCGTCCACGGTGTAGTTACGAGTTGGAAGCATCGCTCTCTTCGCTGGGTCGGTACGGGGAGGGGGTATCTGCGCCAGAAATCTAGCATACCCCTCAGGGGTACTGCTACGCTCACGTCGTGACCGAGCGAGGCTACTCCGCAAGCAAGGATCAGCTGCTCGCTCGCCTGCGCCGCATCGAGGGCCAGGTTCGCGGGATCGAGCGCATGGTGGTCGACGATCGCTACTGCATAGACGTGCTCACGCAGATCTCCGCTGCCCAGGCAGCACTCGACAAGGTCGCTCTCGGACTGCTCGACGAGCACGCGCGCTCGTGCGTGCTCGGCGCCGAAGGCGAGCTGCAGGCCGACCGCGCCGGCGAGCTCATGGCCGCGGTCGGGCGGCTCGTCAAGCGCGGGTGAGAAAAGAAAACTCCCCAAATCTCGTGACATCCGTTACGTTGGTTTGCGCGTAGGCATCGCACCTCGCGCGGCGTGGTGCGGCCTTCCGCGCATCCAAGGGGGATGAGAACAATTCGCTCGATTGACCGATTGGTGAGTGCTGCTCCATGAGCATTGCCCTCTCTTCATGGTGGACCGTCGGCTGGGTCGTGGGCACCGTCGTGATCCTGCTCGTCGCGGTGCTGCTCCTCGCGATCACCGCACTGGCGCGCAAGATCGACGGCACCGCGGTCTCTCTCGTGAAGGATCTCGATTCGATCGCTCAGAAGACGGTCCCGTTGCAGAACGTCGGGACGACGCACCACGCGGTGCGGACGATCACCGCCTGCCTGCGTGTCGCGCGCGGCGCGGAGCCGGAGCATGACCGGTACAGCACCTCGCCAGGGTGGCGACCGTGATGCTGGCCGTCTCGTCAGCAGTAACCGTGCTGGCCGTGATCGGTCTGGTGGTCGGCCTCGTCGTTCTCCTCGTCGTGATCTTCCTGCTGCAGGGCGTGCTCTCGCCGCTGCGCGCGATCCTCGCCGACCTGAAGTCCGCCAAGACCGCGCCGATGCTCGAGCGCGGCGTGCCGGGCACCGACCAGCTGGGCACGACGCGCCGGCTGGCCGAGTCCGTCCCGGATCTGGCGGTCCGCTATCTGCACAAGCTCTCGTTGGCGCCGGCAGCGGCTCCCGCTGCGCCGCCGCCGGCCGCGTGGACGCCGCCCGCCCCGGCTGCGCCTGCCGCGCCCGCCGCGCCCGCCGCGCCTCCCGCGCCAACTGAAGCCGACGATCCGCGCCTTCCGGCGTGGAAGAGGTATCAAGGATGAGCTCAGGACTGACAATCGCCGCAATGTCTGAGAATCAGGACGCCTGGGTGATCACGCTGATCGCCGGGTTCGTCGTGCTGCTCGTCGTCATCGCTCTGCTGGAGGGTCTGCGGCGCGCCGTCGTCAGGCTCAACGACGACATCTGGAGCACCTGGGTGAACGGCAAGGCGGTCGTGAAGAACACCGCGACCACGTATCAGTTGAAGAACACGCGCGATGCGGGCGAAAAGCTCGCCGACGAACTCAGCAATCACGGGTAGGCGAGGAGCACCAATGAACACCATCCTGATCGTCGCGACGCTGGTAGAGGTTCTGCTCCTGGTACTCGTGCTGGCCGGCTACCTGCTCGCGATCACCGGCACCTTGAGCAAGATCGCCTCGACCGCAGCGCTCATTCGAATCGGCGTGCATGCGATCGACGAGCAGGTCCGTCCGATCGAGTCCGAAGTGCGCGGCATCAACGGCGCCCTGCAGAAGGTCGCCACCGCGCTCACGAACGCCACGCGCTGATCGCCGCAGTCCCGCGTCGCTTCAGCCCGCCGGCGCGGCGGCTCCGCGCACCCGAAGCGCCAGCGCCAGCTCGAAGCGCGCCTCGGGATCGTCGAGCGCGCCGCCGAACGCCTCACGCAGCTGGTTGAGCCGGTAGCGCACCGTCTGGGGGTGGATGTCCAGCGCACGTGCGGTCTCGTCGACGCGGCCCTGGCAGTCGAGCCACGCGCGCAGGCTCTCCGTGAGCCGCTCGCGGACGGCGGGACGCAGCTCGAGCAGCGGAGCCAGCCGCGCGTCGGCGAGTTCGCCGGCGAGGACGCTGTCGGCCTGCAATACGAGCGCGGCGGCATGCTCCTCGGAATCGACGAGGCCCTCACCCGCAAGCAGGCCGAGCGCGCGCAGGTCGAGCGCGCGCCGCGCGCGCGCCGCGCTGCGCGGGCAGCCGGCGAGGGCGACCACGGGTCCGATGGCCGCGCGCAGCCCGTCGACCGCGGCTTCGAGCTGGGCGCGGCGGCCCGGGCCGTCGGGGTCGGGCACGAACGCGAGCACGCGTGCGACGCGGCTGTCGACGGCGCCGCCGCCGGGCAGCTCCAGGGGCGCTGCCACCGCGCGTGGTCCGAGCCGGCTCGCGAGGCGCTCGGAGTCGATCCCCTCGACCACGAGTGCCGCGATCAGCGGTGGCGGGCGCCAGGCAGCCCGCACGGCGGCTGCGCGGATGTCGTCGGCCGCGGCGGGCGGATCGGCGGCGAGCAGGAAGACGAGGCGTGCGCGGCGGCGCTGGCGCTCACCGGCGGCCTCGGACTGCTCGGCGGCGTAGCCCGCGATCGACTCTCCGGAGATCTCGTCGATGTAGGCGAAGATCGCCTCGCCCAAGCGGTACAGCGTCTGCGGCTCGAGGTCCGCGCGCACGCCGGCCTCGACGAAGCGCCGCCAGGCGATCTGCGCGCCGACACGGTAGGCGGCGAGCAGCGCGTTGAGGGTGCGGCCCTCGCGCATCTCGAGGCGCCCGAGCTCGAAGTAGATGCGCCGGTCGCGCTCGCTGACGGCCGTTGGCGCCTCGATCGAGTCGACGAAGCGACCAAGCGCGCGTTCGGTGCCGTAGCGCAGGGTGACCCCGAGGCGGCCCTCCAGCGGCCGTGAGTAGTCGGGCACCTCGCGCCCGATCGCGCGGATCGTCTCGGCAGCGAGATCGGGCAGAACCGGGCGCAACACCACAGCTACCTCGGGCGGGATTCCCTCCATCTGTGCACAACCTACAGTTTCTGTGCCGAATCGCGGCAGAAAACCGACAAGAAACCAGAATGGTCAGTGCGTAGCCTCAAATGCATGCCCCCTCTTCTCAAGTACGCCAACCTCGGCGCCGTCGTCATCCCCTTCGTCGCGTTTCTGCTCGCGATCGTTCTGCTGTGGAACAAGGCGATCGGCGCGATCGACCTGGCGATCTTCTTCGTCATGTACGTCGTGACCGGGCTCGGCATCACCGTCGGCTATCACCGCCTGCTCACGCATCGCGCGTTCCAGACGAGCAAGCCGGTCGAGTACGCCTTCGCGATCGCCGGCTCGATGGCCGTCGAGGGACCGCCGATCGCCTGGGTTGCCGACCACCGCCTGCACCACGCGCACACCGACGAGGAGGGCGACCCGCACAGCCCGCACGTCGGCGAGGGCACGGGGCTGAGGGGTCTGTGGCACGCGCACTCCGGCTGGCTGATGAAGACACAGGGCAGCGCGGAGTTCCGCAAGTACGCGCCCGACCTCTGCGAGGACAAGGGGATGCGCTGGATCAGCCGCAACCATCTGATGTTCATCGGGCTGAGCCTGCTGATCCCGTTCGTCGCGGGCTTCGTCCTGCACGGCTTCTCGCTGACCGCCGCGCTGTGGACGCTGCTGTGGGCCGGCTTCGTGCGGATCTTCTTCATCCACCACGTGACCTGGTCGATCAACTCGATCTGCCATGTGTTCGGTCGGCGGCGCTTCGACATCGAGGACAAGTCGACGAACGTCGCCTGGCTGGCGCTGTTCACGTTCGGCGAGTCCTGGCACCACAATCACCACGCCTTCCCGCGCTCCGCCCGTCAGGGCCTCGGTCGCTTTGAGTTCGACATCTCGGCGATCGTGATCTGGGGGCTCGAGAAGGTCGGCCTCGCGCACAACGTCGTGCGCATCTCGCCCGAGCGCCAGGCGCAGAAGCTCATCGGGGCCACGAAACCGGCGAAGTCCGCGGCGGCCGCCTGACCCCGACGGGGTTTGACGTAGCGTTGGGTGCATGGACGCGCCCGACGTCGGCGGCAGCGAGCAGCTCGAGCTCACGCTCGGCCCGCTGTTCCTCGTCGTCGTCGACGACCGGGTCAGCGGGCCGCTGACCGGTCGTCCGGCCCGCACGTACCGCTCGCCGCCGCAGTCGCTGGACTCCGCGCGCTGCCTCGCGGCGCTGCTGCTCGATCGCGGCGAGGACCTGCAGGGCGAGGGCCCGTGGCGGCGGCCGCTGGCCGGTGGCCAGCGGCACGTCGCGATCGTCCTCGCGCCGAACTCCCGCCTCGGCTGAGGGGGCACATGGGTGCTTGAGCCGGTGCGTTCGCGCCTGCGATGCCGGCGGTCGCGTCGCGTCCGGCGCGGCATGCGCCACTCGGTTCGACACGATCACCGGCGTGGCAGCGCGGGCAGCGCTCGGTCGTGGTACCGGCGGTATGCCACACGGTAGGTTCCCAGCAATGCGGATCCGAGCAGCGGTGCTGGAGGAGTTCGGACAGCCACTCGTCGTGCAGGAGATCGACCTCGCGGAGCCCCGCGCGGGTGAGGTTCTCGTGCGGCTCGTGGCATGCGGGGTGTGCCACACGGACATGTACACGGCCTCGGGCGTCGACCCCTCGGGCTACGCGCCGACGGTCCTGGGCCACGAGGGCGCGGGCGTCGTCGAGGCGATCGGCGAGGGCGTCGCGGATCTGCGGGTGGGCGACCACGTCGTCACGCTGTTCTCGCCGCAATGCCGCGAGTGCGTTCACTGCGTCAGCCCGAAGACGAACATCTGCCTCGCGATCCGCGACCAGCAGGGCAAAGGTTTTCTGCCAGACGGCACGACGCGGCTGTCGCGCGGCGGCGAGCCGATCCGTCACTTCATGGGCACGTCGACGTTCGCCGAGTACACCGTCATGCCGCAGATCGCGCTTGCGAAGGTCTCGCCCGAGGCGCCGCTGGACCGCGCCTGCCTGTTCGCCTGCGGCCTCTCGACCGGCCTCGGCGCGGCGATGTACACCGCCAGGGTGGAGGAGGGCTCGACGGTCGTCGTGTTCGGAGCGGGCATGGTCGGCCTCGGCGCCGTGGCCGGTGCGCGCCTGCAGGGCGCCGAGCGGATCGTCTGCGTCGACCTCTCCGACGAGCGCCTGGCAATGGCCCGTCACCAGGGCGCGACCGACACGCTGGTCGGCGGATCGGACATCGTCCAGCAGATCCTCGACATGACCGGTGGCTCCGGCGCCGACTACACGATCGAGGCGACCGGGATCGTCTCCGTCATGCGCCAGGCCGTCGAGTCGGCGCGGATGGGCTGGGGCCTGGCGACGATGTGCGGCGTCGCCGGGAAGGGCGAGACGCTCGACATCATCCCGCGCCTGCTCATCACCGGCCGGCGTGTGGCGGGCTCGTCGTTCGGCGGCGTCAAGGGCCGCGACCAGGTGCCGCTGCTCGTCCAGCGCTACCTCGACGGCGACATCGACGTCGATGCCTTCCTCTCATACCGGATCGGCCTCGACGAGGTCAACAAGGGCTTTGAGCTGATGGAGGCCCAGGACGGCATCCGCAGCGTGATCGACTTCGGCTGACCTCGGGGACTACGGCGCGGCGCGAACCTCGACGCGCCCGTCGTTGACGCGCGCCTCGAAGACCGGCTGCGGATAGGCGGAGGGGCCGCGCTCGACGCTGCCGTCCCTGAGGGAGATGCGGGTGCCGTGCCACGGGCAGACGATGCAGTCACCCTCCAGCTCACCCTCGTCGAGGGGACCGCCGCGGTGCGCGCAGCGGTTGGCGAGGGCGTAGATCGTGCCGTTGCGCTTGACGATCAGCATCTCGCGCTCGCCCGCCAGCGCCCGCGTCGGGCGGTCGTCGACGAGCATGCTCGCGTCGAGTACCGGGGTCCAGTCGCTCGGATCGTCGACGAACAGCGTTTCGTTGACCCCGACGCCGCGAGCGAACACGAGGTCGCCGCCAAGCCAGCCGCCGGCACCCATCGCGCCGGCACCCGCCAGCCCGAACAGCACGCCGGTCGTGTGCGCGCCGCGCTTGCGGGCGGCGTATGACGCGCCGTAGAGCGCGGCCGCGGTGCCGTTGGCGATCGCGTGCACCATGCCGACGCGGCGAACCGGGTCGTTGCCCGGCTCGGTGTCGGCCCAGTCGATCCAGCCGGTCCACGCGGTCGGCGCGGCGGCCGCCAGCCCCACGCCGACGAGCTTCGTCGCTGCAGGCCGACTCGCGCGCCCGCCGATGAGGTCGAGCAGCGTCGCGCTCGTCCACGCGCCGATCGGAATGTCGGTCAACAGGGGATGCAGGGCGTGGCCCATCCACGTGCCGCTGAGCACATCCTTCACGCCGCCGCCTGCAGGCAGGAGGTTGCGGATCTGCTTTGCGATCGCCTTGCCGGGGGCGTCGAGTGCCTCGATCGAGGCGATCTTCTCGCTGAGTGCATGAGGGAGTCGCTGTGCCATGTTGCCGAGGATCCCCCGCCGTAGGCGATGCAAACGCACTTCACCTCTACAGGTGCGTGCGGATTCTGCCGATTCATCCACATGGGGCGCTTCGCCTTACAGTTTTCGCCTCGGGCGGGACTTCCCGCCGACGTGTGGGACGAGCGCCAACGCTGGCTGCGGATGATCCTCTGGGCGCACGCGATCGCGCTCACCGTGTTCGCCGCGCTCGACGCGCAGCAGGTCGCGGGCGTCGCTCCCTATCTCCTGGTGATCGTCGCCTGCGCCGTCGCGGCGCACGTTGACGTGTTCCCGCGCCGGCTGCGCAGCGCCGCCGTCGCGGGCGGGTTGCTGAGCTTCTCGGTCGGTCTCGTCGCACTATGGGACGGCTCGACCGCGGCCTGGTCGCACCCCTTCCTCGTGCTCGCGCTGCTCATGCTCTACGAGGATCCGTTGTTGTTGCTGCTCGCCGCCGCTGTCGTGTTGGGCACGAGCGTCCTCGGCGGACCCGAGAGCCGGCCAAGCGCCGGCCAGGTGTTGCTCATCGTCCTCGTCGCCGCCGCCGGCATCGTCACCGGCTGGCTGAACGGCAGCCTGCGCGATGAGGCGCGCGAAGCGACACAGCGCTTCCGCTCGAGCTTTGACAGCGCGCCGATCGGCATGGCCATCGTCTCGCTGAAGGGCCGCCTGGTCGACGTCAACGGCGCATTCTGCGAGATCGTGGGCTACCGCCGCGCCGTCATGCTCGGTATGACCCTGCAGGAGCTGACGCTCGAGGAGGACCGTGACGCCGACGCGCAGCTCGTCCGCCAGGTCGTTGACGGCAATCGCCGCACCTCGCAACGCCAGAAGCGCTTCCTGCACGCCGAGGGTCACGTCGTCTGGGTCAACGTCAGCCTGTCGGTCGTGCGTGGCACGTCGGGCGCGCCGGACTACCTCATCGCGCAGATCGAGGACGTCACAGAGCGCAAGCAGACGCTCGACCAGCTGCAGCACCTCGCCGACCACGACCCGCTCACCGGGCTGCTCAACCGCCGCCGGCTGGAGGGCGAGCTGGCCCACCAGGTCGCGCTCTCACAGCGCTACGGACATCGCGCGTGCCTCGTCATGCTGGACCTCGACGACTTCAAGTCGACGAACGACTCGCTTGGCCACGGTGTCGGCGACGAGCTGCTCAAGAACATTGCCGAGATCCTGCGCGCCCGCGTGCGCAACAGCGACCTCGTCGCCCGGCTGGGCGGCGACGAGTTCGCGCTCCTGCTGCCGCAGGCCACCCGGGAGCAGGCGCGGCGCGTCGCCGAAGGGATCGCCAAGGCGATCCGCGAGCGCATCCACATCACGGAGGGTCACGAGCTGCGTATCACCGCGAGCTTGGGCGTCGCGACGATCGAGGCCGGCGACGTTCCCGACGCCGTGCTGCTGCGTGCCGACCAGGCGCTCTACGAGGTCAAGGCGCAGGGCCGCGACGGGGTGTCCGTCGCCCCGCCGCCGCTGCCGGCCGAGCGCCGCGTGCCCCGCAACTAGGCTGCCTGCATCGCGCGGCTGAGCGCGCGCGTACGCTGGCGCGCGTGAGGACGATCGGCGACGAGGAGCGTCGCGCGCGCCTGGCGTTGCGCCACGGGCTCGCGCCCCAGGCCAGGCACACCGATGTCGCGGCGCTCGCGGGCGCGCTCGGCGGTCTGCACGCGACCGACCCGGCGACGGTCTTCCTCGCCGCCCGCGCCCGCCTCGCCGCGCCGTCGGTGCAGGCGATCGAGTCGGCGCTCTACGAGGAGCGCTCGCTCGTCCGGATCCTCGGGATGCGGCGCACGATGTTCGTCGTGCCGGCTGATCTCGTAGCGGTCGTGCAGGCGTCCTCGACCCGCGCGCTCGTCCCCGGCGAGCGCAAGCGCTTCGCGGCGCTGCTCGAGAGCGCCGGCATCGCCGACGACGGCGCGCGCTGGATCGCGCAGACCGAAGACGCGGTGGAGGCGGCGCTGCGCGCTCGCGGCGAGGCGACCGCGCAGGAGCTCGGGCAGGACGTTGCGGCCCTGCACGAGAAGATCCGCGTCGCCGCCGACAAGCCCTACGCTGCCGTGCAGGGTGTCTCGACGAAGGTGCTCTTTTTGCTCGCCGCCGACGGGCGGATCGTGCGTGGCCGGCCGCTGGGGTCCTGGACGAGCACGCTGTATCGCTGGGCGCCGATGGATCGCTGGCTGGGCGGGGGATCTGCCGATCTCGAGACCGACGAGGCCGCGGCGCAGCTCCTGCGCCGCTGGCTGCACGCGTTCGGGCCCGGGCGGCTGACCGACCTGAAGTGGTGGACCGGGTGGACGACGGGCCTCGTCAAGCGCGCGCTCGCACAGCTCGAGGTGGCCGACGTCCGGCTCGCGGACGGTACGCCGGCGCTCGTACTCGCCGACGACGAGGCGCCGGTCGCCGCCCCCGAGGAGCCGTGGGTCGCGCTGCTGCCGGCGCTCGACCCCGCGCCGATGGGCTGGCAGGAACGCGCCTGGTATCTCGGCGAGCATCGCGCGCAGTGCTTCGACCGCACCGGCAACATCGGCCCGACGGTCTGGTGCGAGGGGCGGATCGTCGGCGGCTGGGCGCAGCGCAAGGCCGACGGAGAGATCGTCGTGCGCCTGCTCGAGGACGTCGGCGCAGCGGCCGAGCGCGCCGTCGGCGAGGAGGCCGAGCGGCTGCGCGCGTGGATCGGCGCTGTGCGTGTCACGCCACGCTTCCGGACGCCGCTGGAGCGCGAACTGTGTAAGAACACCGTGAGCGCATGACCGGACACCCCGACATCCGCCCCGCCACCGGCGCCGACAGCCGGGCCTGCTTCGCGATCTTCCGCCGCTCGCTCGCGGACCTGCTCACGCGGATCGGCTATCGCGCGGCCGACGCGCCCCCGCCCGACCCGGACGAGCTCTGGCCGGCATACGAGCACGCCTTTGGCCATCTCGCCGCGACATGCGCGCAGTGGTGGATCGCCGAGGACCGCGGCGACGGCGCGGCACTGGGCTACGCGCGCTCGGTCCTGCGAGGTGACACGCTCGAGCTCTCGGAGTTCTTCGTCGCGCCGGGCGCGCGCGTCGGTGGGCTCGGCCGGGCGCTGCTCGAGCACGCCTTCCCGCTCGGCCTCGGCGAGCACCGCGCGATCATCGCGACCCTGGACGCCCCTGCGGTCGCTCTGTACCTGCGCTTCGGCGTCGCCCACCAGACGACCGGCGTCGACGTCACGGGCGCGCCGCGCGCGATCTCGCCGCCGGCGGGCTACGAGGTGGTCCCCGCGACGCCGGACGAGCTCGCCGCGCTCGAGCGCGAGCTGCTCGGCCACGCCCGCGAGCTCGACATCGCGTTCATGCTGGCCGACCGCCCGGGCGTGGTGCTGCGCCACGGCGGCCGCTCGGTCGCGTACGGGTTCGAGCCCAACGAGCACGGTTACGCCGGCCCCATCGGCGCCCTGAAGCCCGAGCACATGCCCGCCGTGCTCGCCCACGTCGAGGGCGCCGCCCACGCCGCCGGGCTGCAGCGCCTGGATCTGACGCTGCCGCTCAGCGCCCGCAGCGCGGTCGGCTGGCTCGTCGGCGAGCGAGGATTTCGGATCGATCCGTTCTACTGCCTGTTTCTCGCCGACGCACCGTGGGCGAGGCTCGACCGGTACCTCCCGTTCAATCCGTGTCTCATCCTGTGAACGTTCACGGTTCACCACAATTCGGAGCGCGCGCGCGACGCGGCCGGTGGTGCCGATGCGCCATCATGCGAGGCCAATGGCGCCCGTCGAGATCCACGGCCTCTCCAAGAGGTTTCGCAACGTTCTCGCCGTCAACGACCTGAGCTTCGACGTCGAGGCCGGGCGCGTGACCGGCTTCCTCGGGCCGAACGGCGCCGGCAAGAGCACCACGCTGCGCGCCCTGCTGGGCCTCGTGCGCCCGACCGCCGGCACCGCGACGTTCGGCGGCGCCCGCTACGACGAGCTCGAGCGCCCGAGCGCGACGGTCGGCGCCGTGCTCGAGGACGCGTCCTTCCATCCAGGTCGCACGGGGCGCAACCACCTGCGCGTGCTCGCTGTCACGGGTATGCACCCGCCCGAGCGCGTCGACGTCGTGCTCGATGCGGTTGGGCTGACCGCCGCCGCCGACCGCCTCGTCAAGGGCTACTCGATGGGCATGCGCCAGCGGTTGGCGATCGCCGCAGCGCTGCTCGGCGACCCCGAGGTCCTGATCCTCGACGAGCCGACGAACGGTCTGGATCCGCCCGGCATCGCGTGGATGCGCGGGATGCTGCGCGAGCAGGCCGGCCGCGGCCGCGCCGTGCTGATCTCCAGCCACCTGCTCGCGGAGGTCGCGCAGTCGGTCGACGACGTCGTCGTGATCGCCAACGGCCAGATGCGCGGCCACGGGACGCTCGAGCAGGTGCTCGGCGGGGACGAGGGCCCCTCGACCGAGGTCCGCTCGCAGGACGATCAGCTGCTCATGCGCGCCCTCAAGGCGGCGGGGCATTCCGTCACGCCGCTCGCCGCGGGCGGTCTGATCGTGCCCGCCGTCTCGCCGAAGGACGTCGGCGTGATCGCACACGACGCCGGCGTCTACCTCATCGGCCTCGGGCAGCAGTCGCGTTCGCTGGAGCAGGCCTTCTTCGCGTTGACCGGCGGCGAGTCGACATCGTGAGCGCCCTCCTGCAGGCCGAGCTCCTGAAGCTGCGCACGACACGGACCTTCATCGCGCTCGTCGCGGCGTCGCTCGCGCTGTCGCTGCTGGTCGTCGTGCTCGTCTCGATCCTGGGCGACAACTTCACCAAGCAGGACGTGCGCGATCTCTTCACCGCCGACTTCACGGGCCTGTTCATCATCCTGCTCGGCGTCATCGGCATGGCCGGGGAGTGGCGCCATCGCACGATCACCAGCACCGTGCTCGCGGCGCCCGACCGGATCAGGCTGCTGGCCGCGAAGATGGTCTCCTACGCGGCCGCCGGCGCGCTGCTGTCGCTCATCGTGACGCTGACGATCATGCTCGTCGGCACGATCATCCTGTCGGTCCGCGGCGAGGAGACGGCCGCGATGTCCGACCTCGTCGACGTGCTCTGGCGCAACCTGCTCGTGGCCGCGCTCGTCGGCGCGCTCGGCGTCGGCATCGGCGCCGTCGTGCGCAACCAGATCGCCGCGATCGTCGGCGTGCTGTTCATCGCGTTCGTGCTCGAGCCGACGCTGCTCGGTCTCGCGGAGGACTACGGCAAGTTCGGCCCGACCCAGGGCGCGCCCGGCGGCATCATCCAGGCGACCGGGTTCGACGGTGAGGACCAGGACTACCTTCTCTCAACCGGGATTGCCGTGCTCGTGATGCTGGGTTGGATCGGCCTGTTCTTCGCCGCCGCCGCCGCGCGACTGCGCGGCAGCGATCTCGTCTGACCGGGCGCCGGTTCACAGTTGCCCCGGCGCGGCAGGGGGCGTACATTCGGCGGCCATGCCGATCAAGAAGATGACCGGTCGCTACGACGAGGGCTCCGATCAGGACCGGGCCCACAAGCTCCTCAAGGCGCACGACATCGAGGTCGACCACGTCTACGGCGTCGACTTGCAGGAGTCCGG
>DATLNO010000137.1:0-3074 GCA_035536715.1 Solirubrobacteraceae bacterium
TTCCCGCACTACCGCGACGTCAACGAAACCGCCGAGACGCTCGGCGGATCGCTGAACGCCTACACGTCGCATGACCTCGTCGCCTTTCACATCACGGTGCGTGCCGAGGCCGCGACCGACGCCGCCGACCTGCTGACCGACTTCGCCGGCCGCCCGCATCTCGACGCCGAGGAGCTCGAGCGCGAGCGCGGCGTCGTCATCCAGGAGATCCAGCGCTACAAGGACGAGCCGTCCGCCGTCGCCGAGGAGCTGATCGACCGCGCCGCGTTCGGCGAGCACCCGCTCGGCCGGCCGGTGCTCGGGCCCGAAGAGCACCTGCGCACGTTCACGCGCGACGCGATTGTCGCGTTTCGCAACCGCCGCTGGTCGGGGGGGCGAGGCGGCGCGTTCGTCGTCGGAAACCTCCAGCACGTTCCGGAGAACGGCGCCTTCGCCGAGCTCTTCGAGCGGTTCCCGGCGCTGCCGTCGCCCGAGCCGTTCGAGCCCGCGCCGCCGTTCGAGCCGAGGATCATCGTGCGGGAGCGCGATACCAACCAGTCGCATCTGCGGATGTCCTACCGACCGAAGGTCGACGTCTTGGACCGGTCCAAGCGCGCGGCGCTGTCGATCTACTCGATGCTGCTCGGCGGCTCGATGAGCTCGCGCCTGTTCGACGAGATCCGCGAGCAGCGCGGCCTCGCCTACTCGGTCTACGGCGTGTCACATGCGCACGCCGACGTCCCGCTGCTGCAGCTCAGCGCCGGGCTGGACTCGACGAAGTGCGTCGAGGCCTACACGCGGATGCGCGAGATCGTCAGCGAACTGCGCGAAGGCGGCCCGACGGCGGCTGAGGTGGCCCGCGCGCGCGCGTACGCCGCCGGCCGCCGCGTGCTGGCGTTCGAGAACACGAACGCCGTCGCGCGTTACGCCGCCTCGCAGGCGATCGTGTACGGCGAGAAGATCGATCCGGATGCGGCGATCACCGCGCTGGACGCCGTCACGATCGAGGAGGTCGTCGAGGTCGCGCGCGATGTCGACGACACGCTCTCGATCGCGTGCGTCGGGCCGCACACGGAGGCCGACTTCAGCTAGCTCCGCTTGGTCCTCAGACGCTGAACACACGAGTCATCGTTGATGATCGTGACTACCCGTTGCGCCATGACCTACGACAACCGCGCCCGCACTCGGCGGTATCGGGCTCGCTCGCTATCGCTAGCGGCGTTGCCCGCGAGTCCGAGCTGAAGACGATCGTCCCGACCGCCCTCCGATGCTAACCGCGGATGCACATCGATCTGATCGGCGGGCACGCGTTCGTCAGCGGCTCCACGCACGCGCAGTTCATGTGCGCGCACACGAACTCGGCGTGCATGCGGACCGCCCGGGCACAGAGCGGGTGCACTGCGGGCTGTGGGGTATCCGGAGGGCCGTCAACCGGTCCTCGCTCATCAACGTCACCGTCCGGGCCTCGCTGCGCACGCTGGTAGCTGGCGCCGGCGCCCCATTCGCCGCGGGCGTCTACAAACAGCGTCGCCGACGGTGGGATTTGTACGTGCGTTTCGATTGGGCCGCAGTCGTCGAGGCTCCTGCCGAACACGCGGAAGGACTCGGGACAGATACTCGCGTCGCATTCTGGGGACAGCGACGACCATGAGCATCTCGATGTCCGGTCCTACCGACTCGCTCTGGCTGGCCACGGCGCCGCCGACGGCCTATCCGCCCCTGAGCGAGGATCTGGAGGTCGACGTCGCCGTGATCGGCGGCGGCATCGCCGGCGTCAGCGCCGCGCTCGCGCTCAAGCGCGACGGCGCACGTGTTGCCGTGCTCGAGCGCGGCGTCGTCTGCGGCGGGGCGACCGGGTTCACGACGGCGAAGGTCTCCGCCCTGCAGGAGACCAAGTACACCGACATCCAGAAGCTGCATGGCGACTCCGGCGCTGCGGCATACGCGGCGGCGAGCCTCGCCGCGGTGGCGCAGATCGACGAGCTCGTCGGGCGCGAAGGGATCGACTGCGGCTGGGAGCGCGTCGCCGCGTACACCTACGCCGCCGATGACAGCCAGGTCGACGCCGTGCAGAAGGAAGCGGACGTGGCCGGGGCCGCCGGGCTCGATGTCCACACGACGACATCGGTCCCGCTGCCGTTCGACGTGCCGTTCGCAGTCTGCCTCGAGCATCAGGGCCAGCTCGACCCGGTGCGCTACGTCCGCGGGCTGGCGGCCGCCGTCGACGGCGACGGGTCGCGGGTCTTCGAGAGCACCGCGGTCGCCGACGTGAGCGAGGGCTCGCCGTGTCGCGTGACCACGCTCGACGGCACGACGGTCACCGCACAGGACGTGATCGTCGCGACGAACTACCCGCTGCTCGACCGCGGGCTGTTCTTCACGCGGATGGAGGCCGCCCGCAGCTACCTCGTCGCGGCCCGCGTGCGCAGGACGACACCCGGCGCGATGTTCATCACGGCCGGCTCCCCGAGCCGTTCGCTGCGCTCCTATCACGACGGCGACGACAGCTGGGTGTTCGTCGGCGGCGAGGGGCACCTGACGGGATCAGACGTGGCCCAGCCGGAGCGCTACGACGCGCTCGAGCAGTTCGCACGCGAGCATTTCGACGTCCTCGACGTCCCGTTCCGGTGGTCCACGCAGGACGGCATGCCCTCCGACAAGTTGCCCTACATCGGCGCGTACACGCCGGTCTCGTCGCATCTGTTCGTCGCCGGCGGCTTTCAGAAGTGGGGCATGACGAGCGCGACGATCGCGGCGCAGGTGCTCGCCGATCGCATCGCGGGCCGGGAGAACCCCTACGCCGACGTGTTCGATCCCAACCGCCTGAGCGTGAAGTCCGCGCCCGAGGTCACGAAGGCCCAGTTCTGGGTCGCGCGACACATGATCGGCGACCGGTTCACCTGCGCGGACACTCACACGAGCGACGACGTTCCCGCAGGCGAGGCCCGTGTCGTGCGCTCCGGCCTGAAGAAGATCGGCGTCTACCGCGACCACGCCGGCGTCCCCCACGCCGTCTCGCTGCGCTGCACCCACCTCGGTTGCCTGCTGCACTTCAACGCGGCGGAGACCAGCTGGGACTGCCCATGCCACGGCTC
>DATLNO010000138.1:0-4605 GCA_035536715.1 Solirubrobacteraceae bacterium
TCCATCAGCCGGCGGCCCACCCCGACGTCCTGAGAGCGGGGATCGATCGTGATCGGACCCACGCCGGCGATGGCGGAACGCTCGTCGAGGAAGTTGCTGCCCAGGAGCCGCCCGTCCTTTTGCGCTACGACCCCATAGATACCTGGATGGGAGATCAGCATGGCGAGCAATCCCGCGGCTACCTCCGGCGAGGGAAAGTCGGGCGGGAAAGTTGTGCCGCTCTGCGATCGAACAAAAGGCGTCGAAGCAGATCCGCCCTAGTTCTTCGGAGTCGTCAGGCGTGGGCGCGCGAAGCTCAATGGTCGGATCGAGTTTGGTCGCCACAAGGCTCTCCTTCGAAGTCGACGCTGATCGTAACCCAGCGAACTGCCGCGAGCCAGTCGCTCTTCCGTCGGAAAGGTACTTTGGCGAACTGCAGTGAGACTGCTCCGTTTAGACGGATCCGGGTGCGCCTTGCTGGACCGCTCGAGTTCTCCCTGAGTCTGGTGGCTCGGGAGGCTGTCGGTGCTGGCGCACCGCTCCGGTGTCGTGGAACGGTCGAGGCGTCATCGACGCTGGGAGGGTCATGGAGCCGGTTGTGTTGTTGGATGCTGCTGGTCGCCGCCGGACGGCAGCCACCTTGCCGGGTCATCGCCGAGGCCAGGCGCCTCGCAACAACGGCATGCGCTATCCCGCCGATCCTCCGACGGTGGAGCGTCGCGAGGTCGGCATGGACCAGTGGGGCTGGGAGCTGCTCCGTCCGTGGCGCTCCCCCGTTCACAGCTCTGGTCGCGCTCCTCGTCGCAGCAAGCAGCAGCGCCGTCGCTCGCACGCTACGCGAAGGCGACACTCTGCCGGCCGCGGCTCTGCATTCGCATGCGAGGAGGCAGTCGGCTGCAGGCTGCGAGTCCTCGCCGGAGTGATCGAGATCGGTCTCGTCGGCCGGGACCGACGCGGTGCGCACCCGGATGAGCCCAGCTACGGCCTGCATCACGGTGTACAGACTCCAGCGTTCGCGTGCAGCAACAGGCGGCTCGGCCGCGCCTGCATTCCGCGGCCGCCGTATTGGACGACGCAGGACCCGTGAGGTGGAGCACGGCTGTCGAGGGCTGCTCGGTAATCGCATGCAGCGGCGTTCGGCGGATATGGTCGCGCGATGAGTCAGAGCGGCGCTCTTGAAGCGTCCGGCCTGCCGGCAGCTCGTCCCGTGCAGGTTGGGCTGTACCTGACCAACCAGCACCCGGTGGGGTCGGACATGGTCCAGGCGCTCGGCGGCCAGATCAGGTTGCTGCACCATGCTCGTGACCACGGCTGGGACTCCTTTTGGACCGGGCAGCACTTCCTTCCGACCATGCCCATGACGCAGCCGGTCCCGTTTCTGGCGCGCCTGGCCGCAGAGGCCGGCGAGATGCGGATCGGGCTCGGGATCCTCCTGCTCGCCCTGGCCAATCCGCTGGACGTCGCGGAGACCTTCGCCTCCATGGACGTGGTGTCGGGCGGCCGCTTCACGCTCGGGGTGGGACTGGGCTACCGCCAGGTCGAATACGACGGCTTCGGGATCCTCAGCCACGACCGGCTCCGCCGGTTCGAGGAGAACCTCAAACTCGTGCAGGCGCTCTGGGCGGGCGAGGCGGTGACCAGCGACCTGCCGTGGTGTCGGCTGGACGCCGCAACACTCACGATCCTCCCAATCCAGCTACCGCGGCCTCCCCTGTGGATGGCCGCGAACAACGATCGCGCCGTCGAGCGGGCCGCGCGGATGGCCGACACCTGGATCATCAACCCACACGCCACCAGATCGACGATCGCGCGGCAGCTCGAGCTGTTTCACCGGGTTCGCCGGGACCTGGGCAGAGCGCCACTTCGCGAACTTCCCGCCATTCGGGAGGTCGTGTGCGGTCGCAGCCGCGAGCGGGCCCTGGAAATGGCGAAGCCGTACCTCACGGTGAAGTACGACGCCTACCGAGCTTGGGGCCAGGACGCCGCCCTCCCGGCGGGCGAGACGTTTGACCTCGCCTTCGAACGCCTGCTCGAGGAGCGCTTCGTCATCGGCACACCCGATGACTGCATTCAGGAGCTGCTGCAATGGCGCAACGGCTTGGGCGTCGATCACTTCATCTTTCGCCCGTTTTGGAGCGGGATGCCCGTCGAGACCGCATTGGAGTCGATGGATCTACTGTCGCGCGAGGTCATCCCGGCCCTCCGGAAACGATGAGCCGGACGCGACACGCCGCGGCTGCTGCAATCGACGAGGCGCGGCAGCGCCGCCGCCCGCGAGAGCACTCATATGCGCGAGGAGGAGCATTCTTCGGAGAGCGCTGCTGTCATGCGTGGCTTCCCGCTTCCGCTTCGCGCGAATAGGACACTCTGCCGTCCCGGTCCAGCGTGTTCCGAGCGCGCAGGAGCGGCGCTCTGGGCTCGATTTAGCGAATGGAGGTATCGGTGGCTGGCCCGCTGCCGGCGTTGGCGGCTGCGGGACTCGCTGCCTTCGGCCAGAAGCAACGCGCTGTCGTGTTTCGGAGAGCACGATGGCTGATCCGATGAGGCCTCAGGGCACTGGGATCAAGGCGTCGTGGTGTCCCTGTGCGGCAGCGATCACTCCTGCGGCGACGCCGTCCCAGCCAAACAGCCGGCGGGCCGTGGCGACGAGCGACGCGCGCACGGCGTCCTGCTGCTTGGGCTCCATCGCCAGCCAGGTGATCAGCCGATCTGCCATGTCACAGACGGCCTGCGGCCCGACTGTGAAACGCAGTAGCTCGCGAGCTTGGGGCGGTAGGCCGGGCGCGAGCGTCGCAGCCACCTCGTCGAGCCCCGAATGAGCCGCGACGATCGGCAGAGCGCCAGCGGCCGCGGCTTCGGCGACAACCATTCCGTATGCCTCCGGGAAGGTGCTGGGAACGACCTGTGCGGTACATGCAGACAGCAGCGGCGCGAGCTCGTGATGCTCCAGGCGCCCGGTCCGCGTGACACTGTCCGGGAGCGCGCGAGC
Organism: Solirubrobacteraceae bacterium; assembly: GCA_035536715.1. Taxonomy (GTDB): domain Bacteria; phylum Actinomycetota; class Thermoleophilia; order Solirubrobacterales; family Solirubrobacteraceae; genus CADCVQ01. The sequence continues at coordinate 2,969 of DATLNO010000138.1, forward strand.
GGCAGCAACGTAGGCGCCGTCAGCACCGCCCGCATCGAGGAATGCTTTGAGGTGGCGCAGATCGTGCTCGATGCAGAGGTCGCGCACCGCGCTCAGGTCGCCCGCGGCGAGGGCGGCGACGAGTGCATCGAAAGCCTCGGCGAAGGCGCCGAAACCGACCACGACAAGCCGCGCATCGGGGCGCGCGGCAAGAACGATCGGCCACGCGGCGGCGAGCAGGTCCACACCCTTGTTGCGCAGCAGCTTGCCCACGTACGCGACGTGGGGCCCATCGGCGAGTTTGAGGCTGAGCAGGGCACGCGCGACGGCATGTTCGTCGCGCGCGAATGTCCCTCCGTCGTCGGGTCGCGCTGGGGCCGCAAGCAGGTGTCGGGCGATCGCGTCCACGTCAGATCGCGCCTCGGCGAGCTCGCGCGGCCGAAAAGCCTGCGTGTCGACCCCCGGCGGACCCAGGCGCGTACGCTTGGCCAGGCGCGGAGCGTCGAGCAGCTCAAACATCCGGCGTGCCGTGTGGCCCGAGCCGACGAGCAGCGTCGCAGCGCGTGCGATGCCCTCGCGCGCCGCGCCGACGAAGCGATCAGGGGCTTGCGCAATCGCGTACTCGAGGTCTGATCCATGGACCTTCACGGCGAAGGGCACGTCGCGCGGCAGGCCGCGCGCTGCGGCCAGCGGGCCCATGACGAGGTGATTCACCAGGGCAACGTCCGGACGACGGCGCGCAACGATCGCCGCAATCGCGCGGGCGTTGGCCGCGACGTAGGCCCCCAGCTCCTCAGCAGAGCACTCGACGAAGGTCTTGACCGAGAAGCCGGGGTAGCGATCCTTGACAAAGACCGGCAGCACGCCGCCGAGCTGCGGCTGCCAGACCGTCACGGCGACCGGCTCGCGCAGCACTTCGATGCCCGTGACGGCGCCCTCGGATCCCAGCGCGCCGATGGCGTCGACCCACCCGAGCTCGTCGGCCTGCGAGTCCTGAGCCAGCAGGTCGACGGTGTGCCCTGCGGCCACGAGCGCGGGCACGAGGCGCGCGTTGTAGACGTTGGACCCCGTCCCGCGGAGCAGGTAGCCATGGAAGATGAGCAGGTGCATGGCGACGCTCCCACGGCGGACTGTACATGGCGCAGTCTCAGCGCCGCTTCCGCGTAAGCCGCCCCGGCCGGCCGGCGTTTGGCGACTGTCAGCCCAGGAGTCTTTCGTGCGACACCCGTGACCCGTGGGTTGGCCCGGGGCGCGGGACGTGTCCGACGAGCAGAAGCGCGAACCGGCGCCCACGAGAGCGCCCGAATGCGCACAGTTGTCGTGATGCTTGACTTCTGCTTGACCTGCGGCCCTTCCAGCCGGCGACTACGGTCGGCACGAGTAGCCGTTTATGGCGTATTTGCTGAGATTTCTCCCATGGAGCCAACCGGGATCGAACCGGTGACCTCCTGCTTGCAAAGCAGGCGCTCTCCCATCTGAGCTATGGCCCCTCGCCGCGGATTGTAGTCGGCGCTACGGGGCGCTCAGCAGCTCGCCGGCGACGCGATCGGTCGCGTCGCCGAGCCCGCCGAGCAGGCGCCGCGACAGCTGGGCGCGGCGGAAGAAGAGCGGCGCGTCGTGCTCCCACGTCGCGCCGATCCCGCCGTGGACCGAGATCA
>DATLNO010000139.1:0-41173 GCA_035536715.1 Solirubrobacteraceae bacterium
CCGGCCAAGCGCGTGTTCCAGGCGCTGCGCATCGCGGTCAACGACGAGCTCGGCCAGCTCGATGCCGCGCTGCCGCTGGCCTGGGGATCACTGCGCGCCGGCGGTCGATTCGCGGCGATCTCCTTCCATTCGCTGGAGGACCGCCGCGTCAAGCGCTTCCTTGCCGCAAGGGCGCAGGGCTGCATCTGCCCGCCGGACCTACCGATCTGCGCCTGCGGGCGCGAGCCGGAAGCGGAACTCGTCAGCCGTCGTGCGATCGCGCCAACACCCGGCGAGGTCGCCGCCAACCCACGCGCGCGGTCAGCCCGTCTGCGCGTCGCATCGAAGCTCAGGGAGGATCAAGGATGACAGCGCGCCATTGCCCGACCGTGGCCGGCGTCGAGCCGGAAGGCAGGTCCTCGCGATGAGCCGCTCCGCCGCTGCCCGTGCCGATCACCACCGCTCGCCGCGCACGTCGCGCGCGCCGGCGATCCCGCGCCGTGTATCCGGTCCCGCCCACCCCCCCGCCCCCCCCCCCGTCCGCCCCCCCACCCACCAGACCGCGTATCGGCCGCGTGCGCGAGTGGACGCTCGCTCGCCGGCGATGTCCGACGCCGCGGTCCTGCCGCGCACCCGCATCCCGTCGCGACCGCCGATGCGCTTGGCCGCGGGCGGCGCCTCGTTCGTGCTGCGCGTCGCCGACGCCACGATGGAGGTTTCGGGCAGTCGCACGATGGACCGCCTCGTGCGCAGTCGCGCGTGGGTCGTGATCATCGGCATCGGCCTGATCGGGATCGTCGCGATGCAGGTGTCGATGCTGAAGCTCAACAACGGCATCGGTCGCGCGGTCGAGACCGCTGCCACGCTCGAGCGCACCAACGCCACGCTTCGTGCCGAGGTCTCGCGGCTCAGCAGCGGCGCGCGCATCCAGGCGATGGCCGGCTCGCGCGGCTTCGTCATGCCCGAGCCCGCCGACGTGAGCTACCTGCGGGCAGGCACGCTGAGCGCGGACGGCGCGCGCGCCGCCAAGCGCATGCGCGCGCCCGATCCCGAGATCGTGGGATCGGCCGGCCTGATGACGATGCAGACCAGCGTCGCCGCGATCACCGGCGAGCCTGCGCTCGCGGCCGGCACCGCGGCGCCGGCCACGACACAGGCCAATCCGTCCTCCACGCCGCCGGGCACGACCGCGGCGCCAGCCACGGCGACGCCTACCTATCCGTCCAACCCGTCCAATCCGTCCGTCGCACCGGGCGCGACGGTCGCTCCCGCTGCAACTTCCCCCAATCCGTCCGTCACCGGCGCCGCGACCCCCGCACCGGTTGCCCCTGCGCCGCCCGCGCCTGCAACTGCCCCCTCGGGCGGGGTGACAGTCCCATAGTCGGATTGACCGAGCGCCGCATCGGGCTGCTGTTCGCGCTCTTTCTCGCGCTGCTGGCGATCGGCGCAATGCGGGCGACCTGGCTGGGCGCGGTCCGTGGCCCGTCGCTGCAGGCCGTCGCGAGCACACAACAGGTCGAGGAGCTCGACGTTCCCGCTCGCCGCGGCGCGATCATCGACCGCAACGGCATCGAGCTTGCGGTCTCCGAGCCCGCCGACGACATCGCCGTCACGCCATACCTCGTGAAGTCCCCGCTGCGGGTCGCGCGCCGCCTGGCCCCGTTGCTCGGCACAAGCCAGGTCAAGGTGCTCGACAAGCTCTCGAAGAAGGGCGGCTTCGTCTACCTCGCGCGCAACATGCCGCAGACGCAGTCCGCGAAGATCAAGAAGCTGAAGATCGAGGGGCTGCAGTTCATCCCGAGCTCGCGCCGTGAATACCCGCGCAAGTGGCTGGCCTCACAGGTGCTTGGCTGGGTCGGGACCGACGGCGACGGCCTCGCGGGCCTCGAGTACGCCCGCGACGGCATCCTGCGCGGCACCGACGGCAAGCGGCGCATCGTCAAGGACGCGCTCGGCGAGCCGATCGTCCTGCAGGAAACCGAGCGCTCCGAGGCCGGCAAGGACCTGAAGCTCACGCTCGACGCGGAGCTGCAGGGCAAGGTCGAGAACGTCCTCGCGCAGGTCGGCCTGGCGTGGCGGCCCAAGGGCGCGACGGCGCTCGTGATGGACCCGTACTCCAACACGGTCCTGGCGCTCGCCAACTGGCCGCGCGTGGATGCCAACGACAGCGCCGCCGCGCCCGCATACGCGGCGCAGAACCGGGCCGTCGGCTTCAACTACGAGCCGGGCTCCACGTTCAAGGCGTTCACCGTCGCTGGCGCGCTCGAGGAGAAGGTCGTCACGCCCGATGACGTCTTCCACCTGCCGCCGACGATCGACGTCGCCGACCGCACGATCAAGGAGGCGCACGACCGCGGCACGGTCGATCTGTCGACGACGCAGATTCTCGCGCAGTCCAGCAACGTCGGGACGGTGCGGATCGGCCAGCGCCTGACCGCCAAGCGTTTCGACGAGTGGGTCCGGCGCTTCGGCTTCGGCGCGAAGACGGGGATCGAGCTTCCAGCCGAGGAGTCCGGTCAGGTCCTCAAGCTCGACAAGTACTCGGGTTCGTCGATGGGCAACCTGCCGATCGGCCAGGGTGAGTCCGTCACCCCGCTGCAGCTCGCGACGGCGTACTCGGCCATCGCCAACGGGGGGATCATGCGCCGGCCTCGGATCATCTCCGAGGTCGGGGGCGTGCCCGCGCCCACCCCGCGCGGCCGGCGGGTCATCTCGCAGACGACGGCCGCGCAGATCCGCGGCATGCTCGAGGGGGTGGTGGAGGCGGGAGGCTCCGCAAGCGAGGTCGCGATTCCCGGTTATTCCCTCGCCGGCAAGACCGGTACCGCGAACAAGGTCGACCGCACCACCGGGGAGTACTCGATGTCGCGCTACATCGGGTCGTTCGTCGGCTTTGCCCCCGCCAAGCGGCCCGAGCTGCTCGTCACCGTGATGGTCGACGAGCCGCGCGGCGAGATCTACGGCTCCGAGGTCGCGGCGCCCGCGTTCCGCGAGATCATGCGCTTCGCGCTGCCATATCTGGGGATCGCGCCCAACCGCTGAGCGCGGGGTGGGCGGTTGCGTGGCCGGTACCCTGCGGCCCTATGAGACGACCGAGCTCTCCCACCTCCTGGACGGAGTGACGCATGAACCTGCGCGAGCTCTTCGGCGACGTCGCCCCCGGCGCACCGCCGGCCGAGGTCACCGCGCTCGCCTACGACAACCGCCGCGTCGAACCCGGCACGGTGTTCTTCTGCGTGCGCGGCTTTGAGCGCGACGGGCATGACTTCGCGGCCGACGCCGTAGACCGCGGTGCGGTGGCGCTCGTCGTCGACCACCCGCTCGGACTCGGCGTGCCAGAGATCGTCGTCGACGACGTTCGCGCCGCGATGGCGCCGGCGGCCGCGCGGTTGCACGGAGACCCGACCGCGACGCTGCAGACGATCGGCGTGACCGGCACGAACGGCAAGACGACGACGACGTACCTCGTCCGCGCGCTGCTCGAGGCGGCCGGCCACCGGACCGGGCTGCTCGGCACGGTCACCTCGATCGTCGGCGGCGCCCAGCGCGAGGTCGCGCGCACGACACCCGAGGCGATCGACCTGCAGGCGACGTTCGCGGCGATGCGCGCCGGCGGCGACAGCCACTGCATCATGGAGGCCTCGAGCCACGCGCTCGCGCTGGGCCGCGCCGACGCGATCCACTGGGCGGTGGCGATCTTCACGAACCTCACCCAAGACCACCTCGACTTCCACCCGACGATGGAGGAGTACTTTGCGGCGAAGTGCAGGCTCTTCGTGGAAGGCCGTCCGCGGGTCGCCGTCGTCAACATCGACGATCCCTACGGCGCGCGCCTGGCGGACGAGCTGCGCGGCACGGTTCCGCAGCTCGTCACGGTCGCGATCGACTCGCCCGGCGCCGACCTGCGCGCGACCCACATCGAGAGCGCCTTCACCGGCTCGACGTTCGAGGCCGGCGGCCTGAAGCTGCGCTCGCCGCTGCCGGGCCGCTTCAACGTGATGAACGCGCTGGGTGCGGTCGCCGCCGTGCGCGCTCTCGGCGTCGACGACGCGACGATTGCCGCGGCGCTGCCCGAGGCCGGTCGCGTGCCCGGGCGCTTCGAACCGGTCGACGAAGGGCAGCAGTTCGCGGTGCTCGTCGACTACGCCCACACCCCCGACTCGCTGGAGAACGTGCTTGCAGCGGCGCGCCCGCTGACCGCCGGGCGCCTGGTCTGCGTGTTCGGCTGTGGCGGCGATCGCGACCGCGGCAAGCGCCCGCAGATGGGTGAGATATCGGCGCGCCTCGCCGACCACACGATCGTCACCTCGGACAACCCGCGCTCCGAGGACCCGGCCGCGATCGTCGACGAGATCCTCGTCGGCATCGAGGACCGCGACAGCACCGAGGCGATCGTCGACCGCCACGCGGCGATCGAGCGCGCCGTTGCGCTCGCAGCGGCGGGCGACGTCCTCGTCATCGCCGGCAAGGGCCATGAGCAGGGGCAGGAGTTCGAGGGCGGGCGCAAGCTGCCATTCGACGATGTGTCGGTCGCGCGAGAGGCGCTGCGTGCTCGACTGGTCGCCTGAGCTCGTCGCCGAGGCGGCGGGAGTCCGGCTCGTACGGCCCGCGCCGCGGCTGACCGACGGCCCTCCCGGCCCGCAGCGCGTGACGATCGACTCCCGCGCGGTCCAGCCGGGCGACCTCTTCGTGGGCCTGAAAGGCCGCAACGTGGACGGCGGGCGCTACACGGACGCGGCGCTCGAGGCCGGCGCCTGGGGCGTCCTCGTCGCGCCCGAGCACGCCCGGGCCGCAGAGGGCGCCGGGGTGCTGCTGGCCGCCGACGACCCCCTCGCCGGGCTGCAGGCGCTCGCGCGCTCGTGGCGGCGCGCGCTCGGCGCCCAGGTCATCGCGATCACGGGGTCGACCGGCAAGACAACGACGAAGGATCTGCTCGCGGCGATGCTCGCCCAGCAGCGGCGCGTCGTCGCCAGCCGGGAGAACCTCAACACCGAGATCGGGCTGCCGCTGTCGATCGTCGGCGCGCCCGCGGGCACGGAGGTACTCGTGCTCGAGATGGCGATGCGCGGCACGGGCCAGATCGCGGAGCTCGCGGCGATCGCCGAGCCGGACGTCGGCGTGATCGTCAACGTCGGGCCGGTGCACCTCGAGCTGCTCGGCTCGCTCGAGGCGATCGCGGCGGCCAAGGCCGAGCTCCTGGTCGACCTGCGCCCGGGCGGGACGGCGATCCTGCCCGCCGACGAGCCGCTGCTCGATGCGCACGTGCGCGACGATCTGCACACGGTCACGTTCGGCCCCGGCGGCGACGTTGCGCAGTTGCCGGCCGGCCTCGAGCTGCCCTTCAGCTCACGCCACATGCGCCTCAACGCGCTCGCCGCGCTGGCGGCGGCGCGGGCCGCCGGCGTCGAGCCGGACGGGCTGCTCGACGTTCGGCTCAGCTCTCTGCGGGGGCAGCGGATCGAGCTCCCCGGGCCGGTGCTCGTCATCGACGACTGCTACAACGCCAACCCGATGTCGATGCGTGCCGCCCTCGATGATCTTGCCGCGTCCGGCGTTCCGGGCGGACGGCGGATCGCCGTGCTCGGCGACATGCTCGAGCTCGGGCCCGACGAGGTCCGCTACCACGAGGAGATCGGCGCCTACGCCGAGGAGCGCGGTGTCGACGTGCTCGTCACGGTCGGCCCGCTGGCGGCGACGATGGGCTCGTGGTTCGGCGGAAAGCTGCGCGTGACCGCCGACGCGGCGGCCGCGACCGGCGTCGTGCGCAAGCTCCTGGCCCCAGGTGACACCGTACTCGTCAAGGGCTCTCGCGGCGTCGGCCTCGAGGTCGTCGCGCAGGACCTGAAGTCCGCGGGCGGAACGTAGCGCGGCATGGGCGAAGTCCTGATCGCCGGCACCGCAGCGCTGCTCATCTGCATCTTCCTGTCGCCGAGGTTCATCGCGTTCCTGCAGCAGCGCGAGTTCGGGCAGTTCATCCGCGAGGAGGGGCCCGCCAAGCACCACGTCAAGGCGGGCACGCCGACGATGGGCGGGATCATCATCGTGATCGCGATCTCGGTCCCGTTCTTGATCCTGTCGGAGTACGACTGGCGGGCGCTCGGCGTCTTCGGCGCTGTGGTCGCCTGCGCGCTGCTCGGTTTCGCCGACGACTACACGAAGATCGTGCGCCGCCGCTCCCTCGGCCTCAGCGCGCGGATGAAGCTCGGCATCACGATTCTCATCTCGATCGGCCTGTGGTGGGTCGCGACGCAGAAGGCGGGTCTGCCGCAGACGCTGCGCCTGCGCGTCGTCGACTACCAGATCGACCTCAGCTTCCTCGCCGGGCTGCCGTTCCTGGCGATGATCTACGTCGTCGTGGCCGGTACGACGAGCGCCGTCAACCTGACCGATGGCCTCGACGGTCTCGCGGCGGGCTGCGCCGCGATCGTCGCGCTGGCGTACATCGGGATCACGTTCATCACGACGGGCCAGCAGGACCTGGCGTTGCTGTCGGCCTGCCTGGTCGGCGCATGCGTCGGCTTTCTGTGGTTCAACGCGTTCCCGGCGACGATCTTCATGGGCGACACGGGGTCGCTCGCGCTGGGCGGCGCGATCGCGGGCCTCGCCGTCATGACGAAGACCGAGATCCTGCTGATCCTGCTCGGTGGGATCTTCGTCGTCGAGGCGCTCAGCGTGATGATCCAGGTCTTCTCGTTTCAGACGTTCCGCAAGCGACCGTTCCTGATGGCGCCGATCCACCACCACTTCGAGTTGCTGGGCTGGTCGGAGACGAAGATCATCCTGCGCTTCTGGATCATCGCCGCGATCTGCAGCGCGATCGGCTTCACGCTGTACCAGGCCTCCGTTGTGTGAGCACGGCAGCAGACCGCCGCTCCCGCCGGGCCCCTGGCTCGTCGTCGGGCTGGCGCGATCGGGGCTGGCGGCGGCGCGGGCGTTGCTCGCTCGCGGGGAGCAGGTCGTCGCGGTCGATCGGGGCTCGCCGGCGGTCCTGCCGGACGGCATCGAGGCCTACGCGCAGACGGACGGCCTCGCGCACCTCGCCGACGCCCGCGCCGTCGTCAAGTCTCCGGGGGTGCCGCGCGAGGCGCCGGTGATCGCCGCGGCGTGCGAGCGCGGCATCCCCGTGCTCGGCGAGCTCGAGCTCGGCTGGCGGCTGCTGCCCAACGAGTTCATCGCGGTGACGGGGACGAACGGCAAGACGACGACGGTCGAGCTGCTCGGCCACATCCACCGCGAGGCCGGGCTGCCGGTCGCGGTCGCGGGCAACGTCGGCACGGCCGTGAGCGGGCTTGTAGGCAGCCTCGGCGCCGGCGCGACCGTCGTCTGCGAGGCGAGCTCGTTTCAGCTCGAGGACACGCTCGAGTTCGCCCCCGAGGGCGCGGTGCTGCTCAACGTGGAGGCCGACCACCTCGACCGTCACGGGACGCTGGAGGACTACCGCGCGGCGAAGCTGCGGGCGTTCGCGCGCCAGGGCAACGACGACATCGCCGTGTTTCCGTTCGGGACCGCGATCGCGGACCTCGGCGGCTGCGCGCGGCGCGTGGCGTTCGGGCCGGGCGGCGAGCTCGACGATCGAGCCGGCCGGCTGTGGTGGGACGACGAGCCGTTGATCGCCCACGACGAGATCCGCCTGCGCGGCGCGCACAACCGCGCGAACGCGGCGGCCGCGGCGGCGATCGCGCTGGCACGCGGGATCGACGGCGACGCGGTGCGCGCGGCGCTGCGGACGTTCGCGGGCGTCGAACACCGGCTCGAGGAGGTCGGGCTCGTGGAGGGCGTGCTGTTCGTCAACGACTCCAAGGCGACGAATGTCGCCTCGACGCTCGTCGCTCTGGCCAGCTTTCCGGCGGATGCACGCGTGCACCTGATCCTCGGCGGCCAGGGCAAGGGGCAGTCCTTCGCCCCGTTACGCGACAAGGCGTTGCGGAACTACTTGATCGGTGAGGACGCCGGGCAGATCGGCGCCGAGGCCGGGGGAGAGCAGTGCGGCGATCTCGCGACGGCCGTGCGCCGTGCCCGCGCTGCGGCAGCCGCGGGCGACGTCGTGCTGCTGTCGCCGGCGTGCGCGTCGTTTGATCAGTTCGCGGACTTCGAGGCGCGCGGGCGCGCCTTCAAGGCGCTCGTCAACTAGTGGACCCGTCCGGACGGATCGCTAGGGCCCGGGAGGATCGGACGCTGGAGACGAGCCCTCGGTCGGCCCGGTCGGCTGGGTCGTGGCCGTTGGCGGGACGACCTCGACCGGACCGCAGTCCTTCGGTGGCCACGTGCCGGTGAGCGGCTTGGGATCGCTGAGCCGGCAGCGCACGAGGTCGTAGGCCCGCTTCCGCGTGAAGTTGCTCGTGATCAGCGTGGCCATCTGCGGCGCGCTGCGCCACGAGTACTGGTCGGCGACGCCCCAGACCGTCACGCCCGTGCAGTTCGTCGACTCCTGGCACGCCTGCGCGACGGTGTTGTAGGCGGCGCGTTGCACGAGGGCCGGGTCGCCGGTGACCGGGCGCAGGACGTCGAGTTCGGTCACGCTGACCCGCAGCCCGAGTGCCGCGTACTGCGCCATCACGTTCTTGAGCTCGACGAGGGTCGGATAGCGACCGTCGGCGCCGACGTGCATCTCGAGGCCGACGCCGTCGATCGGGACGCCGCGCCGGACGAAGTCGCTGACGAGCGCGTAGACGGCCTGCTGGCGGGGGTTCGTGACGTTGTTGTCGCGGGCACCGCTCGCGACGAACGGCTCGTTGACGACGTCCCACTCGTTCACCACGCCGGGCCACGTCGCGTTGAAGTGGCCGACCATCGTGTTCGCCTCACGTGCAACATATACGTCGAGGAGCGCATCGGCTTCCCTGTCGACGGATCAGGTTGCCCGCCGACGGGTCCGCACGCATCACCGAAGCGGGTCTGCGGGAACGCGCACCGCGGCCACGGTGTAGAGCTTGCAGTCCTGTCCGCACCGACCCAGAGCGAACCGGTCCTGCTCGCCCGCGCGTGCGAGGGAGATCTGGACGCCTACGAACAGCTTGTACGCCTGCATCAGCAGCTTGCCTTCCGTACCGCGCTCGTGCTCGCGCGCAACGCCGCTGATGCCGAGGAGGCCGCGCAGGACGGCTTCGTCAAGGCCTGGCGGGCGCTGCCGCGCTTCGACCGGTCGCGGCCGTTTCGCCCGTGGCTGTTGGCGATCGTGGCCAACGAGGCGCGCAACCGGCGGCGCTCGGCCGGGCGGCGCGAGGCGCTCGTGCTGCGCGCCGCGGCGTCGACGTCCGACGCGGATCGCGCGGGCTCCCCGGAGCTTGCGCTGCTCGTCGCGGAGCGCGATGCGGCACTGGCCGCCGCGCTCGAGCGGCTGGACGAGCGCGACCGCCAGGTGATCGCCTGCCGCTACCTGCTCGAGCTGACCGAAGCGCAGACCGCCGCTGCCCTCGGCCTGCGCGTCGGCACGGTCAAGTCGCGCCTGTCGCGGGCGCTCGAGCGCCTGCGCGCACAGGCGGGTGCGGAGGTACTGCATGGCTGAGCTGCAGGAGCGCCTGGAGCAATTGGGCCACGACGCGCGCTGGCCGCCGACGCCGGATCTCGCGGCGGGCGTGCGGCAGGCGATCGAGTCCTCGCCGTCGCCGCCGCCCAGGTCGCGGTTTCGCCGCCGGCCGCTGCTCGCCGCCCTGCTTGCGCTCGTCGTGGGCGGCGGGGTAGTTGCTGCGCCGGGCGTGGGCTCGGAGCTGCTGCAGCGCCTTGGACTGAAAGGCGCGACCGTGACGCAGGTTCGCGAGCTGCCGCCGGCGACGCTCGGCGGCCCGCTCGCGGTCGGCGAGCGCGTCTCGCTCGCGGATGCGGAGCGGGTGGTGGACCACGACCTCGTGCGCCCGGCAGCGCTCGGTGCTCCGGCCGAGGTCTACGTCGACGGCGACGCCGTCACGTTCGTCTACCGCGCCCGCTCCCGTCGCCCGATCCTCTTCGCTCAGGTGCCCGGCAGCACCCGGCGCTACGTCCAGAAGCTCGCGACGGGTCGCACGCAGCGCGTCCAGGTCGCCGGCCGGCCGGGGCTGCTGCTGCGCGGCCGCCACGTGGTGATCTTCGCCCGCCCGGACGGCGATGCGGTGGTTGCCGAGACGCGTCTGGCGAAGAACACGCTGCTGTGGGAGCGCGGCGAACTGTTGCTGCGGCTGGAGGCCGAGCAGCCGGCCGGCGAGCTGCTGCGGATCGCGCGGTCGGTGGGGTGAGCGACCCCCGGGCGCGGTTCAGGCGCTGTGGGTCTCGGAAGAAAGCGGACTATGCGTCGCATATTTTCCAACACCCCCGTCGCGGGACCCGCTCGACCAACGCAAGCCCTGGCCGATCCGACTACTTCAGCGCGTCCTCCGGCACCACGTAGTAGTGCTTGCTCGCCGCCTTGGGGCGCATGTCGAACCCCTGGCGCGCGCGGACACCGAAGGTCTTGTCGGGATAGCCGCCGTGCTCACGCACCCACTCGAGCACCTCGTCGGGGTCGCCACCGGCGTCGATGACCTTCTGCTGCATGATCGCGACGGTGCCCGTCGGGTTGCCGAGAAACAGGGCGGGCGTAATGTCCGCCAGCAGCTTGCGAATCGGGTCTTTCTTCTTGGCGTTGCCCACGGCGCGCGAGGATAGCCCGTCAGCCCACGAGCCGCTGCCGCGATCGCAGGGCAGAGCCCGCTTCATCCGACGTCGAGCAGCGCCGGATACAGCGCCGCGAAGCGCTCACGGGCCTCCTGGTAGGGCTCGATCCACTCTGTCACCGGCTCGATGATCTCCCCGGGGCGCACGCAGGCAGCGACCGCCTCATGCACGTCGACGAACATGCCGGCGGCGACGCCGCCGAGCAGCGCAGCGCCGAACGATGCCCCCTCGTCGACCGCCGTGCGCTGCAGCGGCAATTCGAGCACCGAGGCGAGGATCTGCAGCCACAGCCGGCTGCGCGCTCCGCCGCCCGAAACACGGCCCAGCGACGGGCGCCCGGCCAACTCGGTCACGAGATCCAGGCCGTCGCGTAGGCCGAAGGCGACGCCCTCGAGCACCGCCCGCACGAGCGCGCCGCGGTCGTGGCGCAGCGACAGGCCGGTGAACGCGCCGCGCGCGCCGGGGTCCGCGTGTGGGGTGCGCTCGCCCGCGAGGTAGGGCAGGAACGTCAACCCCTCGACGCCGGGCTCCCAGCGTTCGGCATCCGCGACCAGCGCGTCGTAGTCACCGCCGGGTGCGACCACGTCACGCAGCCAGCGCAGCGAGCCGGCCGCCGACAACATGACGCCCATGCTGTGCCAGGCGCCGGGAACGGCGTGGCAGAAGGCATGCACGCGCGCCGCCCGATCGGCGGCGAACGCCTCCGATGCGGCAAAGATCACGCCCGACGTGCCCAGCACGATGGAAACGGGCGCCGGAGGCGGCCGGTCCACGCCGACCCCGAGTGCGCCCGCGGCCTGGTCGCCCGCGCCGGCCGCGACCGGCGTCCCATCCGCGGTCACGCCGCTGAGCGCCGGCGACTCGAGCGCGCGCGGCAGCCACGCCGGATCGACGTCGAGCGCCTCCAGCACCGCCGCGCTCCAGCGCCGCTGCGCGACGTCGAACAGCAGCGTCCCGGAGGCGTCGGCGACGTCGGTCGCGTGCTCGCCGCAGAGGCGCAGCCGAACGTAGTCCTTGGGCAGCATGATGCGGTCGATCCGGCCGTACACGTCGGGTTCGTGGCGTGCGAGCCACAGCAGCTTCGGCGCGGTGAAGCCGGACAGCGCGCGGTTGCCGGTGAGCCCGATCAGCGCGTCGAGGCCGATGCGTTGCTCGATCTCCGCGCATTCGGCGCCGGTGCGCCCGTCGTTCCACAGCATCGCCGGCCGCAGCACCTCACCGCCCGCGCCGAGTGCGACGAGCCCGTGCATCTGGCCGGTCAGGCCGATGGCGTCGATCGCGCCCGCCTCGCCCAGCGCGTTCAGCACGACCTGTGCGCCGGCCCACCAGTCCTCAGGGTCCTGCTCGGCCCAGCCCGGCCGCGGCGTCGACAGCGGATGCTCGGCCTCGGCGCGCGCGATCACGGCGCCATCGCCGGCGCGGACGAGCAGCCCCTTGACCGACGAGGTGCCGACGTCGAGGCCGGCAAGCAGCGTCACGCGCCGAGCGCCGCGTACACGAGCTCGTAGGCGCGGATCGCGTCCTTGCGCGACTGCGCCTCCCGCAGCGCCTCCTCGTCGATCCGCGATGCGGCGCCGTCGATGAAGCGCCACTGCATCACGCTGCGCTTGACGACGTCGACCGCGTCCTCGGTGTACGGGTACAGATCGAAGCCGAGTCGCTCGCCGTTCTCGCCGTAGCCGGCCCGGCGCAACTCGACGGCGAGCTCGAGCGTCTCCATGAACGCCGTCGCGCCGACCATGTTGTCGTCGTCGAACGTGCCCCAGCCGGAGTTGGCGTGCTGGTGGCCGAGCAGCCCTTCCATGGCCAGCAAGGCGGCGTACTCGGCAAGGTTCTCGCCGTTCATGATCAGGTGCTGCCAGTCCATGTTGACCTGCACGTTGTCGATCCCGCGGGCGCGCAGCGTGTGGATGACATGCAGCGTCATGCCCACGTTGCCCATGTGGATCTTCATCGCCGGCTCGGAGTTCTTGTGCTCCAGCAACAGGACCTGGTCGTACTCGGCGAGCTTCTTCGCCGCCTCGCCGATGCCGTCGATGAGCCCAGCCCAGCTCTTCGCGTAGGGCGTCTGGAACGGGTAGTTGTAGCCCTCGATCCCGGGCCAGATGATGAACCTCGCGCCGAGCCGGCCGGCGAAGTCTGCGCCCTCGACCGTCATCCGCACCGCCTCGTCGCGGGTCTCCTCATCGGGGTTGGACAGACCGCCGCGCGCGAAGCGGTTGTCGAGGTGCATGCCGCTGGCGATCGCGTAGACGCCGTGGCCGTCGAGCGCCTCGCGGACCTCGTCGAGGTTCTCGTCGGAGAGCTCCTGAGGAAAGTGAAACTCGTAGTCGTCGACCAGATCCTTCAGTCCCGCGACCGCCGTGCGCACGTGCTCGGCGGTGCTCACGCCCGACAGCTCGGGCTTGTAGCCGGCGGGGTTGAAGCGGGTGACCATCGGCCCCATCGCCCAGATGCCAAGGCTCGTCTTCATGACCCGTCCTCCTGCGTAGAAACCTCGATGACTGCGGCGCTCCGCGCGCTGTCGCGCGCGGCCTGGATGACGCGCAGCGCCGCGACGCTGTCGCGTGGGTCGACGGGCATCGGCGTGCCGGCGGTGAGGGCGTCACGGAGGTCCGCGTAGAACTGCTCGTAGGCACCCGGCGAGATCGCAAGCGTGCGCTCGCCGGCGGCGCCGACAACGCGCGCAGGCTCGCCCGCCCCCCAGCCCTCGTCGCCAGGCCGCACGCCGGCGGCGAGCTGGTCCTCCTGCGGATCCAGGCCCGGCGTCTCGATCCCCGCGCGCGTCCCACTGGCACGCAGCGAGCGCCCGCCGACCGGCGCGACCACGCTCATCCAGAGGTGTGAGCGCACGCCGCCGCCGTGCTCCAGCGCGACGAAGACGTCGTCGTCGACCTGGGCGCCCGGGCGCCACCGGTCGATCTCGGCGTACACCCGCGTCGGATGGCCGAAGAGCGTCAGCGCCTGGTCGATCAGGTGCGCGCCGAGATCGAGCAGCAGCCCGCCGCCCTCGGCGGCGTCGCCGCGCTCGCGCCAGGCGTCCGGATCGACGTGCGGCCGGAAGCGCTCGTAGCGCGACTCGAAGCGCGTCACGTCGCCGAGCTCGCCGGAGGCGACGACCCGCTGCACGGTCAGGAAGTCGCCGTCCCAGCGGCGGTTCTGAAAGACGGTGAACGGCACGCCGGCGGCGTCGAAGTCGTCGACAAGCGCCGCCGCCGACGCCGCGTCGGCAGCGAGCGGCTTGTCCATGACGACTGCGATGCGGTGCGTCAGGGCGCGGCGCGCGATCGGGACGTGCAGCCGGTTCGGCGTGGCCACGACGAGCAGGTCGAGCTGGTCACCGACGCGGTCCAGCAGCTCGTCGGCGTCGGCGAACACCTGGATGTTCGCGTATTCCTGTAGCGCCCGCAGGGCGCGCTCGGTGCTCGACGTCGTGACCGCGACGAGCGAGAGTCCATCGATCGAGGCCACAAGCGGCGCGTGAAACACCTCGCCGGCCAGCCCGTAGCCCGCGATCGCGACGCGCAGCGGCCCGCTCATCCGACCGGCACCGCGTGGCCTTCGGCGGCCGAGCAGTACAGCGCCTCGATCGCGCGCGCCTGTCCGAGCGCGTCCTCGCGCCCGAGCAACGCCGGCCGCTCGCCGCGGATCGCGGCGGCCATGTCCTCGAGCTCGAGGCTGTAGCTGTCGGCGCCCTGCGCCGCGACGACCTCCTGCTCGTAGCCGCGCTCGACGACGATCTTCGGGTCGATGCAGTGCCACGGGTCGGGGAGCACGATCCGTCCCTCGCTGCCGCAGATTTCGAGCTCGCCGCGGCTGGGCAGGTCGAAGCCGCAGTCGACGATCGCGAGAACGTCGCCGTCGAAGCGCAGCAGCCCGGTCAGCCGCATGTCGACGCCGGTCTGACCGGTCACCACCTCGGCCGCGACGCTCAGCGGCTCCCCGCCGGCGACGAGCCGGGCGCCGCTGACGGCGTAACAGCCGACGTCCATCAGAGCGCCGCCGTCGAGCTCCGGTTCGAGGCGCACATCGCCGTCACTTGAGAGCATGAACGAGAAGCAGGCCCGGATCAGCCGCACGTCGCCGATCGCTCCCTCGTCCAGCAGCGCGCGCAGTCGCGTGGTCTGCGGGTTGTGGCGCCACATGAACGCCTCGCTGAGCACGAGGTCGCGCTCGTCGGCGACGTCGAAAGCCCGCGCGACCTGCTCGGGACGGCGGTCCATCGGCTTCTCGCAGAGCACGTGCTTGCCGGCCTCCAGCGCCCGCAGCGTCCAGTCGACATGCATGCTGTTGGGCAGCGGGATGTAGACCGCCTCGATGTCGGGATCTGCCAGCAGCGCCTCGTAGGAGCTGTGCGCGCGCGGGATGCCGTTCGCCTCGGCGAAGCGCTGCGCCGAGGGCTCGTTGCGGCTCGCGACGGCGACGATGTCGGCGGCGCCGGTCTTGCGCGCTCCCTCCACGAGGCGCGCGCCGATCCGCGCCGTCGACAGGACGCCCCAGGCAAGTGGTCGGTCCGCTATCCCCACGAGCCCTCGCTCATCGGCCGGAACGTCGTCGTCATGAGGCGCATCGAACGCGGCCGCGTGAGCGCGAAGAGCACCACCTCCGCGACGTCGTCGGGGCTCATCATCCCCTCGAGCTCGGGCATGCCCTCGGTGCGTCCGGTACCGATCGCGAAGTCCGTCGCGACGCCGCCGGGGCAGATGTTCGAACAGCGCACGCCGTGCTCACGCAGCTCGATGTCGAGCGACCGCACGAAGCCGACCTGGCCGAACTTCGACGCGTTGTAGACCGCCTCGCCCGGGAACGCGTTGACGCCCGCGACCGATGCGACCGACACGAAGTCGCCCTTGTTCTCGATGAGCTGCGGCAGCGTTGCGCGAGCCGTGTAGAGCACGCCCTTGAGGTTGACGTCGATCATCGCCTCGAGCTGCTCGGGATCGAGCTCGAGGAACGGCCCGTACGCCCCGACGCCCGCGTTGGCGACGACGATGTCCAGGCGCCCGTGGGCCTCAACCGTCGCCGCGACGAGCGCCTCGACCTGCACGGGATCGCGGACGTCGGTGTTCATAGATACAGCTCCGCCGATCCCGAGGTCGTCGCCGGACCGGGAGGCGAGTCCGAGTGCGACCCCTGCGTCCGCCAGCCGCAGCGCGACCGCGGCACCGATGCCGCGGCTCGCGCCGGTGACGAGCGCAACCTTGCCGTCGAGGCCCTCCGTGGCCCCAGTCATGCTCTGCCCGATTGCGCGCGGCCGCGGCGGGAGATCGAGTCGACGGCGACGGCCAGCAGGAGCACCAGGCCGGTGACGACGAACTTCGTTCCCGAGCTCAGGCCGAGCAGGCCCAGGCCGTTGGCGATGCCGGCGATCACGAGCGCGCCGAGCAGCGCGGACTTGATGTGCCCGCGCCCGCCGAACAGCGAGGTGCCGCCGATGACCGCCGCAGCGATCGAATAGAGCAGGATCTCGCCGCCGCCCGCGTTCGTGTCGACCGAGCGCAGCCGTGAGGCGAGCACGATGCCGCCGACGGCCGCCATCAGCGAGCAGATCGCGAAGCAGATGATCCTGATCCGGTCGACATTGATCCCCGCGCGCCGCGCCGCCTCGGCGTTGCCGCCGACGGCGTACACGTGACGGCCGAAGCGCGTGCGCCGCAGGATGTAGGTCCAGAAGACGAGCAACAGGCCGACGAGCACGGCGACGTACGGCAGCCCGCGATCCTGGTTGACGACGTAGACGACGAACGCCAGCGCCACGAACAGGCCGCCGATCCGCAGCGCGATGATCAGCAGCGGGTCGTTCGGCAGGCTCGCGGCAGCGCGCTTGCGCAGGCCCCACAGCTGGACCGCCGCATAGGCGCCGACCGTGAGCAGCATGAGGATCCAGGCGGCGCTCTTGCCTACGAAGTCGTTCGCGAAGCCGATGACGAAGTCGTCCTGAAGGACGACGGTACCTCGGCTGCCGATCAACAAGAGCACGACGCCGTTCCAGGCCAACAACCCGGCAAGCGTCACGACGAACGACGGAATGCCGACCTTGGTGATGATCACCCCGTGCAGCGTGCCGATGATGACGCCGGACCCGAGCGCCGCCAGCAGCGCCACCGACGTCGGGACGGTCGACCCGTCGGGCAGCAGCAGCAGCGCCGTCAGCACGCCGGCGACGCCGGAGACGTAGCCGACCGACAGGTCGATCTCGCCGAGCAGCAGGACGAAGACGATGCCCATCGCGACGATCGCGAACGCGGCGCCCTGGACCATGAGGTTGACCATGTTCCCGGCGGTCAGGAAGCGGTCGTTCTGGACCTGGAACACGACGCCGATGACGAGCAGGCCGAGGATGATCGGCAGGCTGCCGAGCTCGCCGCCCTTGACGTTGTCGAGCCAGCGCTTGGCGTACGCACCGAGCGTCGCGGTAGGCGCGGCGGCCGGCGTGGGGAGGGGTGGGGTGATGGCGCTCATACGACGTGCGCCTCCTCCTGGCCGGGAACCGTCGACAGCTTGCCCGCGGTGATCGCCTCGACCACGTCGCGCTGCGTCGTCTCCTTCGTGTTGAAGCGCGCGACGTCCTGACCGAGGCGCAGGACCGTGATGCGGTCGGCGACCTCGAAGATGTCGTGCAGGTTGTGCGACACGAGCATGACCGCGAGACCCTGATCCGCGAGGCGCCTGACGAGGTCGAGCACCTGCCGCGTCTGGGCGACGCCGAGCGCCGCCGTCGGCTCGTCGAGGATCACGAGACGCGAGTTCCACATCACGGCCTTGGCAACCGCGATCGACTGACGCTGGCCGCCGGACAGCCCGGCGACCGTCTGGCGCACGGAGCGGATCGTGGTCACCGACAGGCCGGCGAGCGTCTCGCTGCAGCGCTGCTCCATCTTCGTCTCGTCGAGCGCATGGAAGGGGGTGACCTCCTCGCGGCCGAGGTACATGTTCTGCACGACGTCGAGGTTGTCGGCGAGCGCGAGGTCCTGGTAGACGATCTCGATTCCCAGCGCCGACGAGTCCTTCGGCCCGGTGATCGTGACCGGCTTGCCCTCCCAGAAGACCTCGCCGTCGTCGATCGGATAGATCCCGGCGATGCACTTGATCGTCACGGACTTTCCGGCGCCGTTGTCGCCTACGAGCGCGCTGACCTCACCGGCGCGGACGTCGAAGTTCACTTCATGCAGTGCCTGCACGGCGCCGAACCGCTTGGAGACTCCCTTGAGCTCCAGGAGCGGCACCGCGCCGGGGGACCCCTTGCGCGGCCCCCCTGCGTCGGTGGTCGCTGTCATGACAGACCGATCGCCTTGCACTTGCTGGCCAGATTGCCTGCGCAGATCTCGGCCTGCTTGGGGAAGTCCGGCTCGCCGATGTACTCCTTGATGTTGTCCTTCGTGACGGCGACCGGCTTGAGCAGCACGGACGGGACGTCGCGGTTCTCGTTGTTGACCGAGCCGGTGACACCGGTCGGCTCCTCGCCCTTCGCCAGCGCGATCGCCAGCTCGGCGGCCGCGTCGGCCTCGCTCTTGATCGCCTTGTAGACGGTCATGCACTGGTCGCCGTTGACGATGTTCTGAATGCCCTGGGCCGTCGCGTCCTGACCGGTGACCGGGATCTGCTTGAGCTTGCGCTGCTTGAGCGCGGAGATCGCGGCGTTGCCGAGACCGTCGTTGGCCGCGAGCACGCCGTCGACCTTGTTGGATGACTTCTGCAGCATCTGCTCGAAGATCGTCAGCGCCTTCTGGTTGTCCCAGTCGGGCACGGACTGATCGGCGACCTCGGTCCACTCACCGGACTTGAACTTCGGGTTGATGACCGAGTCGTAGCCGGCCTTGAACAGCGTCGCGTTGTTGTCGGTCGGGGAGCCGTTGAGCACGGCGACGGCCGGTTTGGTCTCGCCCTCGAGGCAGTCGACGAGGCCCTGGCCCTGGAGGCGGCCGACCTCCTCGTTGTCGAAGGAGACGTAGTAGTCGGAGTCGCCCTTCAGCGTCAGGCGGTCGTAGTCGATGACCTTGACGCCCTGGGACTTGGCGTTGGCAGCGATCGCCGCGCCGCTGCCGGAGTCGAGGTTGACGAGCAACAGCACCTTCGCGCCGTTCGTGATCGCCTGCTCGGCCTGCTGCTGCTGGGCGGACTTGTCGCCCTCGGCGTTCTGGATCGTGGCCTCTACGCCGGCCTTTTCGAATGCCGCCTTCAGGAAGGGACGATCGACGGTTTCCCATCGCACAGACGATTTGGAGTCCGGCAGCAGGACGGCGACCTTGCCGGCCTTCGCATCACCCGCCGACGACGACCCGCTGTCGCCGCTGCTGTCTTCGTCGCCGCAACCGGCCACGAACAGCGCCATTGCCGCGGCGCCCGCGGCCATCGTGAGCGGCACAGCTCGACGACGTGATCCTCGCATGACCATCATTTCACTGCCTTTCCTCGCTGTGGTCTGTTGACCGGAGTGGACGTCGCGGGAGCTGCGACGTCGGATCGCCGTGCTGCAAGCTCCAGCGCGCCGAGCACCTCGGCACGGTCGCCCAGCACGCCACGGGTGATACGGACGTCCTGCGCCGCCGAGGGGATGGCGTAGCGATGGACCGCTTCCCGAAGTGGGTCGAGCAGGACGTCGTCGGCAGCGCTCAGCTTGCCGCCGACGATCACGAGCTCGGGGTTGAAGGCGTTGACGATCGCGGCGACCGAGCGGCCGAGCACGCGGCCGGCGTCGGCGATGGCACGGCGTGCGCCGGAATCGCCCTCCTCGACGAGCGTGATCACGGCGTCGAGCGTGAGGTCATCGCCGTGGCTTGGGCGCAGCAGGTCGATGATCGCCCGGCCGCCGGCCATCATCTCCAGGCAGCCGCGGTTGCCGCAGCGGCAGATCGGGCCGGTCTCGTCGACGAGCACGTGGCCGAGCTCGCCGGCGGTGCCGCCGGTGCCGCGGTACAGCTCCCCGCCCAGGATCAGGCCGGCGCCGACGCCACCGGAGACCATGATGTAGATCGCGTCGCGGGCGCCGATCCCGGCGCCGAGGGTGACCTCCGCCAGCGCGCCGAGGTTCGCGTCGTTGTCGAGGTGCACGCGCAGGCTGAGCCGGGCGGCGAGCTCGTCGACGGGGCGCACGCCCGCCCAGCCGGGGAGGATCTTGCCCGCGTGGACGGCGCCCTGGGCGACGTCGATCGGGCCGGAGAGGCCGACGCCCACGCCGAGGATGCGGTCGCGTTCGACGTCGGCGGCCTCGACGACCGCGTCGGTGAGCGCGACGGCGACGTCCAGCGCCTGCGATGCGGAGCGATCGACGTCGAGCTCTTGGACGCGCTCGGCGAGAATCGTGCGGGAGAAGTCCGCGATCGCGACGTGGACGCGCTCGTGGCCGAAGTCGATGCCGAGCACGAGGCCGGCGGCGCGGTCGAGCGTCAGCAGCGTCGGCGGGCGTCCCTGCTGGGACACGCGGTCGTCGCTTGGCTCCTGCTCGGTGACCATGCCGCTGGCCTGCAGGTCGGAGATCAGCGTCGAGACCGTCGAGCGAGAAAGCCCGGTCAGCCTGGCGAGATCGGCGCGGCTTGCGCTGCCGTGGCGGCGCAGTGTGTCGAGGAGCTCGCGCCGGTTTCGCTCCCGGAGTGACTCGAGCGAGCCTGATCCAACGGGTTGCACGACGGCAACTGTGCCGGACCACACGAGGTTTTGTCAAGACTCTGGCGAAATTATTGTTCAAAATCAGTTTGTTTGTCCGAGCTTCGACGGTTTTGTCCGAGGCCAGCCGTCGGCGTCCGGGCATCGCGTGTCCGAGGACGCCGCCGGGCGGTGATCGGCGCCCGGGGTTACGGGTGGACTGTTGCGAGACGGGCCACCAGTAGGTGCGGTTTCCTGCGCGCATTGTTCATCCGGCGCGGCCCGCGGGCGCCGCGGCGCCGGCGCCGCTGCGACCGGCGGCCGAGGACCATCCGAGCGAGCCGAGCGCGCGGGTGTCGGGCGGGCGCCGGTGATGTGGCTTGGCGCAGTGTGCTGCTGCGCCCCTGCGAACAGCATCTTGAAGGGACGCGGGTTCGGGCCGCGTCCGTCATCCGCTCAGGTGATCGTGACGCGCCGCAGGCGATATACGCACCGACCGCGTCAGGACCGTTCGCCGCGCCGTGATCCTGACGCGCCAGGCGCGATATCCGCACCCTGCGCGTCACGACCGCGGCGACGCCGGTTGCGCCGAGCCACGATCGGCCGGCTAGCGCGTGCCGCGCGAGTAGTCGCGCCGGTCGATATCGCGACCGATGGTGCTGGGGATCTCCGCGCCCGGAGCGTCGCCGCTGCCGCTGTTGTACGGGCGCTGGTTGATCGCGCTGCCACTGCGCGAGTAATAGCCGTGCGAGATAGCGAGGAAGAACAGCACGACGAAACCGAGGAAGAGCCACGTCCCACCGGCGAGAGCGAACGCGATCGGCATGCGTCCACTATGGCACCCCCGCCACTCAGCGGTTGGGTGATGTGACACACAGCCCGGCGGGTCATGCGATCAGTCGCCGAACACGGACGCGAATACTCGGTCGAATTGCGCCAGTTGCATCGGCGCCGACACAAATACCGTACGCGCGGTGCAGTACAGCCGGTCGCGAGACAGCGGGCCCAGGAGCTGCAGCGCCTCGGCGAACGTCACGGCTTGTTCCGGCGTGACCGGCAAGCCCTCGCTGTACAACCGCCGGCTCAGCGCGGCCGCGACAGCGGGGACGTCAAGGACGATCGTCTCGTCGTTCGCGCGTACCTCGCGGGCGGGAGCGGAGCGGCCGCGCGAATGCTCACTGCGATTCGATGGCCGCGAACGACGTTGGAGCGTTGGGTGTGCTGTGGGTGGCGTGTTGTTCATAGCCGGATGATCTTGCGCGCGAAGCCGTGCGCGCAACGGTGGCGGACCGCAGAGTGAACCGAAGAATTTGTCTGAACCGCCGCCGCCGAGGCACGGCTCAAGAATCGTCCGCACCGCCCGACTACCGGGCTGGTGATCGATCCGATTCACGCGGGCGTGGCCTCAGACCTCGGCAGGCCGTCACCGTCGACCACGTCCACAGCCCACGCCGACCACCGCCGTCGGCGGGAGGCGAGGGGGAAGAGAAGGTCGTCGTCGAGGTCAAGACGAAGGACGCCGCAGCCATGACGGCGCCGACCGGAGGCACCACGCCGACCACGACGTAAAGCTGTCCGCAGGGGCGAGGAATCCTCGCGACGGCGTCGAAAGCGCCTGGGATGGCCCCTGTTGCCAGGCCGAAGCGCGCCTCCGTTGTGCCGAAGTCCCGGCGCAAGCCCAAGCCAGTCGAGTACAACATCCTCTTCACTGCGACGCTGTGCCTGCTCGCCGCCGGTGCCGTCATGGTCTACAGCGCGTCCTCCGCCCGGACGCTGCTCGAGGGCCAGGGCGACGGCACGCTGTACCTCGTCAAGTACCTCTGCTTCGGCGCGGTCGGGCTCGTCGTCATGCAGGTCCTGGCGCGCAGCGGATTGAGAATGCTGCCGCGCCTGACGCCCGCGCTGCTGGCCTTCTCGTTCCTGCTGCTCGTCCTCGTGAAGATCCCGGGGATCGGCATCGAGATCAACGGCGCGCGGCGCTGGCTGGGCGCCGGCCCGCTGCAGTTCCAGCCGTCGGAGCTCATGAAGCTGGCGCTCGTGCTCTACGCGGCGGGCCTGCTCGCCACGACGCCGTCGCGACTGAGGACCGTCAAGGGGGTGACCGGGCCGCTGCTGCTCGTCAGCGGCGCCGCGATCCTGCTCATCGCCTCGCAGCCCGACCTCGGCACCTCGCTCGTCATCGCCTTCACGCTCGGCGCGCTGCTGCTCGTCGCCGGCATCCCGATGAACCTCTTCGGCAGGATCGCCGGGATCGGCGCCGGCCTCGTGATGATCTTCATCGTCATCGAGCCCTACCGCGCCGCGCGCCTGACGGCGTTCCTCAACCCGTGGGCGCACGCCGACTCGATCGGCTTTCAGGCCGTCCAGGGCCAGATCGCGCTCGGCTCGGGGGGATTCTTCGGCGTCGGCCTCGGCGAGTCGGTGCAGAAGGTCTTCTATCTGCCCGAGGCGCATACGGACTTCATCCTCGCCGTGATCGGCGAGGAGCTCGGCATCGCCGGCATCTGCGGGCTGCTCTTCCTCTACGGCCTGATCGGCTACGCCGGCCTGCGGACCGCGAAGACGGCCGGCACCCGCTACGTCCAGCTGCTCGCCGCCGGGCTGACCGGGTTGATCATGTGCCAGGCCCTCTTGAACATCTTCGCGGTGCTCGGGATCGCACCGCTGACCGGCGTGCCGCTGCCGTTCATCTCGTCTGGCTCGAGCTCGCTGCTCGTCCTGATGGCGACGATGGGTCTGCTCCTGAACATCGCCGCGCGCAGCACGAGTCATCTCGTGGCGCTGCCGGGTGAGGTCGGCGCGCGCGAGGATGCGCGAGGATCACGCGGTGCTGAGAGTGTTGATCGCCGCGGGGGGGACAGCCGGGCACGTCGTTCCGGCGCTGGCGGTAGCCGAGCGGCTCACGGCGGCCGGCGCTGACGTCGTCTTCGTCGGGGGCGAGCGCGCTGAGGCCGAGCTCGTTCCCGCCGCCGGCTACGAGCTGCGCACGATCCGCGTCGAGGGCCTGAGCCGCACCAATCCGCTGCGCGCCGCGCGCGCCGCACTGCGCGCCGCCGCCGCCGTCGGTGTGGCGCGCAGGATCATCGCCGAGCTGCGACCGGCGGCGGTGCTGGGCGGCGGGGGCTACGTCGCAGGCCCGGTCGGGCTCGCGGCGCTCGCGCGCAGGGTCCCGCTCGTGCTGACCGAGGCCGACAGCCACCTCGGGATCACGAACCGGCTGCTCGCCTCGCGTGCCCGGCGCGTCTGCCTGGCGTTCCCGATCGAGGGTCGCGCCGGCCCGCGCTACATGGTGACCGGCCGTCCCGTCCCGGCGCCCGCGACCGACGCCGTCGCCGCGCGGGCGGCCTTCGGACTGCACGAGGACGATCAGTGCGTGCTCGTCTTCGGCGGCTCGCTCGGCGCGCGCACGATCAACGAGGCCGCGGTCGAGGCGTTCGCTTCGGCGCCCTTCTGCGTCCTGCATGCGGCCGGGACGCGCGACTACGAAACGCTGGCCCCGCGCGTCGACAGCGCGCACTACGACCTGCGCCCCTACATCGCGAACTTCGGTGAGGCGCTCGCGGCCTGCGATCTGTGCGTCGCGCGCGCCGGGGGATCGATCTTCGAGATCGCCGCGGCCGGCAAACCGGCGATCCTCGTGCCCTATCCCTACGCGAGCGCCGACCACCAGACGGCCAACGCGCGCTGGATGGAGGCGGCCGGGGCGGCGCTCGTCGTGCCCGACGGCGAGCTGACCGCGGCGCGCCTGGGCACCGAGGTCGGGGGCCTCCTCGGCGACCCGTCGCGGCTGGCCGCGATGGCGAGCGCGTCGGCGGCGCTCGCGCGGCCCGACGCCGCGCAGGCCGTCGCCGGCGAGGTCCTCGCCGCGGCCGCTTCGCGGGAGGCAGGACGATGAAGGAGTGGAAGGGGCGGCGGCTGCACTTCGTCGGCATCGGCGGGGCCGGGATGAGCGGTTTGGCGCTGATCGCCGCTGAGCTCGGCGCCACCGTGACCGGCTCCGACAGGTCCTCCTCGCCGTACTTCGAGCGCCTCCTCGATGCGGGGACAGCCGCGGTCGTCGGTCACGACGCGGCAAACGTGCCTGCCGGCGAGGACGTGGAGATCGTCGTGTCGACCGCGATCGGGCCCGAGAACCCGGAGCGCGCGGTGGGCCGCGAGCGCGGCCTCGTCGAGGTCCACCGCGGGGTGCTGCTCGGCGAGCTCAGCAGGCTGCGGCGGACGATCGCGATCGCCGGCACGCACGGCAAGACGACGACCGCCTCGATGGCGGCGCACGCGCTCCTGTCGCTCGGCTGGGAGCCGACGTTCGTCATCGGCGGCGACCTGCGCCCGCCTGGCGAGGGCGGGACGGCAACGAACGCCGCCTACGGGGAGGGGGAGTGGCTCGTGGTCGAGGCCGATGAATCGGACCGCTCCTTCCTCGAGCTCTCGCCGGAGATCGGGGTCGTGACGAACATCGAGCTCGATCATCACACGACGTATGGCTCGCACGTCGAGCTCGAGCTGGCGTTCGGTGGGTTTCTGCGCAACTCACTGCGCCGTGTCGTCGCCGACGGGCCCGCAGCGGAGCCCTTCCTCGACCGGGTCGGGATCGTCGAGGCCGGGTTCTTCGGCGCCACCGACATCGAGCTGAGCGCGGCCGGCTCGCGCTTCGCGTGGGCCGGGCAGGTGGTGAACCTGGCGGTCCCCGGCGCGCACAACGTCGCCAATGCCGCGGCCGCGCTGACGGCGTGCACGATCGCCGGCGCGCCGCGCAGCCAGCTCGCCGGGACGCTCGCGGACTTTCGCGGCGCCGGGCGTCGCTTCGAGCGGCTCGGCAGGTCCCAGGCCGGGGCGCTCGTCGTCGACGACTATGCGCACCACCCGACCGAGTTGCTCGCGACGATCGCCGCCGCCCGCACGCTCGGCCACCGGCGCGTCGTCGCGGTCTTCCAGCCGCATCTCTTCTCGCGAACGCAGCTACTCGCGCGCGAGTTCGGCGCCGCGCTGGCCCAGGCCGACGCCGCCGTCGTGCTCGACGTCTACCCGTCGCGCGAGCGCGGCGAGGACTACCCGGGCGTGACCGGACTGCTGATCGCCGAGCACGCCGCGGACGCCGCGCGTGGCCGGCGCGTGTCATGGGCGCGCGATTTCGATGCCGCCGAAGAGCTGCTCGGCGCGATGCTGCGCGACGGCGACCTGTGCCTCGTGATGGGCGCCGGCAACGTCGACGCGCTCGGGCGCCGGCTCGTGGCCGACGTCCCCGGTTGAGACCTCACCAATCGTGACCGACGAACACCGGCTCGGGTGCGAGCTGCACGCCGAAGGCCTCGTGCACGCCGCCCGCGATCTCGCGCGCGAGCGCGACGAGTTCGGTCGTCGTGCCGGCGCCGCGGTTTGTGAGCGCGAGCGTGTGCTTGGAAGAGATCGCGATGCCTGCGGGGTTGCCGTGCCCGCGCGTGAAGCCGGCGCGCTCGATCAGCCATGCCGCCGACGTCTTCACCTGGCGCTCGGAGACCGGCCAGGCCGGTGGGCGCACGTCCGCACCGAGGCGCTCGGCTGCGCGCTGCGCGAACGCGTCGAAGTCGCGCGTGCGCAGGATCGGGTTCGTGAAGAACGAGCCGGCGCTGACGGTGTCGGGGTCGTCGTCGTCGAGCACCATGCCCTTGCCGCGGCGCAGGGCGAGCACCGCCGCGCGGACCGCGGGCAGCGTCGCGCGCTCCCCGGCCGCGACGCTCAGCCGGCCGGCGAGCTCGGCGTAGCGAATGGGCTCTGACTCGCCGGTGGGCTCGAGCGCGAAGCGCACGCGCAGCACGAGCCAGCGGCCCGGATCGCGCTTGAAGACGCTCGAGCGGTAATCGAACAGGCACGACTCGTTGTCGAGTTCGTGGACGTCGCCGGTCAGGCGGTCGAGGGCGCGGACGCCGACGATGACGTCGGCGACCTCCTGGCCGTAGGCGCCGACGTTCTGGATCGGCGTGGCACCGACGCTGCCGGGGATGCCGGAGAGCGCCTCGATGCCCGAGAGGCCCTGCTCGACGCAGGCGGCGACGAGCCTGTCCCAGTTCTCGCCGGCAGCGACATCGAGCTGCAGCCGGCCGTCGCTCATCTGAAAGGCGTCGACCCCGCGGGTATCGACGTGTACCACCGTTCCGGGGAATCCCGCATCGGCGATGACGACGTTGCTGCCGCCGGCGAGCACGAGCAACGGCCGCTCCTCGCCGTCCGCCGCGGCGACGGCCTCGAGCAGGGTCTCGTCGTCGGGCGCGTAAACGATCTGCTCGGCAGCGCCGCCGAGGCGCAGGGTCGTCAATTCGGAAAGCGGTTGCGTGGCCATCGGCCCGCCACACTAGTGCGGGGAAGGGTCCCGGGCCGCGGTGCAGAACTAACCAGCGATGGCCCCGTTCGCCCGCCGCCGCATGCGCGTGGCCCTCGGCATCACCGTGCTGCTCGTGGTGCTCGCCCCGCTCGCATCGTGGCTTCGCAACAGCTCGCTCGTCCGCGTCCAGGACACCTCGGTCAGGGGCATCCAGGGTCCGCAAGCGGAGCAGATCCGCCGCGCGCTCCAGGCCGAGGCGATGGAGATGACGACCCTCAACGTGCGCGAGGACGCGTTGCTGCGCGCCGTCGCCCAGTACGCGGTCGTGCGCAGCCTGCGCACCGAGACGGATTTCCCGCACGGCATTCGAATCATCGTCAACGCCTACGAGCCCGTGGCCGCGCTGCGCACCTCGGGCGGTGGGCTGACCGCCGTCGCGGGCGACGGCACGCTGCTGCGCGGTAGCACCACCCGCAACCTGCCGATCGTCGGCGTGCGCTCCGCGCCCGCCGGCAGGCGCGTGCCTCGAGGCGAGACGCTCGGCGCCGTGCGGCTGCTCGATGCGGCACCGCGCGCGCTGCGATCGCGGGTCGATCGCGTGTACCGCGGACCGCGTGGACTGGCGGCCACGATGGGCGACGGGCCGAAGCTGTACTTCGGCGGCGCGGCACAGCTCGAGGCCAAGTGGGGCGCGGCCGCGGTCGTGCTCGCGCACCGAACCTCGCGCGGCGCCTCGTACATCGACCTGCGCATCCCCGAGCGCCCAGTTGCAGGCGGTCTTCTTCCACGACCGCTCAACACTGAACCTCAACTATAGGTTAATAGCACCGAATGGGATATTCTCTTGCTTAGGTCGAGACTCGCCGGTTCTGCAATCATTCTTGCGGGAGTAGACTTCGCGTTGACATCCCTTCCGGCCCGTGCTTACTGTGGTTTCCGCAGGATCGGGTCGGAGAGTCAAATCTCTCAACGCTAACTCAAGGGTCGGACGCGTCCTCATGGAATCCAGCAGCAGCTATCTCGCGGTCATCAAGGTCGTCGGCGTCGGCGGCGGCGGTACGAACGCCGTCAACCGCATGGTCGACGCCGGGCTGCGTGGCGTGGAGTTCATCTCGGCCAACACGGATGCCCAGGCGCTGCAGATGACGGACGCCGACATCAAGCTCAACATCGGCCACGATCTGACGAAGGGCCTCGGTGCCGGCGCCAACCCGGACATCGGCTTCGGCGCCGCTGCCGAGTCGCGCGACGACATCAAGGAGGCGCTCAAGGGCGCCGACATGGTCTTCGTCACCGCAGGCGAGGGCGGCGGCACCGGCACCGGTGCGGCACCCGTCATCGCGGAGATCGCCAAGAACGAGATCGGCGCGTTGACCGTCGGCGTCGTCACGAAGCCCTTCGAGTTCGAGGGCAGCCAGCGCACGCGCCAGGCCGAGGAAGGCATCGAGCGCCTCCGCGAGGTCGTCGACACGCTCATCGTGATCCCGAACGAAAAGCTGCTGTCGGTCGTCGAGCGACGCACGACGATGCTCGACGCCTTCCGCGAGGCCGACAACGTGCTGCGCCAGGGCGTCCAGGGCATCACCGACCTGATCACGATCCCCGGCCTGATCAACCTCGACTTCGCCGACGTGCGCACGATCATGGAGAACGCGGGATCGGCGCTCATGGGCATCGGCACGTCCAACGGCGAGAACCGCGCCGCCGAGGCCGCCCGCATCGCAATCTCCAGCCCGCTCATCGAGGAGGACGTCGAGGGCGCGACGGGCATCCTCCTGAACATGACCGGCGGCAAGGACCTCGGCCTGTTCGAGGTCAACGAAGCCGCCGAGATCGTCCGCGAGGCCGCCGCTCCGAACGCGAACATCATCTTCGGCGCGGTCATCGACGAGGCCCAGGGTGACGAGGTCCGCGTGACCGTCATCGCGACCGGCTTCGACCACGGCCGTCGCAACACGGGTGCCAGCGGGTCGCGCTCGACATCCCGCGACCGCCCGCCGCCCCCGGTGGACCGCGGTCCGCGCTACGACGATCGCCAGCGCTCCTCGCTGGAGATTCCCGACGACGAGATCGAGATCCCGCCCTTCCTCAGGTAGGTCATCGCGGTCATGGCACCAGACCCCTATATCCGGGGGTCCGGTGCCAAAGGATGCTCCGACTGCGCACTCTGCCCTCTTGGACACGCACATCTCGATGGCCTACGAGGCGTCGTGGACCAGCTGACCGGTGCGCTGAGCGACGACGAGGCGCTGCGGCGGTCAAGCCCGGAGGACGACCTCGTGCGGCGCAGTTGGCGTCCGCAGGACGACCTGTTCTACCTGCGCTGGGTCGTCTCCGAGGACGGCGAGCCCGAGGGCGGCGATGCGGACCTCACCGCATCGCGGGCGATGGTCGACGCCGCGGCACGCCAGCTCGCCGGCATCGGCCTCGACGTCGAGATCGGCCACGCGCGCGACTTCTTCGCCGAGCGCTGGGCCGGCTAGTTCACGAAGCGGATCGTCAGCGGGTAGCGGTACGCCTCGCCCTGGCCGGCTTTGACCGCTGCGATGACGACGAACACGAGCCAGGCGATCCCGAGCGGGATGAGCAGCAACCAGACGAGGATCCCGACGACGACGATCAGCAGGATCACCCCGACGACCAAGAGCACGACGCCGTAGAGCATCATCGAAAGGTTGAAGTTCAGCGCCTCGGCCGCGTGCCCGCGCACGAACGGATCGTCCTTCTTGATGAGGTAGATCACGAGCGGGCCGATGAACGGAAAGCCGACGAACAGGGCCAGCAGCGCCGACAGGTGCGCCGCGAGCGCGAAGTTGCGCGAGTCGTCGCGTGCGTTGGTCGGCGAGGCGGGCGGGATCGCCGACGAGAGCGCGTCGGTCCAGCGCGTTCCGTCCCAATAGCGGTGGGCGGCCGAGCCGCCGGGGTCCGGGTACCAGCCCGGGGCAGCAGGTGGAGGGGCGTCGGGCCTGCCGAAGGCGTCCATCAGATCACTGTACGGCCCGATGGAACCCGACGGTATGTCCAGCGTTCGCAGGCCCGGACAGCGCCGATCGCTCCGCTAGCCTCGTGTGCGTGCCCACGCCGACGCTCAAGCGCACGCCGCTGTTCGATGCACACGTCGACGCGGGCGCCAAGCTCGTGCCGTTCACGGGCTGGGAGATGCCGGTCCAATACGGCGACGGCATCCGAGCAGAGCACGAGGCGGTGCGAAACCGCGTCGGCGTCTTCGATGTCTCACACATGGGCGAAGTCGAGATCTCCGGCCCCGACGCCGAGGCCTTTCTGCAGCGCGTCTACTCGAACGACGTGAGCCGGATGGATATCGGCGGGGCGCAGTACTCACTCATCTGCAACCAGGACGGCGGCGTACGCGACGACGTCTTCACCTATCGCCTCGCCCCGGACCGCTACCTGACCGTTACCAACGCCGCCAACCACGAGTCGGACTTCGAGTGGATGAGCTCCCAGGCCGACAGCTTCGACATCGAGCTCGTCGACGTCGCCGACCGCTACGCGATGATCGCCGTTCAGGGACCGGTCGCCCGCGAGCTCGTCCAGGCGATCGCCGACAGCCCGCTGCCCGCTCGCATGCAGGCGGCCCCGCGCGTCGTCAAGGGTCACGAGGCGCTCGTGTGCGGCACGGGTTACACGGGCGAGGACGGCGTCGAGTTGCTGCTCGACCCGCAGGCCGCGGCCGATGTCTGGGCCGACCTGCTGCACCGCGGCGCCGTGCCCTGCGGCCTGGCCGCGCGCGACACGCTGCGCCTGGAGGCCGGCTACCACCTGTACGGCAACGACCTCTCGGTCGACCGCAACCCGATCGAGGCCGGTCTCGCGTGGGCGTGCGCGGAGGAGACGGGCTTCACCGGCTCGCCGGCGATCGGCGCGGCCCGCGCCGAGGGGACGACCGAGAAGCTCGTCGGGTTCAAGATCGACGGCTCGGGCATCGCGCGCCAGGGCAACCCGGTCGTCGGTGGCGGTGAGATCACGAGCGGCACGATGTCGCCGAGCCTCGGTATCGGCATCGGGATGGCCTACGTACCGACCGAGCGCTCGAAGGTCGGCGAGACGTTCGAGATCGACGTGCGCGGCAAGATCCGCCGAGCCGTCGTGGCACCCCGTCCCCTGTACAAGAAGAGCTAGGAGACCGATGGCCGAAGCCAGCTATCCGGATGACCTGCTGTACCACCCCGATCACGACTGGGCGCGCGTCGAAGCCGGCGTCGCCACGTTTGGGATCACGTGGTTTGCGCAGGACGCGCTTGGCGAGGTCGTCTTCTTCGATCCGCCCGAGGTCGGATCGACGGTGACGGCGGGCGAGTTCTACGCCGAGGTCGAGTCCGTCAAGGCGGTTTCCGACGTGATCGCGCCGCTGACGGGCGAGATCGTCGAGGTCAACACGTCGCTCGCCGACGCGCCGGAGGCGATCAACGAGGATCCCTATGGCAACGGCTGGATGGTGCGCGTGAAGCTCTCCGATCCCGGGCAGGCCGACGACCTGATGGACAGCGAGACCTACCAGGGAAGTCTCTAGTGGACCCGTCGGTAACACCTCGCCGAACTCCCGGCCGGATCCACTAGCCACATGGCCGGATACACCGCGCTGACAGCCGACGACCGCGCGATCATGCTCGACGCGATCGGCGTCGAGTCGATCGAGGACCTCTTCGACGGGATCCCCGCCGGCGTGCGGCTGGGGCGGCCGATCGACCTGCCGCCGGGCGAGCCCGAGCAGGCCGTCTACGCCGAGTTGCGCCGGCTCGCCGAGCGCAATGTCTCCGCCGACGACGAGATCACGTTCCTCGGTGCCGGGATGTACGACCACTACGTGCCGGCGATCGTCGACATGCTCATGTCGCGGTCGGAGTTCCTGACGCCGTACACGCCGTATCAGCCCGAGGTCAGCCAGGGCGGCCTGCAGGTCATGTTCGAGTATCAGACGGCGATCTCCGAGCTGACCGGCCTCCCGGTCTCCAACGCGTCGGTCTACGACGGTCCGAGCGCCGTCGGCGCAGCCGCCTACATGGCGAAGCTCGCCAACAGGCGCGCGAAGGTGCTCGTCAGCCGCGGCGTGCACCCGCACAGCCGCGAGACGCTGGACACGCTCGCCGTCGGCTACGGCACCGAGGTCGTCGAGATCGGCCTCGACGACGGCGTCACCGACCTCGAGTCGCTGCAGGCGTCGCTGAGCGACGACGTCAGCGCGGTCATCCTGCAGCAGCCGAACTTCCTCGGCGCGATCGAGGACGTGCGGTCCTTCGCCGATGCCGCGCGCGAACACGGCGCGCTCGTCATCTGCGCCGTGGACCCTTTGACGCTCGGCGTGCTCGCGGCGCCCGGCCACCAGGGCGCGGACCTCGTCGTCGGCGAGGGTCAGTCGCTCGGCAACCGTCTGGACTTCGGCGGCCCGTCGTTCGGCTTCTTCGCCGCGACCGAGAAGCACATCCGCTCGATGCCCGGCCGGATCGCCGGCGAGACGACCGATGCCGACGGGCGGCGCGGCTTCGTGCTGACGCTGCAGACGCGCGAACAGCACATCCGCCGCGAGAAGGCGACGTCGAACATCTGCACGTCGCAGGCGCTCAACGCGCTCGGCGGGGTCGTCTACCTCAGCTGGCTCGGACGGCGCGGGATCGTCGAGATCGGTGAGCTCATGCTGCAGCGCACGCACTACGCGCGCGAGACGCTGGCCTCGATCGAGGGCATCGAGAAGCTGCACGACCGACCGGTCGTGCGCGAGTTCGGCCTGCGGCTCGATGTCGGCGGCGCCGACGCGGTGACGCGCGTGCTCGAGCGCTGCGCGGTGGGCGGCGTCAACGCCGGCTTCGCGCTCGGACGCGAGTACGACGAGTACGGCGACGGGCTGCTCGTCGCGATCACCGAGCAGCGGTCGCGCGAGGACATCGACCGGCTGGCCGAGGTGCTCGAGGCGGCGGTCGCCGCGGAGCGCGCGGCCGCGAGCGCGGAGGTGGCGGCATGAGCTCGCTGGACCATTCGCAGACCAGGCAGCAGCGCGAGCGCGCGACGACGATCTTCGAGAAGGGTGCCCCGGGGCGCCGCGCGTTCCGCGCCCCGGACCTCGACGTGCCACGGGTCGACGCGCTGATCCCGGAGGGGTCTCGCCGCGCCGAGGGGCCACGGCTGCCAGAGGCGTCAGAGCCCGAGATCGTGCGCCATTACGTCAACCTCTCCAAGCGCAACTTCGACCTCGACTCGGGCTTCTATCCGCTCGGCTCGTGCACGATGAAGCACAACCCGCGCCTGCACGAGCGCGCGGCGGCGCTGCCCGGCCACTCGCGCCTGCATCCGCTGCAGGACCCGCGCCGGGCGCAGGGCGCCCTGGAGCTCATGTTCAACCTGCAGGAGTCGCTGGCGGAGCTCGCCGGGCTGCCGCACGTGTCGATGCAGCCCTCGGCGGGCTCCCACGGTGAGCTCGCGGGCGTGCTGCTGACGCGCGCCTACTACGCCGATCGAGGCGAGCAGCGCACGAAGGTGCTGACTCCCGACTCGGCGCACGGCACGAACCCGGCGACCGTGACGATGGCCGGCTACGAGGTCGTCAAGGTCGCTCTGGACGCCGATGGCGGGGTCGACGTCGGCGACCTGCGCGCCAAGGCCGACGAGAGCGTCGCGTGCCTCATGCTCACGAACCCCAGCACCCTGGGCATCTTCGATCCGAACATCGAGGAGATCGCGCAGATCGTGCACGGCGTGGGGGCGACGCTGTATTACGACGGGGCGAACCTCAACGCTGTCATGGGCTACACGCGGCCCGGCGACATGGGCTTCGACATCGTCCATTTCAACCTGCACAAGACGTTCACGCAGCCGCACGGCGGTGGCGGCCCGGGCGCGGGACCGATCGCCGTCAGCGACCGGATCGAGCCCTATCTGCCGCGCCCGCAGGTCGTCCGTCGGCCGCCCGCGGTGAACGGCGGCCCACGCACCCCGCCGACCTTCGACCTCGACCACGACCGCCCGAAGTCGATCGGGAAGCTGCGCGGTTTCCATGGCAATTACGGCGTCTTCGTGCGCACGTACGCCTACATCCGCTCGCTCGGTGCCGAGGGTCTGAAGGAGGTCTCAGAGGTCTCCGTGCTGAACGCGAACTACCTGCTGGCGCGGCTGCGCGAGACGTGCGGCGACCGGCTGCCGCTGGCGTTCGGCGAGCGCTGCATGCACGAGTTCGTCCTCTCGGGCGCGCCGCTGAAGAAGGAGCTCGGGATCCGCACGCTGGACCTCGCCAAGCGCTTGCTCGACCACGGCTTCCATCCGCCGACGGTGTACTTCCCGCTCGTCGTCGAGGAGGCCCTGCTGGTCGAGCCGACCGAGACCGAGACGCGCGAGACGCTCGACGAGTTCGCCGACGCGATCGCCGCGATCATCGCCGAGGCCGAGGAGGACCCGGAGATCGCGAAGAACGCGCCGTACACGACGCCGGTTCGGCGGCTGGACGAGGCCGGCGCCGCCAAGCGCCCGCGGGTGCGCGAGATCCTGCCGGACTGACGCGCCGGTTCGGGGGTTGGGGGTTGCCGGGCGCGCGTGGCGCGCGTAACGTGCGCGCCGGCAACAGGGGGAGGGAACCATGAGACGCGCCATTGGGATCGGCACCGCGCTGCTCGCGTGCCTGGCCTGTATGTCGTCCAGCGCCGCCGCTGCGCCGCGCTACGACGCGCACACCGTGATCGTCAAGTACGCAAACGGCGCGACATCCTCGCAGCGCTCGCTCAGCGCGCGCCTCGCGGGTGTGCTCGAGACGCTTGGCAGCGTGCGGGGGATCGGCGCGCAAGTCGTGCGCGTCTCTGGCGATCCAGCGGCGGTCGCCAAGCGTCTCGGTCGCTCGCAGGGCGTCCTCTACGCCGAGCCGAACTATTTCGCCCGCGCTACGGGTGTCCCGAACGATCCGCGCTTCGCCGGGCAGTATGCGCTGCACAACAGCGGTCAGGGCGGCGGCGCGGCCGACGCGGACATCGACGCCCCCGAGGGCTGGACCACGCGGTTCGGCGCGACCTCGTTTCCGAGCACCGGCGGCGCGAAGGTCGGCATCGTCGACACCGGTGTCCTGGCGGGCCACGAAGATCTTGCGGGCAAGGTCGTCAACTGCGCCGGCGTACGCTCGTTCGGCATCGATGTGCTCGGGAT
Source organism: Solirubrobacteraceae bacterium (assembly GCA_035536715.1). Taxonomy (GTDB): domain Bacteria; phylum Actinomycetota; class Thermoleophilia; order Solirubrobacterales; family Solirubrobacteraceae; genus CADCVQ01. The sequence goes on from DATLNO010000139.1 coordinate 34,628, forward strand.
GATCACCCTGCCGATCTTCGCGGACGCGACGATCGTCAACGGGCGCTGCGCCGACGACAACGGTCACGGCACGCACGTCGCGGGCATCGCGGCGGCGAACGCCAACAACGGCCGCGGCATCGCCGGCGTGGCGTTCGACTCTCCGCTGGCGATCTGCAAGGCGCTCGACCGCAACGGCGCGGGCCCCGTCGCGGGAATCGCGAACTGCATCGGCTATCTCGCCGCCAACGGCGCCAGGGTCATCTCGATGTCGCTTGGCACGAACGTCGACTCGGTGACGCTGCGCAACGCGGTCATCGCCGCGAGCAGCAGCGCTCTCGTCGTCGCGGCCTCCGGCAACACCGGCACCAATGTGCCGCAGTACCCGGCGTTCTATCCGGAGGCCGTCTCGGTCGCGGCGACCGACAACCGCGACCAGCGCGCGGTGTTCTCGACGTTCAACGGCGACGTCGAGGTCGCGGCGCCCGGCGCGAACATCCTCTCGACGTCGAACAACGGCGGATACAAGGTGATCAGCGGCACGTCGATGGCGACGCCGCACGCCGCCGGGGTGGCGGCGGTCATCGCGGGCCGCTATCCGTCGCAGACACCGACGTTCTGGCGCGGCAAGCTCGACAGCGCGGTCGACGACGTGGCCGCCGCCGGCCGCGATCAGCAGACGGGCTTCGGGCGGGTGAACCTGCAGCAGGCAGCGACGGAGTAGTTCTTGCGCTGATTCGTCGCAGACGCGGCCTGTTTGTGCGCAGGTGGCGTGGCACGCTCGGGGCGTGTCCCGCGTTTCGCGCGCTACCAGCTCAGAGAGTGGCGAACCCCCGTCGGGCGGCGTGTATCGCGTCGGCGCGCTCACCTCCGAAGGGGTTCTCTTCGCGGCGCGTCTTGCAGTCGGGTCCGCTGCGTCGGTGACGCATCGCTCGGCCGCGCATCGCATCGGTCTGCTGCGAGGGCCCGTCCCGGCCGTGGTGGACATCACGGCGCCCACGACCCGCTGCCACCGCAAGGGGATCCGAGGCCACAAGTCGCGCCTCGACGCGCGCGATGTCACGACTTGGCGCCGCATCTCTCCGAGCCCGCGTTGCAGGCCGCGGTCGACGAGGCGCGCATACAGCGCCGGCTGCACATCCCGACGATCGAAGCGACGATCGCGCGCTCCCCCGGACACCATGGGATCCGCGCCTTCTTGCGCGACCACGGCTTTCCGCCGTACCTCGCCGTTGTCGTCGACGGCGAGCCGTTCACGCTCGACATCGTCTGGGCGCAGCACCGCGTGGCGCTCGAGCTCGACGGCCGCTCATACCACCCGACGACCCCGCGTTCGCGAGCGACCGCCGTCGCAGTCGCCGGCTGGCGAGCATCGGCCGGCAGATCGTTCGCGGACCTGGGACGACCTCGATCTCCGGCCCGACGAACTCGCCGCGGATGTCTGGGCGCTGCTGCGAGCCGCGAAGGTAGCCTGAGCCGCGTGGCTCCCATCATCTTCAGCGGCATCCAGCCCACCGGGCGCAAACACCTCGGCAACTACATCGGCGCGATCAATCAGTACGTCTCCGGGCAGGACCGCGGCGACCCCGCGATCTACTGCATCGTCGACCTGCATGCGACGACGGTCGCCCATGACCCCGCCGAGCTGCGCGAGCGCGTGTACGACACCACTGCGATCCTGCTGGCCGCGGGCCTCGATCCGGACCGCTGCATCCTCTTTCGCCAGGGCGACGTCAAGGAGCACACCGAGCTGTGCTGGCTGCTGACGTCGGTGACCGCGCTCGGCGAGCTCAACCGGATGCACCAGTTCCGCGACAAATCGGCGGCCCAGCGCGAGCTCGTGTCGGCCGGCCTGCTGCTCTACCCGGTCCTGCAGGCCGCCGACGTGCTCGCCTACCGCGCCCACGAGGTCCCGGTCGGCGAGGATCAGCGCGAGCACCTCGAGCTCATGCGAGCCATCGCGGAGCGCTTCAACGCGCGCTTCGGGGAGGGCCTGCTCGTCGTGCCCGAGCACCGGATCCCCCACGTCGGTGCGCGGATCCGCGACCTGCAGGAGCCCGACCGCAAGATGTCGACGACCGCAAGCAGCGAGCAGGGAACCGTCTACCTGCTCGACGATCCCGACGCCATCCGGCGCAAGTTCAAGCGTGCCGTCACTGACTCCGACGACCCGCCAGTGCTGCGCCGCGGCGACGACAAGCCGGGCGTCACGAACCTCATCGACATCCTCGCCTCGGTGCGCGGTGTCTCACAGGAACGCGTCGAGGACGAGCTCGCCAAGGCGCGTGGCTACGGCGACCTGAAGGCCGCGGTAGGCGACGCCGTCGTCGACGCGCTCGCACCGCTGCAGGAGCGCTATCGCGCGATCCGCGAGGACGAGCAGGCGCTCGAGGACGTGCTGGCCGCCGGGGCCGAAAAGGCACGTGCAATCGCTGCCGCCACGGTCGCCGATGTGCGCGACGCGATGGGCGTCGGGGGACCGACGAACAATTTCTGAGTGCCGGCACATTTCGTGGCGTGTTCGCGGTATGGTCGCGCCATGAAAAGACTCAGCAGTGAAGCGGGCGGGTTCGAGGCCTTCGACGTCATCATGATTCTCCTGATCGTCTTCTTGCTTTTCGGAATCTCGCTGCAAATCGCCTAGGGAGCGCAACGACATCGGGGGGCACGCGTCGCATCGGCGGCGGGGGTTCTGTGTGGCTCGCTTCGGGGGAGCGCACGACCTGCACGACGGTCTGACCGTCTTGTGCCGGCAGTAGCCTGCCCACCGTGACCGTCGCCGCGCTCGAGCTGGATCTCGAGGTCTTCTCGGGACCCTTCGATCTGCTCCTCACGCTCGTCCTGCGGGAGGAGATCGACCTGCTCGAGGTGCCGCTCGCGGAGATCGTCATCTCCTACCTCGACCACCTCGAAGCGCGGGGCGAACTCGACCTCGAGGTGGCGACGGAGTTCCTCGTCCTGATCGCCGCCCTGCTCGAGCTCAAGTCGCGCCTGATGCTGCCGCGAGCGGACGAGGAGCTGCCCGATTTCGAGCCCGGCGAGGCCGCCGAGGAGCTGCTTGCGCGGATGCTCGAGGCCCAGCGCTACCGGCGCGCCGCCCAGCATCTCGCCGCGCGGCTGGCCGGCGAGGAAGGCGTGCGCTATCGCAGCGCGCCGCTGCCGCCCGCGCTGCGGCGCACGAACCTCGCCGACGCCGGCGCCGTCTACCACCCGCGCCGCTTGGGCGCCGCGCTCGGCGGACTGCTGCGGGTCCCGCCGCAGCTGTCTCTCGGCCACCTGACGATCCCGCGGGTCACCACGGCCGAGCGCCTCACGCACCTGCGCGCACTACTGCGCCGCGGTGCGACGACGTTCGACGAGGCAGTCCGCGGCGCGGATCGTGTCACCGTTGCGGTGACGCTGTTTGCCCTGCTCGAGCTCTACAAGCAGGGCGAGGCCACCTTGACCCAGGACGAGCCGTTCGGCGACATCGCGATCGCCCCTGCCACGCCGCGGTCGTTCGTGCAGCAGGTCGCGTCATGAGCGAGCTGAGGCGGATCGTCGAAGCACTGCTGTTCCTGTCGCCGGACGCGGTCAGTGTTGCCGACCTCGCCGAGGCGACCGGCTGCGATACCGACGAGGTTGCCACGGCGCTCGCCGAGCTCGATCGCCAGTACGCGCCGGGCGAGCGCGGACTTCAGCTCAAACGTGTCGCGGGCGGGATCGCGCTTGCGACCGATCCCGTCGCGGAGGAGGCCGCGCGCCGCCTGCTCGCCAAACCGCGCACGCCGCCGCTGACACCGGCTCAGGCCGAGACGCTCGCGATCGTCGCCTACCTGCAGCCCGTCTCACGCCCGGAGATCACGCGCATCCGCGGCGTCGCGGCGGAGTCGGCGAGCGCGACGCTCGAGGAGCGCGGGTTCATCGAGGAGGCCGGCCGCTCGCAGTTCGGCGCGGTGCTGTACCGCACGACCGACCTCTTTCTCAGGCTCTTCGGGCTCGAGTCCCTCAAAGGCCTGCCGGAGGTCGCCGAATGGGACCCGTCGCCCGAGGAGGAGGCCGAACTGCGCGACCGTCTGCTGCGGGCCGGCGAACAGCGCGCCGGCGACGCCGCGGGCGTCTGACCGCCTTCTCGGCGCCTCCTGGACCTACCAGCGCCGCCGGGCCGGCGCTGTGGCGCGCCGTGCGTCGCTGCGGGGCTGGTCGCTGGTCGCAACAGCATCGATGAGGAAGTGGGCCGGGAGGTGTGGCGCCCGGTTTCGGCGTTGGGCGGGGGGTCTTGGAAGAAACGCGACCATGCGTCGCATACGTTCCAACACCCCCCAATCGACACCGTCGGCCGGCACGATGGGAGGAGGCGCGGCAGGTCTGACCCACTCCTCATCGATGCAGTTCCAGTGCACTCGACGGACTTCCGGATGCGTCGACTCGTGGCCGCTCAGGCTCGGCCGGCCGCGGCGGCGAGCTGACCGCAGGCCGCAGCGATGTCGCGCCCGCGCGTGAGGCGCACGGTCGCGCGCAGCCCATGCTCCTCGAGCACCGCTCGGAACGCGTTGATCGCATCGGGGCTCGATCCGTCGTACGAGCCGGTCGGGTTGTACGGGATGAGGTTGACCTTGAAGACCTTCGGGTCGAGCGCATCGGCGAGCGCGACGGCCTGCTCGTAGCGGTCGTTGACGCCCGCGAGCATCACGTACTCGACGAAGACGAGCCGGCGCTTGGCCTCGTGGAAGCGCACGCAGGCGTCGAGCACCTCGGCGAGCGGATAGCGGTCGTTGACGGGCATGATCTGCGAGCGCAGCGTCGTGTCAGCGGCGTGCAGCGAGAGCGCGAGGCGGATCGGCATGTCGGTCTCGGCGAGGCGGTCGATGCCCGGGATCCAGCCCACGGTCGAGATCGCGGTGCGCCGGTGGGTGATGCCGATGTCCGGCAGTCGCCGGCACGCGGCGAGCACGTTGTCGAGGTTCATCATCGGCTCGCCCATGCCCATGAACACGGCGTGGTCGACGGTCTCGATGCGGCGAAAGTGCAGCGCCTGGTCGAGGATCTCCGAGCCCGTCAGGTTACGCCCGAACCTCATCGCGCCGGTCGCGCAGAACGTGCAGGTCAGCGGGCAGCCCGACTGGGAGGAGAGACACAGCGAGCGGCGCCCGTCGCGGTAGCGCATGAGCACTGCCTCGACTGCGCGTCCATCGGCGGTGTGGAAGAGCGATTTCATTGTGCCGTCCTTGGCGTGCGCCTCGTTGACGATCGTGAGCGTCGAGAACGGCACCTCCTCGGCGAGCCGTCCCCGCAGCGCGGTCGGCAGATCGGTCATCGCCTCGTAGTCGCGGACGCCGCGCGCGGCCCACGCCCACACCTGGCGGGCGCGGAAGGCCGGCTCGCCGGAGTCGTCCAGCGTGCGTTGCAACAGCTCGAGGTCCACCGACTCAGCCTAGCCGGGGGGTGGCCGAAATCCGGGCGTCGATCAGTCGAGGTCGGCGAACTCGAAGATCGCCGAACCCGCCGACGCGAGCATCGGCACTCCGCCCACCGCGAGGTCGTGAGCGCCCTGTGTGTGCCAGTGGTCGGAGACGTACTTGCGCCGTCCCCCGTTGGGATCGATCGCCCATGCGCCGCGGTGCATCTCTTCCGCCGACGTGCGAACGAGCCCGACCCACCAGCGCAGCATCTCCTCGTCGCCCATCTTCGAGGCCATCGCGGTCGCGCGCAGGCCGTCCTCGGAGAGCGGCTCGAGCACGATGTTGAAGCTCTCGCGGTTCATCGCAAGGTGCTGGACGGCGTTGACCGCGACGATGTCGAACGGTTCGCGGCGCAGGCAGATCCGCCGCACCGGCTCGAGCTCGGACATCGCGGCCTCGAGATCACCGCCGAGCGGGACCGCGCCGACGAGGTAGTCCGGGAAGAAGCGCTCCACCGAGATGTACAGGTGGTGCTCGGCCGCCCAGCCGCTCGCGATCTCGATGAGCTCCTCGCGCGTCGCATGCAGCGGCAGCGCGAAATGCATCATCTCCGGATAGAACGGATTGGGTTCGGCGGGCACCTGCGACCATCGTATGTGTGCGCCTCGCCAAATTCCTTGCCCATGCCGGCATAGCGTCGCGTCGTGGCGCGGAGGAGATCATCCGCGCGGGCCGGGTGACGATCGCCGACAAGATCGTCACCGACCCTGCGCGCGATGTCGACGTCGACAGCGGCGTCGCTGTCGACGGGCGCTACGTGGAGGGGCCCGAGGACCGGATGGTCTTCCTCCTGCACAAGCCGTCAGGCGTGCTGTCTACGGCGGTCGATACGCACGGGCGGCGCACCGTGGTCGACCTCGTGCCCTCGCGCGGCGCGCGCCTGTATCCCGTCGGACGACTGGACGCCGACAGCACCGGGCTGATCCTCGTCACGAACGACGGCGACCTCGCCCAGCGCATGACGCACCCGTCCTTCGAGGTCCCACGGACCTACCGCGCGACGGTGCGGCCGGGGCCCGTCCCCGAGCACGCGCTGCGTACGCTGCGAGAGGGGGTCGACCTCGACGACGGCCGCACCGCGCCGGCGAAGGTTCGTCAGGTCAAGCCCGGCGTGCTCGAGATCACG
>DATLNO010000140.1:0-7326 GCA_035536715.1 Solirubrobacteraceae bacterium
CGCGAAGTCGGTCAGCGAGAGCGCGAACATCATCACGCGCTCGCGACGCGGCACGAAGAGGACCGACAGCGTGACGATCACGAATCGCGCGGGCCGCGCTCGCAGCTTCTACGTGGTGATCCCGGTGGGAACCGACGCGGCAGGGTCGCTGAACGCGTCGTACAACCTGCAGTTGCAGCGCATCAGGTTCCGCCGCTAGCTCGCCTCGCCGCCGACCGGCACCCAGGCCGCGCGCATGTCCACGCGCGCGCTGCGAAATGCGACCTCCTCGGCCTCCAGCAGCCGGCGCTGGCGTTCCCCCTTGGCGAGCGAGCCGTCGGCACGCACGACGCGGTGCCAGGGCAGCGCCGGATCGTCGTTGGCCGAGAGCACGGCGCCGGCGCGCCGCGGCGCCCCGGGGCTGAGGTCGCCGTAGGTCGTGACGCGTCCGCGCGGGATCGCGCGCACCGCCGCGAGGATGGCGTCGCCGGTCGTCATCGCAGGCGGCGGACGTTAGACACCTGAGTACCGTGAGGGCCGTGCAGCGCCACACGAAGATCGTTGCCACGATCGGCCCGGCCTCCCGCGATCGTGAGACGCTCGTGCGGATGGTCGCCGCCGGGATGGACGTGGCGCGCCTGAACTTCTCGCACGGTACCGCGGAGGAGCACGCCGAGACCGCGCAGCGCGTGCGCGAGGCCGCGGGCCGCGCCGGCCGTGCGGTCGCCGTGCTGCAGGACCTGCCCGGTCCCAAGTTGCGGATCGGCCCGCTGGTCGACGACATCGCCGAGCTGAAGCCCGGCGACAAGGTCACGTTCTGCTGCGACGACGAGGGCCTCGGCACGGGCGCGCGGATGCTCGTCGCGCGGCCCGAGCTGATCGGCGCCATGAAGCCCGGGGACGTGATGTACCTCGCCGACGGCGCCGTGCGCCTGCGCGTGTACGCCATCGACGAAGTCGCCATGGAGATCAGCGCCGATGTCGAGATCGGCGGCGCGGTCGCCTCGCGCCAGGGGCTGAACATCCCGGGGCCGCTGGATCGGCTTGCGACGGTCCCCCAAGAGGATCTTGCGCACCTCGCGGTCGGCGAGAGGATCGGCGTCGACCTCGTCGCGCTGTCGTTCGTGCGCGGGCCCGAGGACATCGCGTTCCTGCGCGAGCACACGCGCCTGCCGCTCGTCGCGAAGATCGAGAAGCCACAGGCGGTGCAGCGCGCGGAGGAGATCATCCGCGCCGCCGACTGTGTGATGGTCGCGCGCGGCGACCTCGGCATCGAGCTGCCGATCGAGACGGTGCCGATCGTCCAGAAGGAGCTGCTCGCGACCGCCGGCCGGCTCGCCCGCCCGTCGATCACCGCGACGCAGATGCTCGACTCGATGGTCGCCTCGACGCGGCCGACGCGCGCCGAGGTCGCAGACGTCGCCAACGCGATCCTCGACGGCACCGACGCCGTGATGCTGTCGCAGGAGACGGCGGTCGGCGCGTACCCCGTCGAGACGATCGCGATGATGGCCGCGATCGCCACGTCAACCGAGGCGGCGGCGCCCTACCGGCACTGGAACGAGCAGCGCGTGCACCGCGACGCGCGCGACCCGTCCTACACCGTCGCCTACGCGGTCTGCATGGCCGCGCGCGAGCTGGAGCTCGATGCGATCGTCGTGCCGACGCTGTCGGGCCGCTCGGCACGCCTGGTCTCGGCGCACCGCCCGACCGTGCCGATCTACGCCCTCTCGCCCGGCCGCGAGACCGTCCGCCGCTGCGGGCTGATGTGGGGCGTGCGCGCGGAGCACCTGCGCAAGCACCGCGTCACCGAGGAGCTGATGCTCGACGCCTGCCGCCGCGTCCTCGAGCTCGGCTGGGTGAAGCCGGGGCAGCGCGTCGCGGTGACGGCGGGGCTGCCGACCGGGGTCCCGGGCTCGACGTCGCTGTTTCAGATCCAGGAGCTGTAGCCCGCGGGCTGTGACCTTGGACCGCGCGCACGCTCAGCCGGCGCTGAGACGATCGCGCCGGCGCTCCGCCCGCAGCAGCACCAATCCCGTCACCGCCATCACCAGGAGCGCCACCACCGCAATGATCGCCTCCGGCGACGTGAGGTCGTCGAGCGATCCGCCCAGCGCCGTGTAGGCGAACGCCCGCGGGGACACACCCAATGCCGTCGCGCCGGCGAACGCCGGCAGCCCCACGCGCGACAGCCCAGCCGCGTAGTTGACCAGCGAGTACGGCACCCCGGGTGCGATCCGCGCGTACAGCACCGCCCAGAACCCGCGCCGCTCGATCCACTCCTGCAGTGGCTCGAGGCGCGCGCCAGCGAGCGTCTCGACCGCGTCGTGCGCGACGAAGCGCGCGATGCTGAAGGCGAGCACCGCGCCGAGCGTCGCCGCGGTGATCGAGACCGGCGTCCCGAGCGCGGTCCCGAACAGCAGGCCGCTCGCTCCCGCCAGCAGCGGGCCGGGGAACAGCGCGCACGTCAGCAGCGCGCTGACGACGATGAAGATCGGGACCGCACCCGCGCCGAGCGGGTCGACCGTGTCGCGCACGCGATCGGAGGACAGCGAGCCGCTGGAGGCGACGAAGACGAAGACGATCAGGACGGCGGTCGCCAGCGACGCGACGCGCAGCCAGGCCGCGCCGCGCGTCACGCGGCGCCGCGCACCACCGCCGCCGGCGGGTGGGCGGTGTAGAACTCGGCCTCCTGTCGGCCAAGCTCGGTGACCGGCTCGTCGCCGTAGATCCACTCGCGCGCGATTCGATGCCAGTTGCCGCGCGCCCGCAGCTGGCTCATGACCGCGAGCGTCAGCATCTCCAGGCGGCGTCCGAACAGGTGGTCCGGCGGCAGCGTCTCGTGGCGCATCTTCGAGAAGTGCGACGAGCGCGGGTCGGACATCTCGATCATCACCTCGGTCGCGATCTCCGGCGTCAGCGCGACCTCGTCGTCCTCGAGGTACCACCACGTCATGTCGCGGACCTGCTCGAGGATCCCCACCGGTGTGTAGAACGCGGGCTTGGCGATGAATCCGCCGGCGACGAGGTGATCGATCATCGCCTGGCCGTCGCCCGCCGCCGCGATCCGCTGGATCTCCAGCTCGAACTCGGCGACCGCGGCCGGGATGCGCTTGAAGAGGCCGAAGTCGAAGAAGGCCATTCGCCCGTCGTCGAGCAGCAGCGAGTTGCCGGGGTGCGGATCGCCGGAGAACTGGTGGTGGCGGTACATGCAGCCGAAGTAGAAGCGGTAGACGATCTCGCCGAGGCGATCGCGCTCAGGCTGCGAGAGCTGCTTGAGCTCCTCGAAGCCGCGGCCCTGGACGAACTCGCTGACGATCACCTTCTCGTGCGAGAGCGAGGTGACGACCTCCGGCACGACGATGAACGGATGGCCGCGGTACAGCCGCGCGACCGTGCGCTGGTTCTGGGCCTCGAGCTCGTAGTCGAGCTCCTCGTCGATCCGCGAGCGGATCTCGTCGCCCATCGCCTTGGGATCCAGGCCCGGAGCGACCATCTTCATGAGCCGCAGGATGATCCCGAGGTTCTGCATGTCCGCGCGCACGGCCTGCGCGACGCCGGGGTACTGGACCTTCACCGCGACGTCGCGGCCGTCGTGCAGGCGCGCCTTGTAGACCTGGCCGATCGAGGCGGCGGCGATCGGCACGGGGTCGAAGGTCTGAAAGACGGTGTCGATGGACTCGTTGTACTCGCCCTCGATGACCTTCCTCATGTCCTTGTAGGCGACCTTGGGAGCAGCGTCGCGCAGCTCGGCGAGCTTGGCCTGGAACTCCTCGCGGTACTCCTCCGGGACGAGGCCGACGTCGAGAAACGACATCACCTGGCCGAGCTTCATCGCCGCGCCCTTCATCGTCCCCAGCGCGGCGACGATCTGCTCGGCGGTCTCGAGTTGGCGCTTGGCGAGCGCCTTCTCCGCGCCCGCGTCGCCGCGCGCGACGTTCGTCGCGCGCGTGCCCATCTGCTTGGCTGCCTGCGTCGCGGCCAGCCGCCCCACCTTGGAGGAGCGGCTGATGCGAGACGTCGGGATGGCGTCCTTCTTGGCCACTAACCGCTACGACGTTCGACGCGCGACCCGGGGACGATGTCGTCGCTCCCGACCAAATTTTTCGAATTCGGTGCCCCCCAGCGCACCCACGCCTTGTGCCCGCCGTCGTAGTCGTCGCCCCACACGACGAGCGTCGCCGGCTCCCCCTGGACGGTGACCTGCTCATCGCCCTCGGGGTCGAGCCCGCGCCAGACACGGATGAACGCGTTGTTCTCCCACTCGGCGCCGATCGTCGTCGGCTCGGTGTGACCGGGATGGACCTCGGTCGCATGATCGAGGCTCATCAGCGTGTCCATGATCGAGGACTTGATGTCGCCGTAGGACGTGCTGCCCGGGGCGCGCACGCCGCCGATCGAGTTCTTGAAGAGCGTGTCGCCGGTGAACACGTGGCCCGGGACGGTGAAGTTCAGCATTCCGGCGGTGTGGCCCGGCGTGTGGACGGCGTCGACGTGCAGGCCGCCGATCTGCAGCGGTTCAAAGGGCTCGGCGTCGAGCGGCTCGTCGGGGTGGGCGAGGATGACGATGCCTGGATAGCGCGCGGTGACCGCATCCAGATCACAGACGTGATCGTGGTGGTGATGGGTCAGCAGCAGGTGCGTGACGTCGATGTCGCGCTGCTCGGCCGCCTCGAACAGCGGGGCCATCGGGCCCCCTGCGTCGACGAGGAATCCGGGGCCGTGGGGAGCGTCCGCGACGAGGTAGGTGTTCGTCAGAAAGCCGTCAGACATGGAGCGTTCGATCAGCATGAGGGTGAGGGTACTGTGTGATCCATGGCCGCCAAGGAGCTCATCCACACCTGCTATCGCATCGGTGACATCGATCGTTCCGTCGCGTTCTATGAGGCGCTCGGCTTCGAGGAGCGCGGTCGCAAGCCGATCCGCGACGAGGCGATCAACGTCTTCATGGGCCTACCCGGAGACGGCGATCGGCTCGAGCTGACCTACAACCACGGCGTGTCCGAGTACACCCACGGAAGCGGCTACAACCACATCGCGCTGACCGTCTCGGACATGGAGGAGACGCTCGCGGCGCTCGCCGAGCAGGGCATCGAGCCCGAGAAGCCGCCATACCGCGTCCGCGAGGGCGGCTCGCTGCTGTGCTTCGTGCGCGATCCCGACGACTACCGGATCGAGCTCATCGAGAAGCACGGCTGAGGGGTCAGGCCAGCAGGTCCTCGAGCGTCGGGGCGAAGCCCGGCAGGCGTCGACGAGGTCCACGGGATCCGCGCCGGCGACGGGCTGCGGGGCGATGCCTGAACGGTGGACGCTCCCGATCTAACCGGTCCCGAGGACCTTGCCGAGGTTGCGCGGCCGAACGTGGTTGCAGAGCAGTGTGCAGAACCTTGCTGCCACGGCGCCATGCTGTGCTCCGGCGGGCCCCATCTCTAAGCTCCCGCGCGTGGCAGGACAGCGCACGGCGGTCATCGACATGGGCTCGAACTCGTTTCGGCTCGTCGTGTTCACCGACGCCGACGGCTGGTGGAAGCGCACGGATGAGATCTACCTGGCGGTGCGGATCGGGGAGGGGCTCGACGCCACCGGGGAGCTCGGCAGCGAGCCGATGAAGCGCGGCCTCGAGGCGGCCGAGGTCTTCGCCCACTTCTGCACGGCAAGCGGCATCGGCGAACGCGACATCAACGCGGTCGCGACGAGCGCGATTCGCGACGCTGGCAACCAGCAGGTCTTCCTCGACAGGGTCCGGGACCGCACCGGCCTGATGGTGCAGGTCCTCAGCCGCGAGGAGGAGGCGACCTTCGGCTACCTCGCCGTGGTCAACTCGACGACGCTCGCCGACGGCGCGGTGCTGGACCTCGGCGGCGGCTCGCTGCAGCTCGTCGAGGTCCAGAGCCGCCATTCGGGCCATCTCGGCTCGTGGCCGCTCGGCGCCGTGCGGATGACCGAGCACTTCCTCGCCGAGGAGAACCCGCCGCCGAAGAAGGCGCGCAAGGCGCTGCGCGCCCATGTCGCGCAAGTGCTCGAGGATGATGCCGCCTGGCTGCCGCGCAGCGGCCGCCGCATCGTCGGCATCGGCGGCACGATGCGAAACCTCGCCGCCGCCGCGCAGGCCGAGGCGGGCAAACCGTCGACCGGCGTGCAGGGCTTCGCGATCACGCGCGACGCGCTCGGCGAGCTGATCGACAAGCTGCAGTCGATGAAGGCCTCCGAGCGCGGGTCGATCAAGGGCATCAAGTACGCGCGCGCAGACCTGATCCTCGCCGGCGCCCTTGTCGTCGACTCCGTGCTCGAGCATGGCGCGTTCGAGCAGATCGAGGTCACGGAGGCGGGACTGCGCGAGGGGATCTTCTTTGCATCCCACCTGCCCGGCGAGCCGCCGCTGTTCGACGACGTGCGCCGCTCGAGCGTCCTGAACCTCGCCGCGCGTTACAACGTCGATCCCGCGCACACCGAGCATGTCGCTCGCCTTGCGCTGGGGCTCTTCGACGAGCTCGCCGAGCAGGGGCTGCACCCCGGCGACCGCTGGGAGCGCGAGCTGCTCTTCTGCGCCTGCACGCTGCACGACATCGGCATGTCGGTCGACTACGACGACCACCACAAGCACTCGCGCTACCTCATCCTCAACGCCGGGCTGCCCGGCTTCGCCCCACGCGAGGTCGCGCTGATCGCGCAGGCCGCCCGCTACCACCGCAAGGGCACGCCCGAGTTCGGCGAGCTCGCACCGCTCGCGGAGAACGGGGACGGCGATCGCCTCAACCGGCTCGCGCTGATGCTGCGCCTCGCCGAGGACCTCGAGCGCAGCCGCGACCAGAGCGTCCGCGCGGCCCACGTCGTAGCCGACGACGGCACGATCCGCCTCGAGCTCGAGACGGTGGGCGCGGCGGCCGTCGAGCGCTGGGCGGCGCAGCGCGAGGTCGACCTCGCCGAACGAGCATTCGGACGCCAACTGAAGGTGGAGCCGGCATGACAGCGCGCCATTGCTCGGCCATGGCCGGCATCGAACCGGCAGGCAGGTGCTCGCGATGAGCCTCACGCAGGGAAGCGGCCCGCTCGGCGGCTCGCCCGCAGATGCGAACTACAGGATCGACGCGCCCGCGCACCGGATCCTCTTCCAGGCCGACCCCCGCCGGCTGCGCGCGTTGATCGGCGATACGGTCGTGCTCGACACCACGGGCGCGCACCTGCTGCACGAGACCGGCATCGCGCCGGTGGCCTACGTCCCGCTCGAGGACATCGACGACGCGCTGCTCGAGCCCAGCGACACCACGACCCACTGCCCGTTCAAGGGCGTCGCGACCTACTGGTCGCTGCGCGTCGGCGACGACGTGCGCACCGACGCGGTCTGGG
>DATLNO010000141.1:0-3763 GCA_035536715.1 Solirubrobacteraceae bacterium
ATCGACGACGGCGACCCCGCCGCCGCGGCCCGGGCGCTGATGGCGATCGTGCTGCGCCGCGGGCCCGTCGCCGCCTGGCTCGCCGAGCGCGGCGTCGACGAGGCTGCCGTGCGGCGCGCGTTCCCGGCCCTCGCGCTCCAGCGCGACGCGCAGGCGCGACCCGCTGCCGAGGCGGGCTGACGTTTCGGGATGTCGTGGGCGAGCCGGCTACGTGGGCTGGCTCGGAAGCTCGCTCAGCGCGCCGGACTGGAGAGCACGAGAGCTCCAGCGGACGCCAAGTGTCGGGCGCGGTCGTCGTAGGTCGTGTGCCGGCGCTTGCGAACAGCTTGCCTGCTGGGCGGTCCGGGCGTCGGAGGGGTGTCGCGGAAGTGTTCGCATACAGCAGTTATGCGACCCGCTCCTGTCGGCTCGGCGCGGTGGGAGCTAAGACCCGGCGCCGGCGCCGATCGGGCAGGTGACGCCCGTCCCGCCGAGCCCGCAGTAGCCGCGGGGGTTCTTGGCGAGGTACTGCTGGTGGTAGTCCTCGGCGTAGAAGAACTCCGGTCCCGACACGATCTCCGTCGTGATCTCGCCGCCGCGGCCGGCGGCGCTCAGCGCCTCCTGATAGCGCTCGCGCGACGCGGACGCGGCAGCGGCCTGCTCGTCGGTCGTCGTGTAGATCCCGGAGCGATACTGGGTGCCGACGTCGTTGCCCTGACGCATTCCCTGCGTCGGGTCGTGCGCCTCCCAGAACGTCGCGAGCAGCTCTTCGAAGGAGATCTCGGCGGGCTTGTAGACGACGAGCACGACCTCGTTGTGGCCGGTCCGCGCGCTGCAGACCTCCTCGTAGGTCGGGTTCGGCGTGATCCCCCCGGCGTAGCCGGCGGCCGTCGTGTAGACGCCCGGCAACTGCCAGAAGACGCGCTCGGCGCCCCAGAAGCAGCCCAGGCCGAAGACCGCCTGCTCGGTGTCGGCCGGGAACGGGCCGCGCAGCGGTGCGTCCAGGACGTAGTGGCGCTCCGGCACGGGGATCGGCGTCGAGCGCCCGGGCAGCGCCGTCTCGGCGGTCGGCATCTCGGTCTTGTGCTTGGAGAGGAAGTTGAGCATGCGGGGCGAGCCTCGATTCGTCGAGTTGATGCACCGTCCACGGTAGCGGCCGATCTGTTACTCGGGGTGTGTCCCGGCGCCCGGCCACTACCCTGCCCGCATGCCTGACGTCCCGCCGCCCGATCCTGCGGATCGCAAGCCCGACGTCGGGATCGGGACGCTGATAGCCGGCGACGGCGTTCGCGGCGTCGGCGCGCTCTTCGTCTTCACGACGCACGTCTGCCTGCTGGCCGACACGGTGCCGGACAACAACCTGCTCAGCTACGGCTGGGCGGCGCCGATCCTCGGCCACATCGATCTGGCGCTGTCGGCGTTCTTCGTCCTCTCGGGGTATCTCATCGCGCGCCCATACGCGCGCGCGTACGTGGCGCGCACGCGCCGGCCGCGCCTGCGCACCTACGCGCGCAACCGCGTGCTGCGCGTCGTGCCTGTCTTCTACCTCGTGACCGCGCTCGTGCTGCTGCGCTTCGGCCTCGACGGCGACATCGGCGATGGGCCGGGGGCCGAGCGGAGCAACGCGTGGCAGGTGCTCGGCCAGTTCCTCTTCATCCAGGGCCAGACCCAGGGGAACGCGTCGATCCCGATCGGGCCCGCGTGGTCGATCGGCGCCGAGGTCGGCTTCTACATCGTGATCCCGCTCGCGGCCTACGGCGCCTACCTCGCGGCGAGCCGGCTGAAGGGCGCCCACGAGCGGGCGGCGCTGGCGCTCGGCGTGATCGCCGTCGTGACCGTGGTGAGCATCGCGCTGCGCGCCGTCGACAAGTACGACTTCAGCTGGCTGACGGCCCCGCCGGCGATCATGTACGGCTTCATGCCCGGCGTTGCGCTCGGGATCGCCGAGCCGCTGTTCGCGCGCCATATCCGCGACCGTGCGCGGCTGGCGAGGAACCTCGCGTGGGGCGCGTTCGCGCTCGGCCTGCTGTGCGCGATCGTGTACACGACGAGCGACTACGACCCGCGCCAGACCCCGATCCATCACGCGCTCGGCGTCCGCGCGCTGCTGGCGGCGCTCGCGAGCGGACTGCTCTTCGCCGGCCTCATCGTGCTGCAGATCGGCACTGGCAGCGCCCCGCGCGTGTTCGCCAACAAAGCGATGCTCTGGCTCGGTGCGCGCTCGTACTCGTTCTACCTCGTGCACATCTGGGTGCTGCTCGAGATCGACAACCTCCTCGGCCGCAACGACAGCCTCGAGACGCGCGTGCTCGTCCTGGGTCTGATCGGCTTCCCGCTGACCGTGCTGGCCGGGATGCTGTCCTATCGCTTCGTCGAGCGCCCGTTCCTCGAGCGCAAGCAGCGCACCACGCAGCACGCGCCGCCCGAGCCGGCCGCGCCCGTGCTCGAACCCGCGCGCTGACCCGGCAGCCCGGTAGATTGCCCGGCGATGTCGGGGTCGCCGAGGATCATGGTGCTGGTCGCGCTGCTGGCCGGCGTTGTCGCGCTGGGCGCATGCGGCGGAGAGGCCGACAGCCGCAAGGAGAAGAACTCCTACATTCGCGAGCTCAACGCGGCACAGCAGGAGTTCGCGACGAACGCCTCGCGGGTGTCGACGCAGGGCAAGGCAGCCAGCCTCGGCCAGTACCGAAAGACGCTGCAGCGCTTCGAGGACACGATCACGACCTTTGAGGCGAAGCTGCGCGACATCAAGGTGCCGAGCGTCGTGGAGGACGAGCACAAGCAGCTGATCGCAGCGCTGACGCAGTTCGGCGAGGACTTCGAGGCGGTGACGGGTGTGCTGAACAACCCGAATGCCCGCGCGCTCAGCGAAGCGCAGAACTCGATCACCGTGGCGACGCAGCGGGCGAACTCCCGCATCGAGGCGGCCGCCGCAGCGATCGACTCCAAGCTGCGGGACAGCTGATGTCCCCGACCTGGATCTGGATGCAGGCGGTGATCGTCATCTGTGTCGTCGCCGGCATGGTGATCGCGATCGTGAAGCTCTCCACATGAGCGGCTGAGACGTGTTCGGCTCGATCGTCGTCGGCACGGACGGGTCGGACACCGCGACGCAGGCGGTGCGCCAGGCGACCGAGCTGGCACGTTCGGTCGGCGCGCGGATCGAGCTCGTCAGCGCCTACGAGCCGGTCTCCGATGCACGGCTGCGCGAGCAGTCGATCGTCGTCCCGGAGGACCTGCACTGGATGATCAACCCGCGCGCCGACGTCCTGGCGATGCTCGAGGCCGCGGCTGACGAGATTCGCGCGGCGGGTGTCGAGGTGGAGGTCTTCGCCCGTCAGGGCGATCCGGCGGACGCGATCCTCGACGTCGCCGAGGAGCGCGGCGGCGACCTCATCGTGCTCGGCAACAAGGGGATGACCGGCGCCAAGCGCTTTCTGCTGGGCTCGGTGCCAAACAAGGTCTCCCACCACGCGCCGTGCTCGGTGCTCATCATCCGGACGGTATGACCACCCGCGGCGTCGTGGCCGCCGCGGCGTCGAGGAGGCCGTGCCCGTAGCGGCGGTCGTGGCCGGCAACTCCCAGGTCGCGCGCCGTGCGCTCGATGTGGCGCTCGACGTCGCGGGGCGCGGGGTCGACGCCCAGCACGCGTGACGCGAGCACGAGCGCGACGACGCCGGTCACGTGCGGCGCAGCCGACGACGTGCCGCGGAAGCTCGGCACCATCTCGAACCGGCGCGGAGAGGTTGCGTTGAAGCTCACGCCCGAGATGTCGCGGCCGGGG
>DATLNO010000142.1:0-3293 GCA_035536715.1 Solirubrobacteraceae bacterium
TTGACACGCGGTCTCATCCTCCCTTTCCCGGTCTGGGCGAAGCTGGTCTGGTCGCGACGGGCCGTTGGTACCACGGGCGCGAGCGCGGGCACAAGGTGATCCGAACATCTAGCGCCCTGGTTGTAGGAGTGGTACGACTCCCTCCTTGCGTGTGACGAGCAACGTGCAAATGCAGCTTGAACGGGGGGCTTGAAGACCGAAATGTGTTTGGCGATTCCCGGTCAGATCCTTGAGGTGGTTGACGAATCCAACCGTCTCGCAAAGGTGGACGTCGCTGGTGTGCAGCGTAACGTCAACATCGGCCTCCTGGACGAGGACGGAGAGGGTGTCGGCCCGGGCGATTGGGTCCTCATCCACGTCGGCTTCGCGATGTCAAAGGTCGACGAGGCCGAAGCCCTCGAAACACGCCGCATGCTCGAGAGCATGGGCGAGGACTACGAGCAGGAGCTCGAGGACCTGAAGGCGAGCATCATCGAATGACCCGTCTCATCGCCAACGCAGCAGCTGCGCTGGCACCAACCTGCGACTACACGACTGGCTGCATCACGTGCGGCGACGTCGCGATTCCTCTGACCGTCCTGCGCTTGGACGAGGAGCGGGGGCTCGCGCTGTGCGCTGACGATGACGGGAACTCGGAGACGGTTGAAACCGACCTAGTCGCCCCGGTGGCGCCGGGGGACCGACTTCTCGTTCACGCCGGCACGGCGATCGCGCGGCTGACTGAGGAGGCCCCTGCATGAAGTACGTAGACGAGTTCCGCGACCCCGTCCTCGGGGAAGTGCTCGCCGGCGAGATCCTCGGTCTCGTCGAGCCCGGTCGCCACTACAAGTTCATGGAAGTCTGCGGCGGTCACACGCACTCGATCTACAAGTACGGGATCGACGATCTGCTGCCGGCGAACGTCGAGCTCGTCCACGGGCCCGGGTGCCCGGTCTGCGTGATCCCGATGGGCCGCGTCGACGACGGCATCTCGCTCGCCCACCAGCCCGATGTGATCTTCACCTGCTTCGGCGACATGCTGCGCGTGCCCGGCTCGGCCGGCACCCTGCTCGACGCAAAGGCCGAAGGCGCAGACATCCGCATGGTCTATTCCCCGCTCGACGCGCTGCGGATCGCCAAGGCGAACCCTGAGCGTCCGGTCATCTTCTTCGCGATCGGATTCGAGACGACGGCGCCGTCGACGGCGCTGACGCTCAAGCGCGCGAAGGCCGAAGGGGTGAAGAACTTCTTCTGCATGTGCAACCACGTGACGATCGTGCCGCCGCTGCGGGCGCTACTCGATTCGCCCGACCTGCGCCTTGACGGCTTCATCGGCCCGGGGCACGTCTCGACCGTCGTGGGTGTCCGGCCGTTCGAGTTCATTCCGGCTGAGTACGGCAAGCCGATCTCGGTCGCCGGCTTCGAGCCGCTCGACGTGCTGCACGCGATCCACATGATCCTCACGCAGATCAAGGAAGGTCGCTGTGAAGTCGAGAACCAGTACGCCCGCGTCGTCCCCTATGACGGCAACCCGCGCGCGCTGCAGGTCATGTCCGAGGTCTTCGAGCTGCGTCCCCACTTCGAGTGGCGCGGCATGGGCTTCATCTCCCAGAGCGGCCTGAAGCTCTCCGAGGCCTACGCCGACATGGACGCGGAGATCCAATACGGCGTGCCCGGCATCCGCGTCGCCGACCCGAAGGCCTGCCAGTGCGGCGAGGTCCTCAAGGGCGTCATCAAGCCGTGGGAGTGCAAGGTGTTCGGTTCCGGCTGCACGCCTGAGCGCCCGATCGGCACGTGCATGGTGTCCAGCGAGGGCGCCTGCGCCGCCTACTACAACTACGGGCGCTTTGCCCGCGAGCGCGAGGTCGTCTAGTGCCCTCGGAGGTCTCAGAGCGTGAGCAGAAGGTGCTCAACATCATCGAGACCGCTCGCGCCAAGCGGGCCAAGTTCCGCGATACGCAGATCACGATGGCGCACGGCGCCGGCGGCAAGGCGACGCAGAGCCTCATCGAGGGCCTGCTCGTGCCGTCGTTCGCGAACGCCACGCTCGAGGCGATGGCCGACGCCGGCACGGTGTCGGTCCTCGGCGGCAACGTCGCGATGACGACGGACTCCTTCGTCGTCAACCCGATCTCGTTCCCGGGTGGGACGATCGGCGAGCTCGCCGTGAACGGCACCGTCAACGACCTCGCGATGGCCGGCGCCAAGCCGCTGGCGCTCACGCTCTCGCTGATCCTCGAGGAGGGCCTGCCGGCCGACATCCTGAAGGAGCAGGTGGCGGCTGTCGCCAAGGCGGCCGGAGAAGCCGGGGTGCCGATCGTCGCCGGTGACACAAAGGTCGTCCCGCGCGGTATGTGCGATCAGATGTACATGTGCACCACCGGGATGGGCGTGCTCGACGATCGCACGAGCCTGTCGCCGTCCTCGCTGCGCCCAGGCGACACGATCCTCGTGTCCGGTCGCATCGGCGACCACGGCACCGCGATCATGCTCGCGCGCGGCGAATTCGAGCTCGACGCCGACATCAAGTCGGACACCATGTCTCTTTGGCCGATGGTCGACACGCTGCTGGACCAGGCCGGTCCGTCGCTGCGCTGCTTGCGCGACGCGACGCGCGGCGGCGTCGCATCGGTCCTCAACGAACTCGCTCGAGCATCGCGCGTTGCGATGGTCATAAACGAGGCCGCGGTGCCAGTGCACCCGGCAGTCGCAGGCGCTGCGGAGATCCTCGGGATCGACCCGATGCACGTGGCGAATGAGGGGAAGATGGTTGTGATCGTGGCCCCCGAGGCAGCGGACACAGCCCTGGCCGCATTGCGGTCGGCGCCGGGCGGCGAAGACGCCGCCATTATCGGTGAATGCAAGACCGAACCCGAAGGCATGGTGCTGATGGCCACCGCCTTCGGAGGCAAGCGGGTGATGGATCAGCTCGTGGGCGATCCACTTCCCCGCATCTGTTAGCAAAGGGAGGAGCTCACATGGCATCAATCGAGTTCGCACCACGGCAGCATGAAACAGAGCAGATCACGGCGCACGTGATCTGGCTGACATCGGGACTGAGCTGCGATGGTGACTCAGTCGCCATGACGTCCGCGGTGAACCCGAGCCTCGAGGACATCATCACGGGCGCGATCCCCGGTATGCCGAAGGTCGTGGCACATACCCCGGTGCTCGCGTACGAGAACGGTGCGGAGTTCCTGCAGGCCTGGTATGACGCCGAGGCCGGCAAGCTCGATCCGTTCGTGCTCATCGTCGAGGGTTCGATCCCGAACGAGAAGATCAACGGCGAGGGTCACTGGGCGGGCATGGGTGTC